>NZ_JAPIYN010000016.1:0-130406 GCF_035617725.1 Mycobacterium sp. 94-17
CGCACCCGCAGCACTAACCGCCTAACCACGACAACGAAGAATCACACGACGACGTCGTACACCACGTCCCTGGACTTGACCTCTGTGTGGTGGCTGATGCGCTCAGCATCTACAACCACGAAACACAATGGAGATTAGAGACATGAGTAACGTTCTGTCAGTAGGGGATGCTATCGCGTTGGGTGATCTGCTGACCGCAATTCAGCAGAAGCGGTCGGTACGTTGGGTTGACAGCGAGGACAGCACCGAGATTCGATCCGGTGAGTTGCGGTCCCTGGTGGTCGGGCCGAACAATTTCGCGTTTGCGCCGTGGGGTACTGACGTGCGGGATATGCACGTGTGGGTTACTTCGGGCGGGTTGGAACGGACGTTTCCGGTTGCGCATGCTATCCGCATGATTCCGGCGGGCGGTATGGCGTTTGACTGACGATATGTCTGCATGCGGAGGAAACCACACCAACTACGGGTTGGTGTGGTTTCTGCTGTCTGCAAGGCAGTACAACCACGAAAAAACAATGGAGTGATCAATCATGGGTATTAATCAATGGTTGGAAATGGAGTCGCCGGAGCAGTCCGCCTATGGTTCGGCGGGTGCCCGATTGCTGCAGGGCTACGCGGAGCAGCGTCCCGACGCCGTGTTGTGGACCGCTGAGCAGGGTTGGCGGTGAATCATGGCTTACAACAACCGGTACCGCCGGACTAGCGGCGCGGGTTCCCGGTGGATGGCATTGCGCTACCCGGGGCATTGCAAAGTGTGCGGCGCGGCCATCGCCAAGGGTGACACGGCGTTTTGGGACGCCGGCCGTAAAACGGTGACCTGTCAACGGTTGGATTGCTGCGACGCTGACGGGTTGGCCACCATCAAGCCGTTGACGGGTCCGTGGGACACCCGCACGGATTTGCGGGTGCGGGCGGAGCACCGTATTGGCGAGCCCGCGCCGTATGTGATCGCAACCCGATTCAATTCGGGCGCGACCGTGTATCAGAACTCCCGCGGTCGGTGCGAGGACGCGCCGTGCTGCGGATGCTGCAGCTAAACCGAATTGCGCACGGAGGAAAGCCCGCCAATTTTTTTGTTGGCGGGCTTTCTGCTGTCCGCAAGACAGTACCAACCACGAAAACACCGATTGGAGAACACGAGATGAGCGACATCGATTGGCGTGCGACGCTGACCGAAGCGTTAGAAGCACCGGGCGCGCTGGGCGCGACATACACCCGGTTCTACAACTACAGCTTCCTGAATCAAATCAGGCTGATGATGCAGGGTGTCGCCGAACCGGTGGCCACGTATCGACGCTGGCAGGAACTCGGCAGGCAGGTCCGCAAGGGCAGCAAAGCCAAGACGGTGCTCGCGCCGGTGCTGGTGTCCCGCAAGGACACCGACGAGACTGGCACCGAGCGTAAGCGGCAAATCCTGGTCGGGTTCCGCGGGAGCCGCACAGTGTTCGGCTACTCCGACACCGACGGCGACGAACTCCCGGCGGTCGAGTTGCCCGGTTGGGATGCCGACACCGCGTTGACGGTTCTCGGTGTCGACCGCCGACCGTTCACCATGGCGGACGGCAACACGCAAGGATTCAGCTACCAGGACGACACGGGCAAGCACATCGCGGTCAGCCCGGTCGCCGCTTACCCGGCGAAAACGTTGCTGCACGAGTTGGCGCACCTGATGCTTGGCCACTGCGCCAGCGGCGACGAAACCCACCGCGGCGTCAAAGAATTCGAAGCGGAATCGACCGCCTACCTGGTGGCCAAAGAATTGGGTTTGGTGTCGTGGGATCCGGCCGAGTCCCGGGCCTACATCCAACGGTGGCTCGGTGACACCGAAGTCACCGAGAACAACATCAGTCGGGTGTTCGCGGCGGTCAACAAAATCCTGACCGCCGGCCGACAGACCACCGAGACGATGGCCACCGAGCAGGTAGTCGCCGCCTAACCCCGTTAGCGCTGAGCACAACTCCGACACATCGAACATTGTTCGGTGTGCCGGCTGGTGTCGCTCAGACACCCAACCACGAAAACACAAGATGGAGAACACGACAATGGGTAACACAATGAGCGCAGCCGACCTGCACCGCATCATGCACAACGGTGTGTTGTTCGCCGCGAAAAATGAACACCTCCCGATGATCGAAGCGGTACGGCTGGAATTCAGCACCGACCAGGTGGTGTCGGTGGCGACCGACCGATTCGTCCTCGGTGTCACACGGGCGGACTACAGCGGTGAGGCGTTCACCACCATGATCGACCGCGGCGACGCGGAGCGGCTCGCGAAACTCGCCAAAACCAACGGCAATACAGTCCGCGACGTCAGCATCGAATCGGTGGGCAACACGCTGGTGTTCGTGTTCACCACCGGTGAGTCGGTGACCGTCACCCCGGTCGACCATGAGTTCCCGAAATACCGGCAACTGATCCCCACCGAGCAGCGCGGCGGCGTCGCCGGGCATGTCGCTGTCAACCCGGCATACCTGGCGAAGTTCACCAAAGTGATCACCGAAAACCCGCAACTCACCCTGTCGTTGGGTGCCCCAACCAAGCCGGTCGGGGTGCGGGTCGGCGGCGATTTCGTCGGTCTGATCATGCCGGTACGCGCCGCTGAAACCAGTTGGGACATACCGGCTTGGCTTTGAACGCAACCCCAGCCCACGGCCGAGTCTGTGGGTTGGCTGGTGTGCTCAAACACCAATTCCAACCACGAAAATACGGAGAACGAATTATGCAGAAAATTGTGTCACCCGTGGATGATCCAGACGGCGGCTTCGGGGTCGGGGACCTGGTGCCGGTCGTGTCGGTGCTCGGTGTGGAAGGTGCCCGTCGCTGGCAGTGGATCGCCGACCGGATCCGAGTTAGGTCAGTCCGGTGAGCGGCCACGTGTATGGCGTGCACCTTGCCGGCGGCCAGTACGTCGATTTCGTGTCGCCGCTACCACCGGGAGTCGACGACGGGCAGGTGGCGCGGTGGATCGCCGCCGCGCACGCCGACGCCGTCGAATTCCGCACCGGCCCTGTCTGGCTGCCCGTTTGAGCCCAACCCCAACGCACCGCTTGCCGGTGCGTTGGCTGATGCGCTCAAGCATCACACAACCACGAAAACGAAAACCAGGAGTAGCCATGGAAATTCAGTCACTAGGCCGCGTCATCGGGGCGCTGATCACCAGCATGCTGATCATCACGCTGGCCACAGTGATCTTCCTCGTCATCAACCACTAGCCGAAAAATTAGAAGGGCTGGGCGCTCGGAGTTTGGAGCGCCCAGCCCTGTTTTTCAACCACGAAAAACAGTAAGGAGTCTACCGCAATGAGAAGTAAATGGAACACAACGCTGGACGTGGGGTTGATCTCGCTGCCCGTGCAAACGTTCACCGCCCGCGAGACCGGCGGCACCCAACTCCACCAATACCACGAGGGGTGCGGTGGGGAAGTAGGCCGCCGGGCATGGTGCAAGCAATGCGACCAGGCCGTGGAGTGGGGTTCGATCGTCAAAGGGGTGCAAAACGGTGATGATGTTGTGCTGCTCACCGACGCCGAGTTAGACGACTGCCGCGGTGAGGTCACCGGCTACGAAATTGTGGCCATGGTGCCCGCCGAGCAGATCAGCCCGCTGTGGCTGGACGGTGCCGACTACTTGGTGCCCGACGTGAAACGCGGCAAAACGGCGGTGAAGTCGTACGCGGTGATCCGCGACGCGATGGCGTCGACAGGCCGCGTCGGAGTGGTGCGCTACACGTTCCGCGGGGTGTCTCACATCGCGGTGCTTGGTGTGCACCGCGACGCGGCGACGTTGACGCTGCAACCGTTGGTGTGGGCCGAGCAGTTGCGGCGACCGGACTTCGACGTCCTCACCAAACCCGTTGACGTGTCGGCGAAAGAAGCCCAGTTGGCCCGTCAACTGTTGGACAGCATGTCTGAGGACTTCGATTACGAGTCCTACCGCGACGAGTACGCGCATGCCGTCGCCGACCTTGTCGAGGCGAAAGCCGCCGGCACGGTGCGGGTGTCGACCGGCGACGACACCGCAGAGGCGGAACCCGCCGTCGCTGACCTGCTGGCCCGGCTGGAAGCGTCGATCGCGGCGAAAGATGCTGAGACGGCAGCCAAATCACGTCACCCGTCGACACGTCGCCGCAAGTCCGCCTAACCAGCAACCCACCTCGGAACCCCGCCGACCCCCGATGCGCGTTGGCGGGGTTCCCTTTTCGTTCTCAAGGAAGGAACCACCAACACATGTTCAAACACTCTGCTATTCACCACATCGCCGAGATCCTGATCGTGGCGAACGCGGGCGTGATGGCAGCCGGACTGATCGACCACAGCCACGAGGAGATCTGGGACACCGCCGACATGGTGTTCCTCGCCCTGTTCACTATCGAGCTGGCATGGCGGGTCCGGCAACAACGGTCCGCGTTTTTCCGTGACCCCTGGCTGGTGGCGGACCTCATCATCATCACGGTGGCGTTGCTGCCCTCCGCCGGCAACGGAGTGATGATCGCCCGGGTCGGCAGGCTGGCGCGGGCGGTGCACCTCACCAGACATGTCGGGCATCTCAGGATCGCGGTGTGGCTGGGACGCCACGTCGCCCACCGGATACCCGCATCCGTTTGAGCACAGCCCCAGCACGCAGCCCAGATCTGCGTGTTGGCTGATGCGCTCAACGATAAACACCGGAAAGTTTTGGGGGGAACGCGAGGATGTCGGCCGGTCCCAAGCCTGCTGTCGACAGCAGGACTATTGCAGCCAAGGGCCTCGCGCGCCCGATTCCATTGAAGCACAACGCGTCCTCAAGACCAACGCAGACTTGCGTCGATCCGGCTCAAGCCATCCAAGGCCGGATTTAAGCCTGCTCCGCGCCGGGGATCGGATCGGAAGGATTGGCCAGCGTCGCGGCCAGCAGACTCGATTCCTGCGCTTCCGCCAAAACCCCCAGGAACGTCTCCGGATTGCAGACCACACGCGCACGGAACCTAGTGGCATGCGGATTATCTTGCGCTTTAACCAGATAAGCCGGCTCGCCGCCCGGCGCTAGCCGCTCCACGGTCCGAGGATCGAGTGCGCTGGTTGCGTTGTCGTTCGCGGCGTCGGCGATGGCCTGCGCCCGTTGCATCACAGCTGCCTGCACCTGCGGATGGTCCCTTAACAATGACCGCCACACGTCCTCATTGATGCGGATGAAGCCTAAGCCGTCACCAAGATCGCCACTCAACGGACGTTCGTCTCCGACGTCGTCGATGTCGCCGGCCCCCCACGAGCCCGCGCCTTCGTCAGGCTCGTAGCCGAAGACTTCGCCAGGTGCCTCATAGGGATTGGTCATGGTCTCTCAACGGTATCGGCTATTGAGTGCGCGGAACGGCGGCGACACAACATCGGAGCGACTGATAATTTCTGGTCCGCAGTTTTTCCATTCCGAACCGTGGAAACCCCGACGCGGATAAAGATGGGGTCGAGGCATCGGGCTGCCTTTTTCACGAAATCGGTTCATGTTGAGAAAGAAAGAAAGATGAATCACAAGAATGCAATTCCATGCAAACTTACCGCCGTAGCGTTCGCGGGGTTCGTGGCGGCTTCTCTGTGCCTGGCTCCGTCAGCCAGCGGCGACGTATTCGTGGTGTGCCCTGACGGTCACGAGGGAGTTGTGGGCGGTCACACGTCTTGCGGGTTCGCCGAGAACGTGCGGCGTGCGTTCTACGCAAGCGGAATGAATGACGAAATCGTCGCCTTCTCACCGGCAACACTCGACCGCTACGAGATGACCTGCTTTGGCCATTACCTCGCTAGCTTCACCGACGGCGAACAACACATCTCAACTCACTGCATCGGCGGCGACAACAACAGCGCCGAAGTCGTCATTTGGTAAGGACACCGAGTGAACCCAATCCCTGGTGGTCTCGATTCATAATTTGCCTTGTATGGCCGCGTATAGGACCGATTTCGTGGCACCTTGGATCTTCTTCAGTATTACGCTGGCCCCGGCTTCGAATGTGCCATCGTGACCGCGAGTTACGATCGCCTTGCGCGCCGCGGCGTGTGCTGCCTTCTCCGATGCATGTGGGGGCTGCCATGCGCCTTCGTGGGCAACATCATTGCGGATCTGAATCCAAATGCCGACTTCATCCCATAGCTCATCCTCGGCAGAGTCAGAGGTGTGTATCAGGAGGGCGTAGACCTTCCCCCTTGCCTGCTTGATCGTGTAATTACCTCTACCGCTGGAAAATGGTCGTGGATTGCCGGCTGCATCGGTAATCGGGGTATTCGGAGGCAGAACCTCGTCTGCAATCGCTTCCAGCAGGTTGAAACACCGGAAGAACTGATAATCCCAGCGCGCGTCCCGTACCGCATCGGCGTATAGAGATGCCCAGAGTTGAGCCCTCGGGTTCGCCTGAAGATCGCTCCACAGGCTCTGCAGTGCGTGGACGTTTTCGCCGGAGATGACGCCGCCCATCCAGTTTCCTGTGTAGCCTCTGCCCTCGATCCAAATGCCGCACACCTCGCCAGGGTGTGCCTCCGCCTGTCGACTGACGACGACCCCCAATCAGCCGAGCCGCCGCCCCACGATTCAACGTCATCAAGTCGAGCATGCGCTTGATGACGTTGCTACTGAATTTTCTTGCAGCTTCTGCGGTCCCGGCTTTGACATGGCACTCGATCAGCACTGCTGGCCTGTCCTGCCGCATTTGCTCAACCCACTTGTCCCTGATCAGCGCTTGCTGGAAGCCGCGCTGAGCGAGAATTTCATTCAGCACGATCCGTATGTCGTCGCCAAGAACCGATGTCATTGGGCTAAGGATCATTCCGGGCACGCTTTGCTCTTCGGTGAGAAGGAGATTGTCGGCGATTGCTAACACACAGAATTCCGGCGCATCTTGACTAGCGTCGGGAGCGATAAGCGGGGCGGTGAAGTATTGTCTCCTCAGCGCTTCCACACGTTCTCGCTCGGCTTGGGCTTGTTCACCCTGTATCCAAGTGCCTTCGCCGCCTTCGGGTTTCAGAAAAACCCATCGGACGGGACCAGTTGGGGGAGAGCCAAGAATCGGTGGCCCGACAGTGGACCGGAGGTCTGGGATGGCCGTCGAGTGGCGTTGTGAGGCATGAGCATGATGACGAGGAAGGCCAGAAGCACCACGACCGCGCCTGCGGCAACAATGAATCCGACGCGCTCCCAAGAAAAGTGCGCCTCCACGCCGTCATTTTCCTCAGCTTGCGACCACGCTTGCTGTGGCGCACCCATCGTAGGGTCATCAGGGGCGGGTGACGCCTCGGTGTCGTCGTTCACCCTTTTACTCCTACAGTTTCACCAGGTCGAGCATGCTCGATCACGTTCCACCCGTCGGTGAGTTCTGGTGACGCCACCGTCAGCGAAGTCACCGGCCTGTGGGGCGGGAAGCCCTACAAGCCCAATGCCGTTATCAATGACGGCCACCGCGCCTGTGAACTGCTGGCCCAGAATCCCGACCAGGCCGCGGCCACCCGCAGGCTCCTCGCGGAACACACAGCGGCGGGTGCGGCGGGGGCATTCGATCCAGCGACGGAGTGGACGCGGACGAACGCTGTTGTGGTAGCCGCCTCCGACGTGTACTGCCCTCAATAGTTCCCCGATACGCGGTCGCGGCGGCGGGAAACGAATGACTGTAAAACCGCCGCGACCGCGCTGGGGTGGGATGAGGGGCAACTCGTGACAGGAGGATGCCCTCATCCCACGACCATTACCTACCAAACATCCTGCGACACAAGCTCTTGTCCGACAGCGTCGATCAACAGCGGTGTTTTCCACCGCGCGATACTCGCGTAATCGGTTGTTCCGTACACGCGTTCAGAAACGTGTCGCACCACGCGATCAAGTTCAGCCGCCGACCGACGTCGATCAAAAATCCAGCACACCTCGATGATCGACTTGGCTGCCGCAGCGGCTTCACGCGTTTTGAACGTTGCCACCAGTTCGTTGTCGGCCCGGTTGATCAACGCATACCGCGCATCCCACGGGCAGCGCGGATCACTACTCGCCAAGCGCAAGCCGAAGGTCTTCAGCGTCTTGTCCGCTTTGTCCTTTTGGAACTCATAGGCGACTGCGTCGATCAGCGGCTTGTGTTGACTCGGCACAATACTCGTGTAATCCGTGGTGCCGTAGTCGCGGGTGCAGACCCGGCGAAGTTCGCGATCCAGGTCGACAACCGAAACATGCTCTACGACCATCGACAGTCTTTCTAGGAGCACCTTGCCGAGCGCCGCCGAGCCGAGCGACGGGAAGTCCGCCACGATCGTGTCGTCAGCGTCCCGATCAACCAACGTCGCCTCCTGCGACTGCCCAGACCGCCAAGGCCAGGGGGCCTTGCGGATCGCTAATTGCATGACGCCATCCTCAACTGTATTCATCGTTCAACCTCGTCGAGCATCGACAGGTAGTGTTCCTCCAACGCGCCCAGCTTGTCGTCGGGCTGCCACGACGGATGCATACGGTCGAGCAAATTCTTCTGGAACCTGGCCGCCGCGACATGCACATCGAGGTTGCAGGCCGGGCATCTCGCCGCATCGACGAGCGCATCGTTAAGCGTCGCACCGTGATCCGACACCCCGACAGCGACAAGCCCGAAAAGGATCCGCAGCGCCTTCACCTCCGCCGGCACCGGGCGTTCGCATGTGCACGACAGCGGATCATCGTCCGGCTGATCCCAACTGCCTCGGCGATCCTCGTCCTGTATCCACCCGCCGACTGTGTACACGAGTTCGGCCATCACCCGGCCTCGCAGCGAGTTCGGAGGGCAGCCGATGCGCTCAAGAAATATTGCGAGTTCCTCGGTGTTGTTGACCGCCGCGTGGAGCAAGCGGTGCATCACCAGTTCCGGATCGTCGCTCATCGGCGGAGTTCTTTCGCGACAGCGGTGGCCAGGGCGCTGTAGTCGCCGAGACGCAACTGTTCGATGCTCCGTGTGTGGAAGAGTCCGTCGCACACGGACAACGCCACCTCGTAAACTTCCGCGGCGCTTCGCTTCCCGGCGAACTGGCCAACTGATTCGAGCAGCACCCGGTTCTTGGTGACGTCCGCAGCTGAGCGAAATGATGCCACCACATCATTGGTGTGCACGTCGATCAACGCCCAGGGCGACCACGGGGTGCACCGATAATCCCTGCTGGAAGTTCGCAACCACATGTGGAGTTCAGCCTTGCTTCGTCCGAGAAAATGGACCCGCCGGGGAAACGACCACATTTGCAGGTATGGGGCCGGTGGACGGTGCTTCCTTACCCGCCTCGTATGGCTGGTCAGCTGGGCTCAGTTGGCCGCCAGCGGGCGTCAACCGTTGGCCTGGTGCCAGGACGCTGGCGGACACCTGGCCGGTGCTGGGGTCATAAATTGCATGATCAGCCATTTGGGCTCCTAGTTAATTGCCGCGCCCGAGCGCGAGTTTCGAAATCATGGCGGCTTCCTGCTCGGCGTACAGGCGTGCTGTGTCTGCTGCTTTTCGCTGGCCAGCCAGCATGGTTTCGGCTTGACCGATCCGTCGCCGGTTTTCGGCGGCTTCCGCGGCAGCAGCCCGATCAGCCAACAGTGCCGCCTCGCCGGGGATCGGCTGCCGCTGCGGCGGTGCGGGCTGGCGGCGTGTGGGCATCGACCGGGTCAGACCGTCGTGGTACTGGCGGCGGCACACGTCGCCGCAATAGAAGAGATACGGAGCGTCGCTGCGCAATTCGCGGTGGCAATGGCTGCATGTGTTCATGCTCCGGCTCCTCCAAGAATTGATTCGACGTATGAGCGGGGGATGCGCCACCGGTTGGCGCTGATCTTGACGCCGGGGATTTCACCGCGGCGAAGTTTGACGCGGATAGTGACGGGATGCAGGCGGAGAAGTTTCGCTAGCTCATCGACTTCGAGGAGCGGTGGATAGTCGTGAGCGATCGGCGTCATGGTTACAGTCTGATCCCTGTTTTCCGTTACCGGACAGGGGATTTCGCGGCGTGTCGCTCCGGCTTGTTATACGGAAAACCAGCGCAGGCTGGAAGACGCGAAACCAAATTTTGATTCCGCCGACGTTCCAAGCGAGTCCGTCGCAAACCAACTGTCGCTACCGGTGGTGACCTGTCCGGACTCACGGCCCGCCGGAGACGTGGGAACCCATGCCTCCCATGTCAAGACCCCCCGTTCAGCTACCCGCTGCAGCGGCGCTAAACCCTGCGTGGAAAACCAGATTCCTTTCCGCGTAAGGCCGCCGGCTGGGGAGAGGGGGGTCTTTTTTTGGGGGGTGAGGGGTCTGTCTGCGCGAAGCGACCCTTGCTTGTCACCGAGCGAAGCGAGGCAGTGAGGGACGCGCGGGTGGCAGATACGCCATTGAGGTTGGGGGCGGCTGCTACAGTGATGACAAGCCCCCGCGCTCATCGGATTTGGTTTCGCGATCTTTTCGTCGGCAGCGGGGGTTTCCTTATGCGGTTCTACGCTTTGTTGCGTTGGGGGCCGGAATCGCCGACGGTGTGTAGCTGTGCTTTTGGGGTGCGCCTCACACGTTTAACGTCGGGGTCGGTGAACACCGGCCGGTGATGGCGGGTACCGCAGATCCGGCGATCAATGATTTCGAAATCGGCAACTTCCAGGGCGTCGGCCGCCGCCAGCGCATCAGCATACGTTGCGTGCCAGGAGAATTGAGCGTTCGTTTGACGAGTCGCGGATGACCACCAGACGAGCGCCCAGGGCGGCTCAAGCGGTTTCTCAGGCGGTTTGGGTTTCGATGTCATCATGCCATTTGGATTTGCGTCGCCGCCATCGCCATAGTTCGGATCGGCCAACGATTGTGATCCGTCAGTACTTTATTCACGGTGTGCGCCACCTGGTCTGGTGAGGCGATCCCGTTGTTGTTGTTGACGATCTGGGTTGTGTTGCCGCCCTGCGTGTAACTGCGAGTGTCTCCCGGCGTGGCGCTTTGCATGTGCCCGGCGATTTTCGACGTTGAGTTCAGGTTCGCCTTGTCCTGCATTTTGATCAACCGGCCCGGCAGCGAATCCATGAATTGGCCGAAGCCCGCACCCAAACCACCTGCGGCGAGACCGTCTTTGCCGAAACTGAACGGCGACTGGGTGTTCTGGGCGGCCTCGTAGTCGGAGGTTGATCCGTATCCGGCGGGGGCAGCGCCAGGGGCGTTGGGTTGTGTGTCGTTGGTGTAGGTCCAGCCGGGGTGCCCCGGCTGGTTGAGGGATTCCAGTGTTGCGCCCGGCCCCGGCACCCACTTGCCGCCCATTCCGTCCGAACGGGGAACGGGTGCTGGCGGTTTCGGAGTGGGAACGTTGAGTCCTGGCGCGATCAGGTTGGTGCCGGGGCCGGGCGGAAGCAGCGGCGGCGGCTGAGGGAACGGCAACGATGATGGCCCTGTGACACCCGGGATGGGTGGCCCGTTGTATCCCGGCTTCTTTGGGTCGGGCTGCGACGGGAATTCGGGCACCCAATGACCGTCTTTTTGGGTCCACCGTATGGCTCCGTGGGGCAGCGGCGGCGGGTGTGCGGGGTCGAATGGGGCCGGCCCGGGTGCCGGCGCGGGAGCCGCCGGGGCGGCTGTCGGTGTACTCGGTGGTGTCGACGGGGTGCTGTCGGAGGCGGGGCCGGGCAGCGGCGGGGTGTCGCCGGGCTGCAACCCGACATTGAATCCGTTGAAACCCCTTGTCTGGTTTCGCTGCTCAGCCACGTTTAACCCGAAGCCGAGTAGCCCCATGCCGAGTTTCGATAACCCCCACTCGGTGAACGGCTTACCGAACACGTCGGGGAAACCCAACTGCTGGAAAATGCCTTGCACCAGACCGCGGCCGAGCGCATCAGACATGGATGCGTAGTTCTGGAATTGCCGTCCCTGCTTGGGTGGCTGCGGTGGTCCTTCAGCTTCGTCTAACCGCAAATCCTCGGTGTCTTTGTGTACCGCTTTTCGGGCGTCATCGAGTTGTTTCTTGGCTTCGTCGAGTTTCTTCTTGGCCTCGTCGAGAGCCTTCTTCTCCGGCGAGTTCGCCAGTTGGCCTGGGTCGACGCCGGGGATGTTGATGCCCGCGTAGGCGGTGTTGGCTTGGTCGAACAGGGTCTGGGCGTCGTTCACCGCTTTCTGCAGGTCGGGGATCTTCGCCTGGGTGTCGTTGATGTTCTGCTGCAACTCGTGGAGGCGTTCGTTGTAGCGTTCCACGCCGACAGCCCATCGTTGGGTTTCCGGTGTGTTCGGCATGCCTTGCGGCACACCCCAATCCCCGCCGATAGCTGCTGACGATCCGCCGTTGGATCCGCCGTTGGATCCGCCGAAATCGATGATGCTGCCCGGTGCACCACCACCACCACCACCACCGCCACCACCGCCGCCGGGGCCGGGGGAGGTGCCCGGCCCGAACGGTGCACCGGGGCTGACTTGCCCGCCCGCGGCGGGGGCACCAGGGGCTGAACCCGCCACCGGGGAAGATCCGGCCTGCCATTTACCGGACTGCATCGCGTAGTCTTCCAGCAGCGGCGAGGCACCCGGGGCCATCGCCACATGCACGTGGTCGCGGTGACCGTCCAGTGTTGCCGCGTCATACACCGGTGTGGATTGTTTGATGTCACGGACCCGCTGGCCCTTAAAGATGTTGTCGCCGGGATCCCAGCCGGGACCGGCGTGGATCAACTCAAGGATCGAGCCGCCATAGTTGTCGGCCATGTAGTGGGCGAACGCCGCTTCCTCCGCTGTGCCAACACCATTGGAGAAGTCACCCGCCTCACCTTTGTCGTGGTAGCCGCCGTCGTCTTGATGGGTGCCATGCCCTGAACGGCCGGCGGTGAGTTTCAACCCGTACTTGTGGGCGATCTGCTCGATCCCCAAAATTTCGGCGTCCACGCCCTGATCGTCGTCACCGGAATGCGACGCCGCCCAGTCCGCCGAACCGGTACCGCCTCCGCCACCGGCGAACCCGGGGATGTGGTGCAAACCGGTGGGGTGACCACCACCGCACAGCCCACACGGACCGCCACCCGCAAAGTGCGCGAAGTGCTTGTCCAGGTTGGCGGTGTCAGGCCCGGCCGCGGTTTTGGGGGTAGAGCCGAACCACGCCTTGCCGCCTTTGGCGTAGCCGCCGAGACCGGCGAGCAGTGCCGCCGCGTTCTCGCGGCCGGGCAGACCGGCACCCCAGTCCGATCCGCTCGGGTTGGCTTTGAGGATGCGGGCGGCCACAACGGCCTGCTGCTGAGGGCTGGCTTGATTCGGGGTCGGCGCAAACTCTTGGCCGCCGTGCGCATTCCACGTCTTCGGTGTGATCTGGAACAACCCTTGGGCTTCGTTGCCGCCCGTGTTCGCATCCACATAGCCGTGCTGCACGATATTCGCCTGACCGCTCGACTCACGCCGGATCAGGTGCGCCCAGTCCGGGTTCGGTGACGTCCAACTGCCGTCAGCGTTTTGCACCAGAGGGACACCCCCACCGAGGGGGCCCTGCGACGCTGACGCCGCGGTAGCGCGCGGACCGAACACCGGTGTGGGCAGGAACAGACTGCTGCTGCCCACACCGCGCGGGTCGGAGCGGGGGAGTTCCAGCCCCATGCCGGACAGCAAGCCGCGGCCGAGACCGGACAGCATCGCGATCAGTTTCCCCGAGAAGCTGCCTTCCCCGCCGGAATCGTAGGCTTTCACCTTCGCGCCCTGATGCAGCGCGTTCCGCATCGAATACACCGCGGACTGGCCGCCCATCAAATCAACATCGTCGGCGGTCAATACATGCTCACCCGGCGCGACGAACGCCAACACCCCATCCCGGCCGGGTGTGGTGCCCGGCAGCCACGGAATGCCACCGGTTTCCAACCCGGGAATCCCCCCGCCGAACATGTGGCCCGGCAGGCCCGGCCCCTGCAACGGCGCGGACGGCACCGGGGTGACCGGCACCGCCACCGGGGCCGGATCGTTCGGGAAAATGTCGGTCAAACTGTTAGCGTCACGCCCGTCCGCGGTCTGCGGCTGCAGCCTGACCCCGTTCGGCTTGGACTGGGCACCGATGTGCTCATCCCACCAGTTCTCCCAGTTCTTCTTCGCATCATCGGAACTGATCCCCGCCGCCGGGTTACCGGGGAACGAAACACCCGTCACATAGCCGGCGTCGTTGGTGTCCAGTCGGATACCCAACGCCGCCAACTTGTTCGTGACGTCCTGCTGCTGCGCGGCGTCCCCCTGCAAAAGCATCGACGGCTTCTCGGGGGAACCGAAATTACCGGCCGCGTTCTGCAACGCATTGAACGCGGGAACCGTTTTCCCGTTGATCGATTCAGCGAACGCCTCATTGACCGCCTCCGCCGCCGCGAAATCCCCGATCAGCCCGTGCAGCCCCGACGCCAGCTTCGGGAACGTGTTGACAGCGAAATCATCCAACTGGGTTTTCGCTTCGCCGAGAACATTCCCGAAACTGAACTGCCCCAACCTGTTTAACCCCTCGTGCACCTTGTCCAACGCGTCCGCGAACTTGTCCATGCCGGGCACCCCAGCCCAGTCCAAAACCTTCGCCAACGGGGTCATCACATCCAACACGGTGTCCATCACCTGACGGAACATCCACTTGAACGCATCAACGAACTTCCCGGCCATCGCGGTCACACCCACGAACACCCGCGCCGCCGCCACCATCACCTGCCCGAACACCACAATGAACTCTTCACCCCACCGCGCGATCTTCACCTGGTTGTCTTTCAGCCAGTCACTGACATGACCGGAGGCCTCAGTCAACGCTTTCGCCATCGCCGTCCCGACCGGGGCGAGGCCCGCCGACAACTGCTGCCCCAACCGTTCAAACGCCTGCCCCAAAGTGATGGTCTTCTCCACCGACTCACCCAGATCGGCACCCACATTCTGCAAATGGGCGTGCAACCCATCCGTGGCCAACATGCCGCGGGAGATGATCTCCTCAATCAGCAACGCGGTGTTCGGGGTGATCCCCACCCCTTTCAAAATGTCGATCGCGCCCGCCTTATTGCCGGCATGCTCCAACGCCAACACCGACGAAATCACCGCGTTCAAGCCTTCACTGACCGACTTGTAGGTGCCCTTCTCCACCTGCTGAGACAACTTGTCGGCCAACTCGTTCAGGGCGAAAGGCAACCGCATGCCCTTCTCACCCTCCTGCGACATCAACCCAAACAACGCCGCCGTGTCCTGCGCGTCGAACCCGAAGTCACGCATCGCCGGGCCGGTCCGGATCATCTCATCGGTCAACATGTTGATGTCGATGCCCGTCGACCGAGCCGTATTAGCCAACATCGTCAGGGTTTCATTCGCCTGCCCGGCCGGGATCTGCCACGCGTTGATAACACCCGCGAACTTCTGCTCATCAATGTGACCAACGAGTTCTTCCGCCTCAGCGAACGTGGTCGTCAACTCCCGCAAATGGGTGAGATCCAAACCCTTAATGTTCTGATTCAACCGGCCGATCGACTCGGCCACATCGCTGAAACGCACCACCGCGCCAGACGCCATGATGTCCCGCACCGCGGCGGACAACACCTCAATATGCTCAGTGTCGACCGTGCTCGACGCCAAAGTCCGCGTCAACTCCTGATACTGGGCACCCACCTCCAAAATCGTGTCCGCCACCGGCGCGAACGTATCCTTAAACTCATCAAACACCCCGAACAACGGCGGGAACGCCTTCTCCACCAACCCCAACACCGGCACAAACGACTTCAACAAATTAAACGGAGCCTCCAACGCCGTACGCGCACCCTCCTCAAAAACGTTGAAAGTCCCCATGATGTCAGGCATTTCACCCTTCACCATCGACTGGAAACCACCCACCAACGCATGCGCAGCATCCTCACCCACTTTTCCGAACGCCGCGATTTCCTTCTTGACGTTCCTAGAGAACTCGAAAACCGCGGTAGCCCCCGCCAACGCGGCACCAATCTTCACCTTCCCCATCCACGACGACATCATTTCGTCCGACGCTTGCTGCGTCTCCTTCGAAAACCCGTAAAACGCAGCCCCCATGTGGCCACCCATTTGGCGGGTGGTTTCGATCAGAGCCTTCGAAGCAGCAACAGCTTTCGCGGACACGTCCTCCATGACGGGCACAATGTCGCGATACTTAGCGTTGAATTCCCGAACATACGAGCCGCCCGCCGCAGCACCGATCCGACCCATATGCGAAGCCACCACAGACTCCGCCGGCAGCAGATGCGCGAGGATCTTCTGCCCGGCCGACGCGCCCAGACCAGCGCTCAAACCCTCAGCCATCGACGCACCGATCCGCGCTACCGCTGGCCGAAGCGCCTCACCAGCAGCCGATTCGAACTCCTTCGCGTAGAGGCGCGCGCCCTCACGAGCCGCGTCTCTTAAAATTTCTTGGCTCCCTGCCAAGCTGGGGATAACGGAGACAAATAGGCTTGTCAACTCTTGTGGCACACCGGCAGTCGGGAAGGTCATCGTGCCATCTCCTCAAACTCATGACGCTCTACGTCGCTATGAGTGAATATCTGGTTGGATAGTTCCAGTCGTGCTAGCGCGGCGTCCTCTTTTGAATCGAAAAAGCCGCCGTGGTAGTGCTTTCCGTTGTGCCAGAGGCGGGCCTCCCACTTCTCGCGCCGCCGATCCCAATAGACTCCACGGATGCCACTGGTGGTGTTGTTGCAAGCCGGGCCGCGCCTGTTCTGCTCGTTCTGGCTGTGCGTAACAGGCCGAAGATGAGCGGGCCTTACACAACGTTCGTTGTGGCACCGGTGATCACATAGCAGATGTGAGTACATCGGCCAAAAAAGACCCAGCGCGATTTGAAGTGAGTAACGATGCGCCAGCACGTGCCGGCCGTTAGCGTAGAACTGACCGCGACCGTCATTGGCGGCTCCCGTCCATAGCCAGCAACGGGTTTGGAGCCTGTCGTGTATGGGTCCGTTCTTGTCCACGTATGACCAGAATCGCGCGGTGTCGTCGCCGAGGATGCGTTCTGGTTCCGCTTCGCCTGGGTCGCCGCGATTCAACTTTCGGCGGTAATGCATGTCGCAGTAACCGGGATCTTTGGTTGTGCGTGGGGGTTTCGGGCAGCCGTCAACGAGGCAGGTTTCCGGTGGGGGTGGTGGTTCCCAGAGGGGGTCGCCGTGGTTTCTCCACCGTCCGTAGTGGGTGGCGCACCAGCCTTTAGCGTTGTTGGGTTTGCCGCAGTTGGGGATTGAGCAGAGTCCTGTGGGGGATGGTGGTGTCCGGAGTGTGTGGAGTGGGTCGCCGTGGGCCTTAAAGCGTTGGTAATGTTTCCCGCACCAGCCGCGTCTGTCTGTAATCGGCTTTCCGCAGGGTTCCCCGTTTTCGACGATGACGCAAGCCTGCGGTCGGGGCAGTTTCTCAAGTTGGCCGCTGTTGCGTAGTTGGTGGTAATGCCGCCCGCAGTAGCCACGGGCGAGATGCGGCCTGTCGCATCGCACGCCGTTCTCTTCGACGGTGCACGTCTTGGCGTTCATCCGATTTTCACCGGGCTTTCGCCGTGTTCGGCGGTTTCGCGGTAGAGGCTGATGGCGCGTCGGAGGACGGCGTGTTTGCTTCGGTCTTCGGCGCGGGCGATGGCGTCGATCTCGGCGATGAAGTCGATGGGGAGTCCGACTGTTGACCAATGGCGGTTCATGGATATCTACGCTAAAGGGGTTTGCCGTATAACAACTCGGTGCAACACGCCGTCGAATGCAATTGCGGCTTAAGCACTTCGGTGCCAGTCGGCTGGCATTAGGGGCTGGTTGAGTTTGCGCTGAACGGTTACGCAACCTCTTCGGAAAATCGGCACTCGCGTAAATATATTTTGGTTTGGGTAAACCCGTAGTGCCGTCACTGGATGTGTGCGATATTTACGACGTATTCATAGGGGGGAGCCTTCGAAGGAGGTGGGTGCCCCAATGAAGAGTGCACGAACCGTGCCCGCGCTTTTTGGGGAGTGGCGCAGCCCGTAATCACGCCCCAACTTTTTCATGTTGCGCTTTTGGCCGCAGCATTTGATCAGTGCGCGCGGAGCAAGCGCTGCCCCGACCGTTTCTGAAAATCCATACCCACGAACCTAAAAGCCACGTTACCGAGAGCGGCATAACCGTCCGGCTATTCAAACGTTAGGAGTGTCATGAAGATCAAATCAGCGGGACTATCTCTCGCGGCGGCAGCCGCTGTGGCGTTCGCACCGCTGGCTGTGCTGGCGGTGGCACCTGCGCACGCTTCACCCGCCGACTGCAATTACACGGGGCCGGGCAACAACGCGCCGGCGCACAACTCCTGTTGCGCCGATCACCTCATGGCCGGGCTGGCGTTGCCCGCCAGTTGCGGGAGCGGTCCACAACCGAATACACCGGGAGCTTTACCGCCTGTAGCGCCAGCAGCTCCGCCACCCGCGGCTGCCCCACCGCCACCAGCTGCCCCTCCGCCGCCGCCAGCGGCCAGCACGCAGCCGTCGTATGACCCGCAGTGCGCGAATTTGGATTACTACATCCACTACAACCTGTCCTGTGGTGAAGCTGGTGCTCCTGCCCCTCCGGGGTATATGCCGGGGATGGGATGATCATGAAAACACTTGCAATTAAGTTCATTCCAGCACTAGGTGCATCGTTCGTTCTGGTTGCTGGGCTCAACAGCCCACCGGCGGCACATGCCACCACCGACCTGTGCAGTCCTCTAGCACAGGAGTGGGTCGGTCCGGCCCAGTGTAAATTGCAGCAGCAACAGAATCCCGGTAGCGGCCAACCAGGAACGCAGGTGGCGCAAGCTGATCCGCAAACTGATCCGCAGGTGGCAGGCGCAGGACCGCCGACCGGCAACATGAACGATCAACTGTTCCCCCAAGGGCCGCCCCCGCCGCCACCGCCGACGTACACGAAGCCGCCGGTGACGCTCTGCCCAATAAATTCCTGTGGTGTAGGTTGAGCGATCCTGATGCACAAAGCGGTGTTGATGCCCGCCGTCCTCGTGGCGGCGGGCATCGCCTGCGCCCCAACAGCGCAGGCCGATAGCGGTGATCAAGCCGACGCCGCGCAGGCGGTGACGGCCATCTATAACCGGGTGCAGGCTCGCTGCACACCGCGTACTCCGCCGGCTTTGCAGTCGATCAGCTGGAACGACTTCTATCCAGCCGTGGGTGGGACCGGCACTATCCGTGACGCCAACGCCAGTCTGGGTGGACCGTTCAAGGTGTCTTACTGGAACCCCAGGGTCGGCCCTGCCCAGGACGGTGCGGCTGGCCGCGCCTACGGGCAATGGAGCGTGGACCTACAGTTCTGCTGATCAGCATGGAGGGTTAGCAATGGCAAATGAGATGCCCCAGCCACCCGCAGGCTGGTATCCAGATCCGAGCGGCAAGTCTGGCCAGATGTATTGGGATGGTCAGCGATGGCGGACAGACAACCCTGCACCCGCCGCCGCGCCCGGCCCCGAGAACACGGCTCGACCCGCCTGGGAAAAGGGTCGCAGCTTCTGGTCAGGATTGTCACGCAAAGCCAAGATCATTCTCACCGCAGGGGTGGGGCTGGTTGCCATCGTGATCGTCGCGATGATCGGCAACGCCGGGCCGTCCGGCCCGCCAGCGCCAACTGGCGGGCACGCGCCTTCGGGCGGCCACAGCGCCGCCTACAACCAGGGTTACGAGTGGGGAAATGAGCACATGAGCCCCACCACGCTCGAAGAGTACAGCTGCGGGGCGGAGGGACGCAGGACGCGTGTCTGGGACCAGTTGACCAACAAGCAGTGGCCCGACTGGATGCAGGGCTGCGTGGACGGCCTCCGTGCTCAGAAGACGACGGAAGCGCCGAGCCCGCCTACGGTGACAGGCGACTGCACTGACCCAGATAAGATTTTCAACCCGAATTGCGTTCAAAGTCCTCACTAATCACGTGTTAGTCGGTGAGGCAGCCTGCTAGGCCGTAGGCTTCGGCGGGTGCTGCGACGTACACCCCGTCCACGGTGGCGTAGACGACGTCGAAGGTCCGGCAGATTGCGGCCAGGGCCTCGTGGATGGTGTTGTGGTCGGCGTCTAGGTTCCAGAACAGTGCGGTGGCGATGGGTCGCTTCTCCCGGGTGAGTGCCACAGCGACGGGTACGCCGCCGACCAACTGGACTACCGTGTCGGTGAGGTGGGCAGGCTCCCACCCCAATTCGGTTGCCGCCGCGGCCAACTTCGCGCGGTGTTCCATCACCCCAGCGACGTTCTGATGTTCGGCGGGCAAGGCGATTTCGATGGCGATCTTCATGGGCTTAGTTCCGCAGGAAAACATCGTCGAATGCGTTCAGCGCGGACTGCGGCACCAACCAGCATCCCGGGTGGTGACTGTGCCGCCATTCGTCGCGTTTGGCATCAGCCACGCAGATGCCGCCGCGAATATCCACGGTGCTGCCGTTGGTGATGGTGAGCATAAGCCAGAGGCTGTCGGGGTCAGCCTCTCGGACGATTAGGCCTCCATCGCGCCGCGAGGTGGACCGCACTGCGATGGCAGCGATCTGCCGGGTCGCGATGAGGCGATGGCGGTGACGGATTGTGTTCATGTCGACGAGGCAGCCGTCGTCGCCTTCGTCGGGGTCGACGTGATCTGCGCAGTATGTGCGGCCGGTTCGGTACGAGATGAGGAACGTGTCGCCGGGCGGGATTTCCCTGCCGCAGCACCAGATCTCGCATTGATTCATGGTGGTCGTGTCCGGCGGCGTTTTGAGCATCAGCTTGTCGACAACCGAAGAGACAAGCGGGCTAGGTTTGCCTGTCGTGGTGTTTGCGGTGGTCATGTGCCGGCCAGCGTTTCTCGCATGCTGGCGGCGAAACCTGTTCTTACTACTCATAATCGGTATTTCTTCCGTTCTGCTGACTGTCGGCGGGCCTCATCCGCCAGTGCTGGGTAGGAAGCTGCGATGACGTCATAAACCCGGTCACGGATGACGTCGGTTGCCGCGTCTCGCCCAACCCGGCCGTACAAATCTTCCAAAGCGGCGTCGTAGATGGTGCAGACGTGCCGCAGGTAGTTCACCTTCCAGCGGGCCAATGTCCCTGCCTCGACGCTTGACGGTTTGTTGGGATCGGCCCACGCGAATTCCTCGCGGAGATCACCGCTGGAGTGGAATTGCATGACGTCGTTGCGGTGCTTGATCGCCTTGCGGGCGAGTTCATCCTCACCCAATTCGGGAACGGTGATGGTAATCTCGCTGACCGCATCGAGGAGTTCTTCCCGCCGTTTGTCGGCGGCGGCGGCTGCTGCTGCTGACCGTTTCTTGCTGGCCATCACCCGTATGGTGAAATCCTCGCCCGCTTCGACGGCGGTGACACGGTCGGCTGAGTAGAGCCGCATCGGTGCGGCACTGCGATACCGGGGGTTAGGCCGCAACTGGTCGGGGTCACCGAGCAGGTCGCGAACCATCGCCTGTGTCCAGCCGCGTTCCTTTAACTGCGGCATTGTCATGGTCACCTGGTTCTCTGCCGGTGCCGAATTCACCTCTCTCACTGCATGCTTATTCATAATCGGGTTCTCCGTCTTGTCGGATCCGCTCGTGCCACCAGGTGTCGAAAGCCCAGTCGGCGGTGGTGATCTCGGTGGGGTGGTACTCCCGCTGCTCGCGCACCGGCTCAGGGAGATCAGTCATCGTTAGGCTCGCTGTTCCACCCGCCGATCACGTCTCGCAGATCGCGTCTACGGCAGCGACATATCGTCGAGCCGCTTTGTAGATGGAGTCGGTCGAGAGGTGACTGACGCGGTTTGGGTTAACGTGCAGCAATTTGAATAGATCGTCCTCCGCTGCGTGATACTCTGCGGTGTCATTTGTCATTGCATTGGCTTCGAAATCAGTTGGGTTGGTCATCATTTCCTTTCTTGGTTCTCTGGCTGGGTGCCGGGAGTTCGGTGTTCTAGACATAGGGGCTCACCCCAAGTTCGTCGCGTGCAGCTTTAATCGCCGCTATCAGCTCGGCGTGGGCGCTGACCAGCCGGGTTGCGAGGTCGGTGTGGCCCACAAAGTCGAGGTTCTGCGCAGCCTCCGTCACGTCTGACGCGACTTCCATGGCAAGGTTGTCCAGGGCGTCCCGCGCCGCCTCTTCTGGGTCAGTCTCCATGGCCTCAATCTGGGTGTCGGGTCTCGGTACCAGCCGCTCAGGCAGCCACGGCTTGTCTTGACTCATTTCATTCCTTTCCTTGTTGCTGAATCAGTAGGCACAGACGCCACTTTCACCGAACAGAATTCGCAGGACTAACTGCGCCTGGACACCCATTGCAGCGTCGATCAGGTCCAAGAACGCGCCGACGAATTGGGGACCATGACCGTCCCTGCTGAAGTGGTGCGCCAACTCGTGCAGAATCACGGTCTCCCGCAGTGCCCATTTAGCGTCGGGGACAGCGATCTCGCCCAGTTGGTAGTGGGCGCGAGACACCCCGTTGCGTTTCCTCACGGTGACTCTGGAAGACCCGTACCGGTCTACGACGGTGGGGTGATTCGATACCCGGTCCACGTAGGCTTGCACCGTTGCCGGTGTCGAGAACTTGGCTTCTGGGGGCAACACCAGTGTGCTGCCGGCCATGAAGATCTGAGGGTTCTCGACGGACTCGTCAAGCAGGGCGGTGAAACAGTGCTCCGCCCTGTAGACCCTGGCGCGCTGGAAGTCCCGGCTCACGCTTGCTCCTCGTCGGCCTCGGCGTCGGCGATGGCGGAGATAGTGTCGTACAGGTCTTCAAGCGCATCTATCCAGCGCCGCAAGTCGGATGCGACATCGTTGGCCGACGACGTGGTCAAATGTCCGACATAAATGTTCGGCGCTGCGGTGGCCACTGCGTCCAACTTCTTCAGCCAGCGGTTGAAGATGGTGCTGGATTTCGGGGTACCGCGCTTTTTGGTGTCGCGTTTGGCGATGGCTTTCAACACGGCGTTGATGGAGGGTCGCTCCATCGGGGTGCCGTCTTCAGATGTAGTGAGGCTCACTACATCGGCCGGGGTGTCCGCGTTGGAGGCGATTCGCATGTAATCGGCCGCTGTTGATCGTGAGCCCTTGAAGTTGTTGGTCACCCACGGGATCCACTCGCCGTGATTCAACTTGCGCTGCGCGGAGAGCAGCGCCTTGCCGGAATGCCACGCTGCTTCTAACACGCCGTTTACCGCTTGGTCGTGCCATTTATCCGCGTAGTTCGACAACTCCGCCAGGTCCGCTCCGTCGAAGAAGTCGGTCACTGACACCTTGACGAGCGCTGCGCTGGCCTCCCGTTTTGCGTTGGCGGTGGTGGTGTCCGGCTCGTCATCATCGAAGCCATCCCACTGCGCTTCCCAGTTAGCCACAGTCGATTTCCTTGTTCAATCGAGCGGACTGCCCGTCCGACCAACCCTGCTCATATCCGAACGGGTCGTGTTGGCGATCACTGGCTTTGGGTGCCTTGACGCGTGGATGCTCGGCGTACATCGCAATTTCGGCGCGCTCACGGTCGGACTTGTACAACTCCACCGCCCCAGCGGTTTGCGCCGCCGTGTTCTCAGCGTTCTGGATGCGTGAATAGACTGCGTCGCCGAACCCGTCGATCCAGTTCCGGCGGTGCGTTGCAACCTCAGACGGCTTGGCCCCGAATCCTGGGTGCGCGTTGGTGATTCCGCGATCGGCCTGCGGCATCAGCAAGTCCCACATGTCGCGGATACGCCTCAGGTGGTCCTCCATGCCGTACAACTGCATCTTGATTTTTCTGTCCCGTTGCGGCCACCGCACCGATGAGCACTGCATCGCGTGACAGAGCTGACCTAGGAGGTGGGCTTGCATCGGCAGGTAGCTGCCTACGAGGTGTACGGTCACCGACTTGGCGTTCGCGTTGATCTTGCTGTCGCCGCCGTGGGAACGGAGCATCGCTTCAGAGACGCCGTACTTTGCCATCAGCTGTGCGATTTTCTCGTGGTACGCGTTGGCTTCGGCTGGCCGGTCACCGAGTTCAGCATCGTCGGCTTTGGCCTGAAGTTTCTTCAACGTAGTGAGTAGCTCTTGGCGGCGGTCGTTTCGCGTAGCGGCGGGATCAACAACAGTGGTCATGCGCCGGCCCGTTCTTGTTCGCGCAGCCATTCCTCGGCTACTGTCCGACGCCACACGCGCCGCCTGCCGATCTTGAAACTTGTTGGCCCGTCGCCGTTTTGCGCCCAGTAGCGCCATGTTGGGGCGGAGATGCCGGTGATGAATTGTAGGTCGTCCGCGTCCCAGAAGTCGGCCGCTTCGAGGCGTTGGCGCTTCAGTTGCGCCTCGTCGGGCGGCGTAGCGGATTCCGCTGAATATACGATTTTAGGCACACGGCAATTGTGGCTGCACTGGTTGCGATGGTCAAGCGAATTCCGTAGAATCGACGTTTATGGGTAGTGATAAGTGGGGAGACCACGCTTTTGGTGATCGGCTGAAGCGGTACAGGGAGCGTAACGGCTGGACTCAGGTCCAGTTGGCAGAACAGCTGAGCGCCAACGGGTTAAAGGGTATGACCGGCGCGCAGGTGTACCGCATCGAGAAGGGCGAACGCAGCGTGCGGGCTGTCGAGGCCGGCGTCTTGGCCGATCTGTACGGGGTGAGTGTGGATGCGCTGCTAGGCAAGCGCGCCCGGCCGAAGGCGGATCTGCTGGACGCGGTGATGGGCCTCGCGGAAACCGTTGAATACACCGGGATATCGCTGAGGTCACTTGAGCGCGCGCTGCGCGAGGCCGCCGAAACCCTCGCCGACGCCGACACTGAGGGTCGCTACGCCGACCTGGTAGAGGCCAGCGAAAGCGCCCGCGAAGCCCTCGCTTTAGCGGCCGACACCGTCGAGTTGGCAGACGCACTGCCCTCGATCCACATCACACAGGAAATGTTGAACAGGAGTCGAAGGTGAAACGTAATCGTCGTGCCGGGGTCGAGGACCGTTGGCGGAAAACCATCATCGAGGCCGACGGCACCAAACGCACTGTGCCTTCCGCGCGCGACGGCAAAGGGCTGCGGTGGATGGCGCGCTACGTCGATAGTCGGGGCATCGAGCGCACCAAGAGCTTCGGCCGTAAGAGCGACGCGCAGGCGTGGCTCGATGATGAGACCACGGGCCACATGACCGGGACATGGACCGACCCGAAACTGTCGGCGGTCACGTTCGGTGTGATCGCCGAGAAATGGTTCAGCACCAAAAGCCATCGCGCCCCCAAGACCGTGGCCGGCTACCGGTCGATTCTGGACACCGTCGTGCTGCCTCGGTGGGAGAACACGGCGCTGCGCGACATCCAGTTCGAAGACCTCCAGGTGTGGATCAGCAGCCTGTCGGTCAACGGGTCGTCCCGGTTTGAAGGCAAAGGACTGTCCCCGTCCCGGGTCGTGCAGGCCCACCAATTGATGGGCGCGGTGTTCAAATTCGCGATCAAGGCCAAGCACCTGTCGGTGAATCCCGCCGCGGAGATCGAACTGCCGAACAAGCCGAAGATCGAGCAGCGCTACCTGAGCCACGAGCAGTTGCACCTGTTCGCGGTCGCCGCGGGGAAGTTCCGGACGCTGGTGCTTGTGCTGGGGTATTGCGGTCTGCGGTTCGGTGAGGCCACCGCCCTGCAGGCGTTCGACATTAACCTCAAGACCCGCCGGATACGGGTCAGCCGATCGGTGACCTATGTGCGGGAGACCGGCCTGGTGCTGGGGGAGACGAAGAACCACACCTCCCGCTCGGTGCCAATCCCCAAGTTCCTCGTCCCGTTGTTGGCCACCGAGATCAAGGGCCGCGGCAGTAGAGATCTGGTGTTCCCGTCTCGTCGCGACGGCTACATGACGCCCGGCGAGTTCCGCTGGGGATTCGACGCGGCCGTGCGCACCGTCACGGGCGCTGTCGAAGCGGAGCGCCAGAAAGAGATCGAGGAAAGCGGCGAAGCCGAAACACCGGAGTTCCCAGTCATCACGCCGCATGATCTTCGGCACACCTGCGCGTCGCTGGCGATCAGCGCTGGGGCCAACGTGAAGGTGCTGCAAACCTTGCTGGGGCACAAGACGGCGACCCTGACTTTGGACCGGTACGGGCACTTGTATCCCGACGACCTGGGCCGGATCGCGGACGCCTTTGACGCTGCTGCGGACCAACTGCGGACTGGCCGGTCTCTCCGCGTGGTGCCGCCTGTCGGAAAAACCTCCTGAGCTGGGGTTTCCTGGTGCCCTCGGTGAGATTCGAACTCACACTGGACGGGTTTTGAATCCGTTTCCTCTGCCAGTTGGGATACGAGGGCGCGGCCTCCTACCTTAAAGGATGAGGAATGCCTACCTGTCTCACCGCCCCCGAGGTCGCTGGTCTGCGGGGTTCACGACACAATATCCGTCATGACAGGCCCCACGACCGACGCCGACGCCGCTGTGCCGCGCCGGGTCCTGATCGCTGAAGACGAAGCGCTCATCCGAATGGATCTCGCCGAGATGCTCCGAGAGGAGGGTTACGAGATCGTCGGGGAGGCGGGCGACGGCCAGGAAGCCGTCGAACTGGCCGAGCGCCATCAACCGGATCTGGTGATCATGGATGTGAAGATGCCGCGCCGCGACGGCATCGACGCGGCCTCGGAGATCGCCAGCAAGCGCATCGCCCCGATCGTGGTGTTGACCGCCTTCAGTCAACGCGACTTGGTGGAGCGCGCGCGCGACGCCGGCGCGATGGCCTACCTGGTGAAGCCGTTCACCATCAGCGACCTCATCCCGGCCATCGAACTGGCCGTCAGCCGCTTCGGTGAGATCGCCGAGCTGGAACGCGAGGTGGCCTCGCTGTCGGATCGGCTGGAGACCCGCAAGCTGGTGGAGCGCGCGAAAGGGCTGCTGCAGAGCGAACAGGGCATGACCGAGCCCGAGGCGTTCAAGTGGATTCAACGGGCCGCGATGGACCGCAGGACCACGATGAAGCGGGTGGCCGAAGTCGTCCTGGAGACCCTGGGGGACGCGTCAAAGAGCGAGGCCGAGTAGCCGGTTCGTCGCCGACATTGCCGCCATGGTCGTCGCTGAGCCGCATCTCACAGCCCTGACCGCAATTTCGGCTCGAAGTTGGGCGGAGAGCTAGCGGGCGACGATCACCGACGAGCCGTGCCCGAACAGGCCCTGGTTGGCGGTGACGCCGACCGTGGCGTTCTCGACCTGCCGGCCGGTGGCCTGGCCACGCAGCTGCCAGGTCAGCTCGCAGACCTGGGCGATCGCCTGGGCGGGAATGGCCTCGCCGAAGCACGCCAGCCCGCCCGACGGGTTCACCGGAACGCGGCCCCCTAAAGCCGTCGCGCCGGACCGCAGCAACGCCTCGGCCTCGCCCTTGGCGCACAGGCCCAGGTGCTCGTACCAGTCGAGCTCTAAAGCGGTGGACAGGTCGTAGACCTCGGCCAGGCTGACGTCCTCGGGCCCGATTCCCGCCTCGGCGTAGGCCGCGTCGAGGATCTGGTCCTTGAACACCCGCTCGGGCGCAGCCACGGCGGCGGTGGAATCCGTTGCGATATCCGGCAGTTCGGGCAGATGCTGCGGGTATCGCGGCGTGACCGTGCTGACCGCGCGCACCGACGGCACGCCATCCAACGACCCCAGATGCTTGCGGGCGAATTCGGCGCTGGCCACGATCAGCGCGGCGGCGCCGTCGGAGGTGGCGCAGATGTCGAGCTGGCGCAGCGGGTCGGAGACCACCGGGCTGGCCAGCACATCTTCTACCGAGGATTCCTTGCGGTAGCGGGCATTCGGGTTCTGCAGGCCGTGCTGGGAGTTCTTCACCTTCACGCGGGCGAAGTCGTCGGACGTCGCGCCGTACAGGTCCATCCGGCGACGGGCGAGCAGTGCGAAGTACACCGGGTTCATCGCGCCGATGAGGTGGAAGCGCTGCCAGTCCGGGTCGTTCTTGCGCTCGCCGCCGACCGGCGCGAACGCGCCCTTCGGTGTGGTGTCGGCGCCGATCACCAGCGCGACGTCGCAGAAGCCGGCCAGGATGTGGGCGCGCGCGCTCTGCAGCGCCTGTGAGCCGCTGGCGCAGGCGGCATACGACGACGACACCGGAACGCCGTTCCAGCCGAGCTTCTGGGCGAACGTCGACCCGGCGATAAAGCCCGGGTAGCCGTTGCGGATGGTGTCGGCCCCGGCGACCAACTGGATCTGCCGCCAGTCCAGTCCCGCCTCGGCCAGCGCGGCGCGCGCGGCGACCACACCGTATTCGGTGAAGTCGCGGCCCCATTTGCCCCAGGGGTGCATGCCGGCGCCGAGGATGTAGAGCGGTTCGGGTGTGCTCATGACGCTCGTCATTTGCGCCGCTCCTCTTGATCGCTTCGCTCTGTATCGTCGCCGGCGCGCCTCCACGCGTAGACGATGCGCTGCACGCCGTCGTCGTCGACGAACAACGGCATCGTGGCCAGCTCCATCTCCATGCCGACCTTCAGGTCGGCCGCGAGCGTGCCCTCGACGACCTTGCCGAGCACGATCAACCCCTCGGAGGCCAGCTCGACCGCGGCGATCGCGAATGGCTCGAAGTCCTCCGGCGCGGGGTAGGGCGCGGGTGGCGGGTACCGGTTCTCGGTGTAGCTCCACAGCCTGCCCCGGGTCGACAGCCCGACGGACTCCAGCGTGTCGCTGTCACAGGCCGGGTTGGGGCAGTTGTTCTCCCGGGGCGGGAACACATAGGTGCCGCACTGCGGGCACTTGGCGCCGATCAGATGCGGGTTTCCGGCGTCATCGGTGGCGAACCACCCGTCGATCGCGGGTTCTTGACTGGTGACCTCTGGCACCCGGTCAGACTACCCAGCCCCCACCCAAAACTGAAACGTGTTGCAGTTCTGCGGGCGCCACGGTCGGGCCGCGTGACTCGTCGGACCGGGTGCCTAGAGTGAGATCCGTGCCCGCCACGAAATCCACCACGAAGGCCAGCGAGGAACACGCCCTGCCGACGCTGATGCTGCTGGACGGCAACTCCCTGGCGTTTCGGGCGTTCTACGCGCTGCCCGCCGAAAACTTCAAAACCCGCGGCGGGCTCACCACCAACGCGGTCTACGGGTTCACCGCCATGCTGATCAACCTGCTGCGCGACGAAGGCCCCACCCACATCGCCGCGGCCTTCGACGTGTCGCGGCAGACGTTTCGTTCCGAGCGTTACCCGGAGTACAAGGCCAACCGGTCGGCGACGCCCGACGAGTTCCGCGGCCAGATCGACATCACCAAGGAAGTCCTCGCGGCGTTGGGCATCACCGTGCTCGCCGAGGAGGGGTTCGAGGCCGACGACCTGATCGCGACCCTGGCCACGCAGGCCGAAAACGAGGGCTACCGGGTGCTGGTGGTCACCGGCGACCGCGACGCGTTGCAGTTGGTCAGCGACAACGTGACGGTGCTGTATCCGCGCAAAGGGGTCAGCGAGTTGACCCGGTTCACCCCGGATGCCGTCGTCGAGAAGTACGGGCTGACGCCCAAGCAGTACCCCGACTTCGCCGCCCTGCGTGGCGATCCCAGCGACAACCTGCCCGGCATTCCCGGCGTGGGGGAGAAGACCGCGTCCAAGTGGATCGGCGAATACGGGTCGCTGCAGGCCCTGGTGGACAACGTCGACTCGGTGCGCGGCAAGGTCGGCGACGCGCTGCGTGAACATCTGGCCGGCGTGATCCGTAACCGCGAACTGACCGATCTGGTCAAAGACGTGCCCCTGGTCCACACCCCGGACACGTTGCGGCTGCAGCCGTGGGATCGCGACCAGATTCACCGGCTCTTCGACGACCTGGAGTTCCGGGTGCTGCGCGACCGGCTGTTCGAGACCCTGGCTGCGGTGGAGCCCGAGGTCGACGAGGGCTTCGACGTGCGCGGGGGCGCGCTGGAACCCGGCGAGCTGGCCGTGTGGCTGGCCGAACACAGCTCGGGAAAGCGATTCGGCCTGTCCGTCGTCGGTACCCACCTGGCCTACGACGCGGACGCGACCGCGCTGGCCATCGTCTCCTCCGACGGCGAGGGCCGCTACATCGACACCGCGACGCTGGATCCCGAAGACGAAGCCGCGCTGGCGTCGTGGCTGGCCGACCCGGGTCCGCCCAAGGCGCTGCACGAAGCCAAGCTGGCGATGCACGACCTGGCGGGGCGGGGCTGGACGCTGGCGGGCGTCACGTCTGACACCGCGCTGGCGGCCTACCTGGTGCGGCCCGGGCAGCGCAGCTTCTCCCTCGACGACCTTTCGCTGCGCTACCTGCGCCGCGAATTGCGCGCCGAAAACCCTGAGCAGCAACAACTTTCGCTTCTCGATGATGCCGACGGCACCGACGACCAGGCGGTGCAGACGCTGATCCTGCGCGCCGTGGCGGTGCTGGATCTGGCCGACGCGCTCGACGAGGAATTGGCCCGGATCAACTCCACGTCGTTGCTGAGCGGCATGGAGCTGCCGGTGCAGGCGGTGCTGGCGAGGATGGAAAACGCCGGCATCGCAGTCGATTTGGATCTGCTCAACGAGCTGCAAAGCGACTTCGCCCACCAGATCCGCGACGCGGCCGAGGCGGCGTATGCGGTGATCGGCAAGCAGATCAACCTGGGCTCGCCAAAGCAGTTGCAGGCGGTGCTGTTCGACGAGCTGGAGATGCCGAAGACCAAGCGCACCAAGACCGGCTACACCACCGACGCGGATGCCCTGCAATCGCTGTTCGACAAGACCGGCCACCCGTTCCTGCAGCACCTGCTGGCCCACCGCGACGCCACCCGGCTCAAGGTCACCGTCGACGGGCTACTGAACTCGGTGGCCTCGGACGGGCGCATCCACACCACGTTCAATCAGACCATCGCCGCGACGGGCAGATTGTCGTCGACCGAGCCGAATCTGCAGAACATTCCGATCCGCACCGAGGCGGGCAGGCGGATTCGCGATGCGTTCGTCGTGGGCGACGGCTACGGCGAGCTGATGACGGCCGACTACAGCCAGATCGAGATGCGGATCATGGCCCACCTGTCCAAGGACGAAGGCCTCATCGAGGCGTTCAACACCGGGGAGGACCTGCACTCGTTCGTCGCCGCGCGGGCATTCGGCGTGCCGATCGACGAGGTCACCGCCGAGCTGCGCCGCCGGGTCAAGGCGATGTCCTACGGCCTGGCCTACGGCCTGAGCGCCTACGGGCTGTCCGCCCAGCTCAAGATCTCCACCGAAGAAGCCAAAGAGCAGATGGACCAGTATTTCGCCAGGTTCGGCGGCATCCGCGATTACCTACACAACGTCGTCGAGCAGGCCCGCAAAGACGGCTACACCTCCACGGTGTTCGGCCGGCGGCGCTACCTGCCCGAGCTGGACAGCAGCAACCGCAACGTCCGCGAGGCCGCCGAGCGGGCGGCGCTCAACGCGCCGATTCAGGGCAGCGCGGCCGACATCATCAAGGTGGCGATGCTCGAGGTCGACAGGGCGATCGCCGACGCCGGGCTCGCCTCGCGGATGTTGCTGCAGGTGCACGACGAGCTGCTGTTCGAGGTCGCTTCGGGCGAGGGCGACCAGTTGGAAAAGCTGGTGCGCGACAAGATGGGCGGCGCCTACCCGCTCGATGTCCCGCTGGAGGTGTCCGTGGGTTACGGCCGCTCATGGGATTCCGCCGCGCATTAGCGCGGCGATCGGACGGTGCGGCGCACTGAGGGCTCCCGTCCGATGCCCCCGCAACCGCGCCGCCGTGGTCGTCCGGCCGGCTCGCGGGTGGATCCCGGCGAGCGGCGTACGGCGCTGCTGGATGCCGCCGAGCGGGCGATCCGGGCCAAGGGCCCCACGACCTATGCCGGCATGAAGACGTACTCGGCCCACATCCGCTCGGACATCGCGCAGGTCGACGACTACGGGGCGATCGACGACGCGGTGCGGCTGACCCGATTCCGGATCACGCCGTCGGGGCGGGTGGGCAGCGAGGCGCTGGCCGACTTCGGGTGCGAGTTTTCCGCAGATCGACCAGCGTCGCTCCACCATGCGCCACGGCGTGTCCTACGTGACGGTCCAGGACCCCGCCAAGTTCGGCGGGCAGGGCCCCAGGCAAGGAATAGCGCGCGTCGATCAGCGCACCGGTGCGGTGCAAACCTATTGCCCGCCCGGGCAGGTGCTGGTGGAGCCGACGTTCGTGCCGCGACCCGGCGGAACCGCCGAGGACGACGGCTGGCTGCTCACCGTCGGATACCACGAATCGCGGCATCGCAGCAGGTTGATGGTGGTCGACGCGGCCCACGTGGCCGATGGTCCCGTCGCCGAGGCGTGGCTGCCGTTTCACGTGCCGATGAGCTACCACGGCGCGTTCACCGACCGGGTGGCCCGTCGAATCGGGTGATGCGGCCGGCCGAGTTTGGCCAGCGTGCGCACAGTCGAGTAGCCTCAACAGGTAAATCCCGTTCTTGTCCCTACGACCAAACCTGTCCGGAGCAACCCAACAACATGCCGAGTCCCGCCGTCACCTCGCCGCAAGTAGCCGTCAACGACATTGGCTCGAGCGAGGACTTTCTCGCCGCAATAGACAAAACGATCAAGTACTTCAACGATGGCGACATCGTCGAAGGCACCATCGTCAAAGTGGACCGGGACGAGGTGCTCCTCGATATCGGCTACAAGACCGAAGGGGTTATCCCCGCCCGCGAGCTCTCCATCAAGCACGATGTCGACCCGAATGAGGTCGTTTCCGTCGGTGATGAGGTCGAAGCCCTGGTCCTCACCAAGGAGGACAAAGAGGGTCGCCTGATCCTGTCCAAGAAGCGCGCGCAGTACGAGCGCGCCTGGGGCACCATCGAGGCGCTCAAGGAGAAGGACGAGGCCGTCAAGGGCACCGTCATCGAGGTGGTCAAGGGTGGCCTGATCCTCGACATCGGGTTGCGCGGCTTCCTGCCCGCCTCGCTGGTCGAGATGCGCCGGGTGCGCGATCTGCAGCCGTACATCGGCAAGGAGATCGAGGCCAAGATCATCGAGCTGGACAAGAACCGGAACAACGTGGTGCTCTCGCGCCGCGCCTGGCTGGAGCAGACCCAGTCCGAGGTGCGCAGCGAGTTCCTCAACCAGCTGCAGAAGGGCGCCATCCGCAAGGGTGTCGTCTCTTCCATCGTCAACTTCGGCGCCTTCGTCGACCTCGGCGGGGTGGACGGCCTGGTGCACGTGTCCGAGCTGTCCTGGAAGCACATCGACCACCCGTCCGAGGTGGTCCAGGTCGGCGACGAGGTCACCGTCGAAGTGCTCGACGTCGACATGGACCGCGAGCGGGTTTCGTTGTCGCTCAAGGCGACTCAGGAAGACCCGTGGCGTCACTTCGCCCGCACCCACGCCATCGGTCAGATCGTGCCCGGCAAGGTCACCAAGCTGGTGCCGTTCGGCGCGTTCGTGCGCGTCGAGGAGGGCATCGAGGGTCTGGTCCACATCTCCGAGCTGGCCGAGCGCCACGTCGAGGTGCCCGACCAGGTGGTCGCCGTCGGCGACGACGCGATGGTCAAGGTCATCGACATCGACCTGGAGCGTCGCCGGATCTCGTTGAGCCTCAAGCAGGCCAACGAGGACTACACCGAGGAGTTCGACCCCGCCAAGTACGGCATGGCCGACAGCTACGACGAGCAGGGCAACTACATCTTCCCCGAGGGCTTCGACTCCGAGACCAACGAATGGCTCGAGGGATTCGACACCCAGCGCAACGAATGGGAAGCCCGCTACGCCGAGGCCGAGCGCAGGCACAAGATGCACACCGCGCAGATGGAGAAGTTCGCCGCCGCCGAGGCCGCCGGGCACGCCGAGCAGTCGCCGGCCAACGGCGCTCCTCCGGAGAAGGCGGGCGGATCGCTGGCCAGCGACGCCCAATTGGCCGCTCTGCGGGAGAAACTCGCCGGCAACGCGTGACGCGTTCCTGACCACGCCATGCTGCGGATCGGCTTGACCGGTGGCATCGGCGCCGGCAAGTCGGCGCTGTCGTCCACCTTCGCCAAGCGCGGTGCCGTCATCGTCGACGGTGACGTGATCGCGCGCGAGGTCGTGCAGCCCGGCACCGAAGGCCTGGTCGCGCTGGTCGAGGCGTTCGGCGGCGACATCCTGCTCGCGGACGGCTCGCTGGATCGACCGGCATTGGCCGCCAAGGCGTTTCGTGACGACGAGGCGCGCAAGACGCTGAACGGCATTGTCCACCCACTGGTGGGCAATCGCCGTTCGGAGATCATCGCCTCGGTGCCCGAGGATTCCGTTGTGGTGGAGGACATTCCGCTGCTGGTGGAGTCGGGGATGGCGCCGCTGTTCCCGCTCGTCGTCATCGTGTACGCCGATGCCGAGGTGCGGCTGCGGCGCCTGGTCGACCAGCGCGGCATGACCGAGGATGACGCCCGCGCCAGGATCGCGGCGCAGGCCAGCGACGAGCAGCGCCGCGCGGTCGCCGACATCTGGCTGGACAACTCGGGCACCCCCGAGGAGTTGGTGCAGCGCGCTCACGAGGTGTGGGACCACCGCATCGTCCCGTTCGCGCGCAACCTGGGCGCGCACCAGATCGCCCGGGCGCAAGCCCGGTTGGTGCCGCCCGACCCGGATTGGACCGACCAGGCGCGCCGAATCGTCAACCGCCTTAAGACCAGCTGCGGTCACCGAGCGCTGCGCGTCGACCACATCGGCTCGACTGTGTTTTCGGGGTGCCACGACTTTCTGGCCAAGGACGTCATCGACATCCAGATCACCGTCGAATCACTGGCCGTGGCAGACGAACTCGTCGAGCCGTTGCTGTCCGCCGGGTACCCGCGCATCGCGCACATCACCGGGGACGTGGCCAAGAACGGCGGCCGCAGCACCGTCGAACGATACGACCATGACGACGATCCGACGTTGTGGGCCAAGCGAATTCACGCCTCGGCGGACCCCGGCCGACCCACCAATGTGCACATCCGCGTGGAGGGCTGGCCCAACCAGCAGTTCGCCCTGCTGTTCGTGGACTGGCTGATCGCCAACCCGGATGCCCGCGCCGACTACTTGAACGTCAAGCGCGCCTCCGAAGAGGGCGCCGATGCCGACACCGCGGCCTACGTGGAGGCCAAGGAGCCGTGGTTTGACGACGCCTACGGCCGGGCCTGGGAATGGGCCGACTCGACGGGCTGGAAGCCCTAGGGTAGGGGGGCGCCGCACTGCAGCGCCCCGTTCATCGGGTCGGCGTTGCCCGCGACCGGCCTGACCATCTGGTCGGACTGGACGAAAACGGCGTCGTCGACGTCGATTTCGCAGTGCACATTCGCCGAGTACGGGAAGTGCACCACGACGCGCATGCCGGCCTGCTGCGGATCGGGCAGCACCGTGTCGGCTTCGAATGCGTTGCCGGGCATGGACGGAAGGCCGGTCGTGCTCGTCTGGCCGCCGTTGATCACGAACGTGGCCTGGCTTCCGGTCGTCAGAGCGTCGACCCTGGCCCGGTAGGTGATGTTGTGCAGATCCGCTCGTGCCGTTGCCGGATTCAGCTGTGCCCCGGCAGCGATGAGCGCCACCACGGCGATCGGCAGAAGCCGGGGACCTTTGCAGCTCATAGCAGCTGAGGGTACGCCCAGCATGACCGACGAACTAGGTGCCGTGCTCGCGGTACGACACGACAGCATCGCCCGGGCACATTCGAGCCAAGAGCCCAGCACGGACACTGCGTGTCGCCCCCGCGCCGTTATGCCGGCGGCATCAAAACGGTATCGATCATGTAGACCGTCGCGTTGGCAGTGGGCACACCACCGCAGACGACGCCGGCGTTGTTGACGGTCAGGTTGTTGCCCTGCCCGTTAGCCGTCACGTTGGCGCCCTGCAAGGTCTTATGGGCTCCCAGCACATTTGCCGGGCTGAGCTGGCCTTGCACCACGTGGTAGGTCAGGATCCTGTTCAACATCGCGGAGTCGGTTTTGAGCTGGTCGATCGTCGACGGCGGCAGCTTGTTGAACGCGTCATCGGTCGGTGCGAACACCGTGTACTGACCATTGTCGAGGGTGTCGACGAGATTGACCTGAGGGTTGAGTTTGCCGGATACCGCGGCGGTCAGTGTCGTGAGCATCGGGTTGTTGGAAGCCGCGACCGCAACGGGGTCTTGCGACATCCCCTGCACCGAAGCCGGACCGTTGGGATGAGCGCTCGCATAGTCGGCGCATCCTGGCCCCACCAGATCAGCCGCTGCGGCCACGGGGGAAGTGGCCACTGCGAAGCCCACCACGGCTGCCGCAGCAAGACCGGTGGCCGCCAGCGATTGCTTGTTCACCTTCATCGGTTTCTCCTCACGGTTGTCACGCGGCCCGGTGCCGCGCCGTTCGCTCCTGGCATCGGAGATTCGGAGCGGTGACACCGTTGGATTGCTCACTTCCGCAATAGGCGGTGATCACCCGTAGGTGAACGAAAACATTTGCAACCCTTTGCTGGGCCGCACCTCGAGTGTTGCATTTTGAAGATGGTCGTCCGCGACGATCTGGTGTGACGTCGGGGGCCCGCTGATCGGCACGGTCGTCGATTGCCCATCACGCAGCACGGTGACGGTCCCGGTGCCGCCGACGACCATATAGACGCGCTTGGCGTGGTAGTTCAGTTTGACGCTGGACTGCTCACTGTCGGCCGTCGCGCCCTGGTAGTCCAGCGACCACGGTCCGCGCAATGCGAAGCTGTCTGGGGCCAGCGTCGGGGGATAGTCGAATGATGCTGAGCCTTCGTCGTATTGGCGGCCACCGCCGTAGTTGACGACCTTGCCGACGCCGAAGTAAGTCTCGGGCGTGGTTTGGTACCGGGGGGCGGTATCGGTCGCGTCCACCGGCGGAGGAAGCGATGCACCAGGGTTGGCGCGGCCGAGTAGTTTCCTGATCAACCGCTCGGTGACGTCGTAGTCGCCTTCCCCGAATTTGATGTGCCGCACGATGCCGTTCGCGTCGATCAAATACTCTGCGGGCCAGTATCGATTGCGGAAATTGGTCCACGTGGAGTAACCGTTGTCAAGCGCGATCGGGTACCGGATGCCGAGGTCGGCGGCGCCTTTGGCGACGTTGCCGGGCACTCTTTCGAACGCATACTCCGGCGTGTGCACCCCGATGACCTCGAAGTTGTCGTCGTGGTAGGCGTTGTACCAACCGACGACATGGGGGATGGCACGTTGGCAGTTGATGCACGAGTATGCCCAGAAGTCGATCAGCACGACCTTCCCGCGTAGCGATTTCAGGTCAACTGGTTTGTCGCCCGGCGTGTTCAGCCAGTCGGCGATGCCCTTGAGATCGGGCGCCGGACCGCAGCTTTCCGGTTCCGTGGCACCGTTGCTGCAGTTGGAAAGCTGAGCGTTCTGATCGTTGACGATGCCGCCCAGGTTGAGCTTTTCCCGTACCCGTTGAATCCCGGCGAGTTTGTCCTGCAGTCGGCTGGTGTAGTCGGGAATCGCCTGCTGCAGCAACGCGGGCAGATTGAAAACGAGCGCCACCGCGAGCACCAACGTGACTACCCCTGCGGCGATTCGGATCTCGCGCTGGCGACGCCGAAAAGCCGTTATCCGCTGGGCCATTTGTTGGCCCGCCAATGCAAAGAACAGCAGCGGCAGCGCGGCGCCGACGGCGAAGGCGCATGTCAGCACCACCGTGCCTGGTCCGATCGAGGCGGTGGCGCCGGCCACTACGATCGCGGCCAGTACGGGCCCCGCGCACGGAACATAGAGCGCTCCCAGTGCCAGGCCGACACCGAATCCGTTGCCGCGATTGCCGAATTGCTTCTGCGGGATGCGCGCGAAGGGGCGCTCTAAGAGCTGCTCGAATTTCGGGAACATCAGGCCCAATCCGATCGCGACCAATGCCGCCAGTGCGATCCACCGGATGGCGTCTTGCGGTAGTCCGAGCAGCGACAGCAGTGTCGATCCGATCAGGGTGACGAGGCTGAAGCTGAGTACCAGGCCGCCGATCACCCGGTAGGGGCGCAGCCGTTGCGACAGTGGACGTTTCGGGGCGGCGCTAACGGTGACACCATCGCCCGACGAATCCTGGTCGGCTGCACCACTGCCGGCATCTTGGGCGCCGGAGAAGAAGATCACTGGCAGCACCGGCAGAATGCATGGCGATACGCCGGTGATTAAACCTCCGACAAAGCCGACCAAAGCGAGAGCCAACATGACTGTTATTCGCAGCCGGTCCGATCTTGGATCGCGTCGATCCGCGCGCGGCCGCACCGGGGGAATGCGCAAGGGCAGCCGGGCAAATGGACCCGGCTGCCTTTGGCTGATGCGTCGAAGGTCCTACTGGCCTGGAGGCATCAGCACGGTGTCGATCATGTACACCGTCGCGTTGGCGGTGTGCACCCCTCCGCACACCAGGCCCGCGTCGTTGACTTTGAGCGCGTTGCCCTGACCCATCACATTCACACTGGCCCCCTGCAGGGTCGGATGGTCGCCATCGACCTTGCTTGGGCTCGTCTGTCCCTGCACGACGTGATAGGTCAGGATGCTTTTGAGCATCGGTGCGTCCGTCTTCAGCTTGTCCAGGGTCGCCGCGGGAAGTTTGTCGAATGCCGCGTTGGTCGGCGCGAACACCGTGTACTGACCGTTGTTGAGGGTGTCGACAAGGTTGACCTGCGGGTTGAGCTTGCCCGACAGGGCGGAGGTCAACGTGGTGAGCATCGGGTTATTCGATGCCGCGGTAGCGACCGGATCCTGTGCCATCCCCGCTACCGAGGCCGGACCGGCGGGGTTCTGTTTCGCGTAGTCCGCGCAACCCGGGCCGACCAGTTCGGCCGCGGGGTCGGCGGCGCCCGACGTCGACGCGGGCCCGGCCATGCTGTTGGCCGGCGAGTTCGTGGTCGGCTCAGACGCGGAGTTCTTACTCGAACATCCTGATAAGCCAATTAGCAGTGCGGTCGCCGCCAGACCCGTGGCAGCGACCGTTCTGGCCCGAGCGTTTGTCATGCGTTCGACTCCATTCGTCGTGGGCGGCCGTGAGCCACCGTTTTCGGCCGAGACATGAAGTCATTCGGAGACGGTTGGGCTTTGGACGGAATTTGGGTGCAAGAGTGGGCACGGGCCGTCCAATCGGGTTCCACGCAACGTCCAGGGCTGGCTCGGCCCCGAATACCCGTTATGGAGGTCGTCGTAGTCGGTGAGTCGCCGCGCGTGCAGGCGGCGCGGCGGGACTCGCTACGCTATCGCGCCATGGGCAGTTCGGCGCGCACCGGCGGCGAACTCGACACGTTGCTCCGCCGGGTGGCCGAGCAGGATGTCGATGCGTTCGCGCAGTTGTACGATCAGACGCGCGCCCGAGTGTTCGGCTTGGTAATCCGGATTCTTCGTGATCCCGGATACAGCGAGGAGACGACCCAGGAAATCTATCTGCAGTTGTGGCGCAATGCCCGTGCCTATGATCCAGCGGCGGGAAGTGCGGTGGCGTGGATCTTGTCGCTTGCGCACCGTCGGGCCGTCGATCGAGTCCGGGTGGAACAAGCCGCTACCGATCGCGAATCACGTTATGGCGCTGGCGATGTCGAGCGCGACCGCGACGTTGTCGTCGATGCGGCCCTTGCCCGCGATGAGCGCGACCGGGTTGTCCAATGTCTACAGGGCCTGACGCCGGCCCAGCGTCAATGCATCGAATTGGCCTATTATCAGGGTCTGACATATGCCCAGGTTTCCGTGCAGCTCGCGCAGAACCCGTCGACGATCAAATCGCGGATGCGAGATGCGTTGAGCAAACTCCGTCGTTGTTTGGATGTGCCATGAGTGACCCATCCGATTTCACCCTGCTCGAACTGGCCAGCGCCTACGCGCTGGACGCCGTATCGGATAGCGAACGAGCAGACATCGAGCAGCGCATCGCCGCTGTGCCACCGTCGGTCGCCGCGGCGTTTCATGCCGAAGTGCGGGCGGTGCGCGAGACGATGGCAGTCGTGTCGGCGCACACCGAACTCGACCCCCCGCCAGCGCTGCGCAGCAAGGTCTTGGAGGCCGTCGAACCCACCCGTTCACGCTGGAATCGTTGGCGCACAGTCGCATTGGCCGCCGCCGCCGCCATGGTCGCCGCGGTGATCGCGACCGGCATCACCATGACTCTGCACAAGGCGCCCACATCGTCGACCGCGCAAGATGTCTTCGCTGCGTCAGATGTTCACACCGCGAGCGCGGAACTGCCGACCGGTGGCACCGCCACCATTGTGTTCTCACGGCAGCGTAATGCGGCGGTGGTCGTGATGAACAACGTTGCCCCGCCTGGCCCCGGGACCGTCTACGAGATGTGGCTACTTGACCCGAATGGGCCACGACCGGCAGGAACGATGGACGCCGGCAACATCAAGCCGTCCACTACCGCCATACTTCCCGACCTTGGGCGCAGCACCGCGCTGGCGTTCACCGCCGAACCCGGACGAGGATCCGCCCGGCCAACGACAACACCGTTTCTCAAACTTCCGTTGAGCTGAACCAGGTCAGCGTGATGCCCTGGTGGGCCAGCCACCTCGACAGGTCATAGTCGTTGCCCGCCAACCCGTCGACGGCGGCAACGGCGCGTCGCACCGCCCGCTCGGCAGCCTCGGGAGTCAGCAATCCGTGGCGGACGGCGTCCAGCAACTCATCGATATCGGTGACTTCGGCTCTTGCGCCGGTGCGGACCTCGATGTCCAGGTAGTGGTCTTCGGAATGCCACACGGTGGGGCCGGGCAGGTACTCGCCCACGTCCAGGTAGTAGTCATGGTCGCGTTCGTGCCCGGGATTGAAATGAAACACGGTGGCGCGCAAGCCCAACGACGGCAGCAGCCACGACTCGAGGTAATGGAACTGGGCGCGACCGGGAGTGGGGCGGGCTATGTAGAGGCCCCACGGCTGCACTGCGTATTCGTCGACGGTCCGCACGATGCCTTTGGGATCGGTGTTGGTGCGGGCCAGCAGGTCGAACGTTTCGTGCTTGGGCGGGTGAATGGTGTCACCCTACCGCTGCTGTGCGATTCGCTATCGGCGCAACCGGATCTTCCATCGCACGAAGCCGGCGTAGAACAGCGACAGGGCGGCCAGCATGCCCATGTCGAGCAGCCAGATCTTCGACGTGTGTTGCCAGAACCGATCTTGCGACAGCAGCGAATCGGGCACCAGGTGGCGCAGATCTACCGTCGAGGCCGCCGCGCCGTAGCCCCAGCGCGCCGGCATCGCCCATGACAGCTGGTTCAGACCGAGCCTGCCGGTCACCGGGACCATGCCGCCGCAGAGCACCAGCTGCGCCATCACCGTGACCACGAACAGCGGCATGATCTGCTCGCTGGAGCGCACCAGCGACGAAATCGCCAGGCCGAGAATGGCCGAGGCGACACACGTCGCCGCAACGGTGGTGAACAGTTCGAAGGTGGCCCCGGCGGTCGAGTGCCCGAACAGCACCGCGCCGCGCGTCGGGGCGCTCTTGCCGATCACCACGATGGCCGTGACGATCGCCGACTGCAGCACCGCGAACCCACAGAACACCGCGGTCTTGGCGAGCAGGTAGGCGGTGGTCGACAGCCCCACCGCCTGCTCACGCTGGAAGATGGCGCGTTCGCCGACCAGGTCGCGAATTGTCAAGGCGGTGCCCATGAATGCCGCTGCCGGCATCAGGAGGGCCAGTATCTGCGCGGCCTCGTCCGGTGTGCCCGCGTTGGGCGCGGGAAGATGAAATCCGTTGCTGCCCGGGACGGTCAGCGACAGCGAGCCCAGGATGAACGGCAGCACCGCGAGAAAGACGAAATAGGCGCGGTCGGCGATCACCAGGCGGACCTGCCGGCGCGCGATGGTCGAGATCTGGCGGCGCACACTGGTGTGCACCGGTTCGCCCAGGCTGCTCGGCTCGCCGCCCTTGTCCGTCAGGTACTGCTGGGGCCGCTTCTGCGCCTCGCTGCGCTCCAGGAAGCGGCGGTTGGCCTCGTCGGGGTCCGCGCCGACCTGGGTGAAGATCTTGGCCCAGTTGGCGGTGCCCATCGCCCCGCCGATCTGGTCGGGCGCGCCACAGTAGGCGGTCTTGCCGCCGGGGGCCATCAGCAACACCTGGTCGCACACGTCCAGGTAGGACAGCGAATGCGTCACGACCAGCACCACCCGACCGGCATCGGCCAGCTGGCGCAGCATCGTCATGACCTGCAGGTCCAGTGCGGGATCCAGACCCGACGTCGGCTCGTCGAGGATCAGCAGCGACGGCCCGGTCAGCAGCTCGAGCGCCACCGAGGCGCGTTTGCGTTGCCCGCCGGACAGCTTCTCGACGCGGGTGTCGGCGTGCTTGGTCAGGTCGAGTTCGTCGAGCACCTGGGCGACGACACTGGCGCGGTCCGCTTTGCTGGTGTCCGGTGGCAGCCGCAGCTCGGCGGCGTAGCCCAGCGCCTGGTTGACGGTCAGCTGGCGATGCACCACATCGTCCTGCGGGACCATGCCGATCCTGCTGCGCAGCGACGCGTACTCGGCGTGAATGTTGTGCCCCTCGAACGTCACCGAACCCGAGGACGGGGTGGTGTACCCGGCGATCAGCCGGGCCAGGGTGCTCTTTCCGGCGCCCGAACCGCCGATCACGGCGGTCAGCGTGCCGGGGCGGGCGGTCAGCGAGATGTCGTCCAGCAATTGTTTGCCGTTGTCGACGACGTACCGGACGTTGCGCACTTCGAGGCCGCCGGTGCGGGCGGTCGCGCCGCTGCGCTCGGTCAGGGTGCCGTCGCGGAACAGCAGGTCGACGTTGCCGATGGTGACGATGTCGTCTTCGGACAGGATGGCCGACCCGACCCGGGTCCCGTTCACGAACGTTCCGTTGACGCTGTTGTCCCGGATCTCGGTGCCGAGCGGGGTGGGCACCAGGGTGGCGTGCCGACGTGAGGCCAGGACGTCGGAGACGACGATGTCGTTCTCGGGGGCGCGGCCGATCGTCCTGGCGCCGGCCGTGCCCGCGGCCGACGACGCGCGCGGCGAGAGCAATTTCACAAAGCGCGTCGCCAGATTGGACACGTCAGCGGTTTTGGCATCGATCACGGTGAATTCCGCCGCGGGTGTGGCGGCGGGCGCCGACGCCGCCTCGGCCTCGCTCGGCGCGGGCGGGGTGACCTGCGACCTTGCCGGGGAGCCGGGATCGATGACGGTCAGCTCGTCGGCGGGAGTGGCCCGGGGCGCCTGTGGTGACGGCCTGCGGGGCGGTGGCCCCTGGCGTGGTGGCTGCGCCGGCTGCCGCGGCGGTGCGGCCGGTGGTCTCGCCGGCCGGCGGGGTGCCGCCGGGCGTGACGGCGCGCTCTGCGGACCGCTGCGGGCCGCGTCCCGGTTAGGACCGCCGGGCGGCGCCTGCGGGCGCCGCGGCGGGTGTGTCGGGTTGGTTTGCTCGGCAAGCGCGGACCACGCCAGGGTCGGCGGCCCCGAGTCGTGGCTCGGCCGGGTCCGGGGCGGGCGGCCGGCGTGACCCGTCTGCGGCCCGATAGCGAACGTCAGGCAGGGGCCTTGGGGGTTTCCGATGTGAATGCTCTGCCCGTCGTGGATATCGACCACCGGCATCCGGTAACCGTTGAGGTAGGTCCCGTTCAGCGAGCCGTTGTCGATTGCCAGCCACCGGCCCTGCTCGAACCGCAGGACGAGATGCACGCGCGAGATGCGTGGATCGGCGATCCGCACATCGGCTTGCGTGTCGCGTCCGACGACCACCTCGTGGCCGGCCGCGAAGGATCGTTGGGACCCGTCGTGCCGAATTGTCAGGATGGGCGGGGCGGGTCGAGTCACCACTCAAGTATCGGCCCGGTTCGGCGGCGCGCTCTATTGGACCCGGCTGTGTCTTCGCTTTGTTTCGATTCGGCCACTCATAGTGAGTTCATAGCTTGCTACGACGAATCGCCTACCGCGGTGCGGCATTATTCGGTGGGGGTAGCGCTTTGCGATTGTGTCCGCGCGTGCCGAGCACAGTGCCGTGCCGGCCGACAGCGAGACGGAGTCGGAGGGCCCAATCGCCGATGCACATGCCCGGGGGCGCGATCCGCAGTGCAGTGCGGCGATGCCCGGGCGGTGCCGGAACACGAGGGGGCGAGACATTTGATGAACGAGCACAAGGGGACCACCCGGCGCATCGGCGCCGGGCGAGGGTTGCTGAGCAATCCACGCCAAGCCCGTGCGGCGCTGCGCGCGGGTTTTCATTCGTTGCCCGCCCTGCCGATCAGTCAGCTGTTCCGCCGGATACCTCCCGTCGATTCGGCGCCGAGCCCCGAACCCGTGGTGGCACAACAGCTCAACGAATCCTCGGGGTCGCGCCCCGCGGTGGGCAACGGCGCGTCGTTCGCCGGCTACACGATTCTGCGGCAGCTGGGCGCCGGCGGCATGGCCGAGGTGTATCTCGCGCTGCATCCCCGGCTGCCGCGCCGCGACGTGATCAAAGTCCTTGCCGAGGCGGTGACCGCCGACCGCGAATTCCGCGAAAGATTCAACCGGGAGGCCGATCTCGCGGCGACGCTGTGGCATCCGCACATCGTCGGTGTGCACGACCGTGGCGAATTCAACGGGCATCTGTGGATCTCGATGGACTACGTCGAGGGCACCGATGCCTCGCGGCTGGTGAAGGAGAACTACACCGACGGCATGCCGATCCGCGAGGTGTGCGCCATCGTGCACGCGGTCGCCGGCGCGCTGGACTATGCCCACGACCGCGGCCTGCTACACCGCGACGTCAAGCCCGCCAACATCCTGCTCACCCATCCCGAAGAGGGGCAGCGCCGAATCCTGTTGGCGGACTTCGGTGTCGCCCGTCACCTGGGTGACATCAGCGGGATCACCGAAACCAACGTCGCCGTCGGCACCGTGGCGTACGCGGCACCCGAGCAGCTGACGGGTTCGCCCATCGACGGCCGGGCGGACCAATACGCTTTGGCCGCAACGGCTTTCCATCTCCTCACCGGGGCGCCGCCGTTTCAGCACTCCAACCCGATCGCGGTGATCAGTCAGCACCTGCACGAGGAGCCTCCCCGGCTCAGCGACGTGCGGCCCGAGCTGGCCGAGCTGGACGAGGTGTTCTTCCGGGCCCTCGCCAAACAACCCGAGGAGAGGTTCGAGCGGTGCCGCGCGTTCGCGGCCGCCGTCAGCGAGTCGCTGGACGACGGCTCCGACGTCGCCGGCGGCGTCCTGGCGTCGGCGCCGCATCGCCGGCGCAGGCCCGGTGGCGTCAGCGCCGGCCTGAGCCGACGATTTTCGTCGAAGACCCGGTGGGGGACCGCACTGGTGTGCGCGGTGCTCATCGCCGTCGCGGCGACCTGGTCCATCCTCTACTCCTTCCAGCCCGATACGCCGCCGGCCAACCCCGCGCTGGCGTCGAAACCGTCCGTCCCGGCCGCGAGTGCCGTGCCCACCCCGGGCGGCCCGGTGCTCCAAGGGACTTACCGGCTGGACTACGACCAGACCAAGCGCACCACCAACGGCATCTCGATCCGCCACGGCGGGCCCGCGACCGGCTGGTGGGCGTTCCGGTCGGCGTGCACGGCCAACGGATGTGCGGCCACCGGGACCCAGCTGGACGATGCCACCCACCAGGTGGCCGACACGGCCGACGGCGGACAGACCGACACCCTGCGCTTCGTCGGTGGCTACTGGCAGGGCGCCCCGGTGCAGCAGCGGGTGGGCTGCACTCAGCCCAACGGGCAGGTCAGGGCCACCCAGCAGGAAACCAGCGCCTGGTCGCTGGCGCCGCAGGCCGACGGCACGCTGCGCGGCACGCTGACGGAGACCGTGCTCAGTGGGGAGTGCGGCGCGCAGGGGGCGGTGGTGCGGGTGCCGGTGGTGGCCACCCGGACCGGCGACGTGCCCGCGAAGCTGACGTTGAGCGACCCCACCCAGGTCATCAACACCTCGGCCCCCGCGTCCGCCCCGGCGGTGCTCGGCGGGCTGTGCGGCGACGTGGGCAAAGTCGCCTACGACCCGACCAACAACGAGCAGATCGTCTGCGAAGGCAGCAGCTGGGCGAAGGCGCCGATCACGGTGGGCGTGCACGCCGCGGGCGGCTCCTGCGACCGGCCGAACACGCCGGTGTTCGCGATGAGCACCTCCAGCGATGGCCACCTGCTGCAATGCGATCCGATCACCCGGACGTGGACGCGGCCGCCGGGGTAGCTGTCCGCGTCGGTCGGTATCCGGGTACCACTAGTTGAGTTCCAAACCTGCTAGCGCATGTGCCAGCAGGTTTGGGAATCACCCTGTTTTTCCAGAGTCCTTCCCGAGTCCTTTCCCGAGTTTTCCGAGTTTTTTTCGAGTCCTTCCCCCAGCTGCCGATGTGACGGATGTGTCCGCGGCGCCACGGCACATGCGCCTGGGAAAACCGGCTGTACCGCGCTTGTCGGTGCTCGGTCCTACCCTGGTGCCATGGCATTCGCCACGGAACATCCCGTAGTCGCGCATTCGGAGTACCGCGCCGTCGACGACGTCGTCCGCGTCGGCGGCCACTTCGAGGTGGTCAGCCCGCACGATCCCGCCGGGGACCAGCCGGCCGCCATCGAGGAGCTGGAACGCCGGATCAAGGTGGGGGAGCGCGACATCGTGCTGCTCGGCGCCACCGGAACCGGCAAGTCGGCCACCACCGCCTGGCTCATCGAGCGGCTGCAGCGGCCGACCCTGGTGATGGCGCCCAACAAGACGCTGGCCGCCCAGCTGGCCAATGAGTTGCGAGAGATGTTGCCGCACAACGCGGTTGAATACTTCGTCTCGTACTACGACTACTACCAGCCCGAGGCGTACATCGCGCAGACCGACACCTACATCGAGAAGGACAGCTCGATCAACGACGACGTCGAGCGCTTACGACACTCCGCGACGTCCTCGCTGTTGTCGCGGCGTGACGTGGTGGTGGTGGCGTCGGTGTCGTGCATCTACGGCCTGGGAACGCCGCAGTCGTACCTGGACCGCTCAGTCGAGCTGCGGGTGGGCACCGAGGTGCCCCGGGACGCGCTGCTGCGGCTGCTGGTCGACGTCCAGTACACCCGCAACGACCTGTCGTTCACCCGCGGCTCGTTCCGGGTGCGCGGCGACACGGTGGAGATCATCCCGTCCTACGAAGAGCTGGCGGTGCGGATCGAGTTCTTCGGCGACGAGGTCGAGGCGCTGTACTACCTACACCCGCTGACGGGGGACGTGATCCGCCAGGTCGACTCGCTGCGGATTTTCCCGGCCACCCACTACGTCGCCGGCCCGGAGCGGATGGCGCAGGCGATCTCGACCATCGAGGCGGAGCTGGCCGAGCGGCTCGCCGAGCTGGAGGGCCAGGGCAAGCTGCTCGAGGCGCAACGCCTGAGGATGCGCACCAACTACGACATCGAGATGATGCGCCAGGTCGGCTTCTGCTCGGGCATCGAGAACTACTCGCGCCACATCGACGGCCGCGGGCCGGGCACCCCGCCGGCCACGCTGCTGGACTACTTCCCAGAAGACTTCCTGCTGGTCATCGACGAATCGCACGTCACAGTGCCGCAGATCGGCGGCATGTACGAGGGCGACATGTCGCGCAAGCGCAACCTGGTCGAATACGGATTCCGGCTGCCGTCAGCCTGCGACAACCGCCCGCTGACCTGGGAGGAGTTCGCCGACAGGATCGGGCAGACCGTGTACCTGTCGGCCACGCCGGGCCCCTACGAGCTCAGCCAGTCCGGCGGCGAGTTCGTTGAGCAGGTGATCCGGCCCACCGGCCTGGTGGACCCGAAAGTCGTGGTCAAGCCGACCAAAGGCCAGATCGACGACCTGATCGGCGAGATCCGCAAGCGCACCGAGGCCGACCAGCGGGTGCTCGTCACGACGCTGACCAAGAAGATGGCCGAGGACCTCACCGACTACCTGCTCGAGATGGGGATCCGGGTCCGCTATCTGCACTCCGAGGTCGACACGCTGCGCCGGGTCGAGCTGCTGCGCCAGCTCCGGCTGGGCGAATACGACGTACTCGTCGGCATCAACCTGCTGCGCGAGGGCCTGGACCTGCCGGAGGTGTCCCTGGTCGCGATCCTGGACGCCGACAAAGAGGGCTTCCTGCGGTCCTCGCGCAGCCTGATTCAAACCATCGGCCGCGCCGCCCGCAACGTCTCCGGCGAGGTGCACATGTACGCCGACACCATCACCGATTCGATGAAGGAGGCCATTGACGAGACCGAGCGGCGGCGGGCGAAGCAGATCGCGTACAACGAGGCCCACGGCATCGATCCGCAGCCGCTGCGCAAGAAGATCGCCGACATCCTCGACCAGGTATACCGCGAAGCGGACGACAGCGAGAGCGTGGAGATCGGCGGGTCGGGGCGCAATTCGTCGCGCGGCCGGCGCGCTCAGGGTGAGCCGGGCCGCGCGGTGAGCGCGGGGGTGTTCGAGGGCCGCGACACGGCCAACATGCCGCGCGCCGAACTCGCCGACCTGATCAAGGACCTCACCGCCCAGATGATGGCCGCGGCCCGCGACTTGCAGTTCGAGCTGGCGGCGCGGTTCCGCGACGAGATCGCCGACCTGAAAAAGGAACTGCGGGGCATGGACGCCGCCGGCCTGAAATGAGTTTGCTGACAACCGATCTCCGGCTGGCGTCGCCGCAGGACGCCATACGGTAGAGGAGTGACCGACGCGGCGACTATCACCGGCGGCTGGCGTGAGCTGCTGGGCGCCAGGTATCTGAGGACTTCCGTACTGCTGGCGGGCGGGGTCGCGCTGTACGCCACCAATGAGTTCCTGACCACCAGCCTGCTGCCCAACACCATCGCGGAAATCGGCGGCAGCCGCCTCTACGCGTGGGTGACCACGCTGTATCTCGTCGGGTCGGTGGTCGCCGCGACGATGGTCAACCCGATACTGCTGCGCATCGGGGCGCGGTTGTCCTATCTGCTGGGACTCGCCGTGTTCGGCATCGCCAGCCTGGTCTGCGCCGCGGCACCCACCATGCACATCCTGATCGCCGGGCGGGCCATGCAGGGGGTGGCCGGAGGTTTGCTGGCCGGCCTGGGCTACGCGGTCATCAACTCCGCGCTGCCCCGCTGGTTGTGGACCCGCGGCTCGGCGCTCGTCTCGGCGATGTGGGGGGTCGCGACGGTGGTCGGACCCACAACGGGCGGCCTGTTTGCGCAGCTCGGGATCTGGCGCTGGGCGTTTGTCACGATGGCCGTTCTGACCTTGCTGATGGCCCTGCTGGTTCCCGTCGCGCTGTCCCGCGTCAACCCGACGAGCGGACTGCCGCGGATGAAGGTCCCGGTGTGGTCGCTGCTCATCATCGGACTGGCCGCACTGGCCGTCAGCGTCGCGCAGATTCCGCACAATGCCGCCGCGACGTACGGGCTGCTCGCGGCGGGCATCGGCCTGGTCGGCGTGTTCGTGATCGTCGACTGGCGCATGCACGCGGCGATCCTGCCGCCCAGCGTGTTTTCGCCGGGGCCGCTGAAGTGGATCTACCTCACCATGGGCGTGCTGATGGCCGCGGCGATGGTCAACACCTACGTCCCGCTGTTCGGTCAGCGCCTGGCCCACCTGACACCGATCGCGGCCGGGTTCCTGGGCGCTGCGCTCGCGCTGGGCTGGACGGTCAGCGAGATCGTCAGCGCGTCGCTGGAGAACCGCCGGACGATCGGGCGGGTGGTGATGGTCGCGCCGCTGGTGGCCGCGTCCGGCCTGGCGCTGGGGGCCGTGGCCCGGCGCGGCGACGGCTCGGCCTGGACCGCCGCGCTGTGGGCGGTGGCCCTGCTGGTCGCAGGCATCGGGATCGGGATGGCCTGGCCGCACCTGTCGGCCCGCGCGATGGCGTCCGTCGACGACCCGGCCGAAGGCGGCGCCGCTTCCGCGGCGATCAACACCGTCCAGCTGACCGCCGCGGCGATCGGGGCAGGGCTGGCCGGTGTCGTCGTCAACACCGCCACCGGCGGCGAGGAGATGGCCGCGCACCTGCTGTTCACCGTGTTCACCGCGTTGAGCGTGGCCGGTGTGGCGGTGTCGTACGCGGCGACGCGCGCCAGCCGGCAGGCCACGCCGGCCGGCGGCCGGAGCTGAGTCGGCGGCCCGCCGTCACCGCACGGACTTGACCACCTGCGAGTAGTGGAACTGCCAGCGCTCCGCGATGTGGAAGCCGAGGTAGGCCGGGAACCGGTACGCCGGGGCGCGCCCGAACGCGCTCCCGGGCGGCAGGTATCGACCGGACTGATGGTCGGGCAGCGAACCGTCCTTGTTGGTGATGGTCCAGATGGCCGGGCACTTGTTGATTTTGGCCGTCGTCAGCCAGACCGCCACGTGGCCGTCCCACAGCGATCCCACCTTCGGGCCGTACGCGCCGCGCTCCACGTCGATCAGCGATCGGAAGGCCGCGGGCCGGGTCGCCAGCAGCGCCCGAATCGGCCCGGGCTTCCACGGCACCGTGTTGTCCACCATCAGACAATCGCCGGGGGCGGCGTGGGTGCTGATCAGATCGGCGACCTGGCTGTAGTCCCACCCCTCCTTGGCGTACGGCCAGCGTTGCACGAACAGGTAATTCGGCACCGCGGCGACGGCGAAGAGCAGCACCACGCCGGCGATGGGCCAGGGGCGGCGGGCCAGCGTGACGATGCAGACCGCCAGCAGGACGGCCATCGCCGGGGAGGTGAAGATCAGATAGCGCGGGTAGTAGATCGGCTCGACGACTGCCGAGTAGACGACGACCAGGGCGGTGGGGATCACCATCCACACCGCGGCGATGAGCAGCAACCGGCGCTGGTCGCCGGTCGGGGCCGGCCCGCCCGCCAGCCGCGTCACGACCGCCGCGACGATCAGCACCGCGCTGGCGATCGCGAAGGCCACGCTGTGGTCGAAATACTGGCGCAGGATGATGTCGAAGGCGTAATGCCAGCTCACCGGGTAGATCCAGTTGACCTGCCACACCTGGTTGTGGGCAAACACGAGGAACGGCGTGGTCACCGCCACGGCGACGGCCGAGCCGGCGACCCACCCCAGCACCGCGGACCTGCGCTCGCCCTTACCCGCGAGCAGGGGCAGCATCGCGCCGTAAACCGGCACCAGCAGCACCAGGTTGAGGTTGAGCAGCATCGACAGCGCCAGTCCTAGCGCGTACCAGACCCACCCACGCGGACCGTCCCGCCGGACGGTCGCCACGACCAACACCGTCAGCCAGACGGCGGCGGCGACCACGAAGGCGTACGGGCGCGCTTCCATGCCCGCCCACGTGGTGCGCGGCAGAATCGCGAAAATCGCGCCGGCACACACCGCCGTGGGCCGCGTGCAGAACTGCCGGGTGAAGACCGTGACGCCGGCGGCGGCCGCCCCTACGGCCAGGGAGCTGGGGAAACGCGACCAAAATTCGGTGGGCGGGAACACCGCGAACCAGCCGTGCATCAACAGGTAGTACGCGCCGTGAACGGCGTCGATGTGGCTCAGCAGCCGCCACAGCTCCGGCAGGGTCCGGCTGGCCGCCGCCGAAATCGTCGCCCCCTCGTCGAACCAGAGCGACGGCCGGCAGGCCCAGGCGGCGCTGACCACGATGGCGAACAGGGCGATCACCCACGGGTCGAATGCCCCGCCGCGCCCACCGCCGCGCGCCGGCTTGGCAGCGACATCCGCGGCGCGCGGCTCGACACCGGGCTCGAGGGTGGGCATGGACATGATGGTCGTTACTTTCCGGCGCGGCTCTCGGAGCGGGTCACAAACCGCGTGCGGCGCATTCACTTTTCCCGTGCGCATTTGCGAGAAAGGGCGTTGTGCAATGCATTTCACGAAGGCCGTGCGCATTCGATTGTTCCGTCATTGGCGGTATTGTCCGTTGTCGCAGCCAGAACCCGCAAATTGACGACGCGACGCGCCGCCCGGTGTCGTTAATCTGCCTCCTGCGCATCGAGCAAACGCGCTACTGTCTTGGATTGGCTGACCAACCGAAACTGGGAGGGTAAATGGGCGCCTATCGGACTGTGGTGGTAGGAACCGATGGCTCGGACTCGTCGATGCGCGCGGTAGAGAGGGCGGCACAGATCGCCGGATCGGACGCCAAGTTGATCGTGGCGTCGGCCTATCTGCCACAACATGAAGACGCCCGGGCGGCGGACGCCCTGCGGGAGGAAAGCTACAAGGTCGCGGGCACCGCGCCGATCTACGCGATTCTGCGTGACGCCAAGGACCGCGCCCACGCCGCCGGCGCGAGCAACATCGACGAGCGTCCCATCGTCGGGGCCCCGGTCGACGCACTGGTGCACCTGGCCGAGGAGGAGAACGCCGATCTGCTCGTGGTCGGTAACGTCGGCTTGAGCACGATCGCCGGCCGGCTGCTGGGCTCGGTGCCGGCCAACGTCTCGCGCCGGGCCAAGGTCGACGTGTTGATCGTCCACACGACGGCGTAGCCGCCGTCTCGACCGCCGCGGGCGCCGGCTACCAGCCCCGCTGGCGCCATTCGTTCAGGTGAGGGCGCTCAGCACCCAATACCGTGTCGTCGCCGTGGCCGGGGTAGACGAGGGTGGTGTCGTCGTACACGTCGAACACCCGGGTGCTGACGTCCTCGACCAGCTGGGCGAAGTCGCCGGGCTTCGACGTTTTGCCGACACCGCCCGGGAAGAGGCAGTCGCCGGTGAACAACTGGGTGACGCCGCCGGCCGCGGGCCCGTCCAGGGCCAACGCGATCGATCCCGGGGTGTGCCCACGCAGGTGGATGGCGTCGAACGTCAGCTCGCCGACCTGGACGGTGTCGCCGTTGGCCAGGAACCGGTCTGGTTTGACCGGCAGCGGCTTCGCGTCGATCTTGCTGGCGGCGGTCGGCGCCCCGGTCGCGGCGGCCACCGCCTGCAGGGCCTGCCAGTGGTCGAAGTGCTGGTGGCTGGTCACGATCAGCGACACCTTCGGCGCGTGGTGCCGGATCAGGTCGATCAGGACGTCCGCGTCGTTGGCGGCGTCGATCAGCAGGGTTTCGCCGGTAGCGGAACAGGTGACCAGATAGACGTTGTTGTCCATGGGGCCGACCGAGACCTTTAGGATCGTGGCGCCGGGTAGGGTCCGGCGGGCCGCGGTACCGGGGTCGGCGTGTCCGGTGTAGTTGTCGTCCACTGCAGTCATGCGCGTCACTCCTCGATGCCACCCGGGCGCCCATCCGAGCCGGGATCGTCGTCGTCGGCGCCAGTCGCTAGGGGTCACGTTACTGGTCGCACGTTGGTTGTCGGTATGGACACATAGCATGGAATGCGCCGTGCGCAGTTCCAGTTCGGATTCCGCTGTGCGGCTACCAGAAGTCGCCAGATAGTTCCTGGGAGGGGCAGCGTTGGCTGACCGTCTGATCGTCAAGGGCGCCCGCGAGCACAACCTGCGGGGCGTCGATCTCGACCTGCCCCGCGACGCGCTGATCGTCTTCACCGGGCTGTCGGGATCGGGCAAATCGTCGCTGGCCTTCGACACGATTTTCGCGGAGGGGCAGCGCCGCTACGTGGAGTCTCTGTCCGCCTACGCGCGCCAGTTCCTGGGGCAGATGGACAAACCGGACGTCGACTTCATCGAGGGCCTGTCCCCCGCGGTGTCCATCGACCAGAAATCCACCAACCGCAACCCGCGGTCGACGGTCGGGACCATCACTGAGGTCTACGACTACCTGCGGCTGCTGTACGCCCGCGCGGGCACGCCGCACTGCCCGACCTGCGGCGAGCGGATCGCCCGCCAGACCCCGCAGCAAATCGTCGACCAGGTGTTGGCGATGCCGGAGGGCACCCGGTTCCTGGTGCTCGCCCCGGTGGTGCGTACCCGCAAGGGTGAATTCGCCGACCTCTTCGAGAAGCTCAACGCCCAGGGCTACAGCCGGGTGCGGGTGGACGGCGTCGTACACCCGCTGACGGATCCGCCGAAGCTGAAAAAGCAGGAAAAGCACGACATCGAGGTGGTGGTGGACCGCCTGACCGTCAAGACGTCGGCCAAGCAACGGCTCACCGACTCGGTGGAAACCGCGCTGAATCTGGCCGACGGCATCGTGGTGCTCGAGTTCGTCGATCACGAACACGACGCGCACAACCGGGAGCAGCGGTTCTCCGAGAAGCTCGCATGCCCCAACGGGCACGCCCTGGCGGTCGACGACCTGGAACCCCGGTCGTTCTCGTTCAACTCGCCCTACGGCGCCTGCCCCGAGTGCAGCGGCCTGGGCATCCGCAAGGAAGTCGACCCGGAGCTGGTGGTGCCCGACCCCGAGCGCACCCTGGCGGAGGGAGCCGTGGCGCCGTGGTCGACGGGCCACACCGCGGAGTACTTCATCCGGATGATGGCCGGGCTCGGTGACGAGCTGGGCTTCGACGTCGACACCCCCTGGCGCAAGCTGCCGGCCAAGGCGCGTAAGGCGATTCTCGAGGGCTCCGACCACCAGGTGCATGTGCGGTACCGGAACCGGTACGGCCGGACCCGGTCCTACTACGCCGATTTCGAAGGCGTGCTGGCGTTCCTGCAGCGCAAGATGGCGCAAACCGAGTCCGAGCAGATGAAGGAACGCTACGAAGGCTTCATGCGTGACGTGCCCTGCCCGGAGTGTGAGGGCACCCGGCTCAAGCCGGAAATCCTGGCCGTGAGCCTGGCCGCGGGGTCGCACGGCAAGAAGTCGATCGCCGAGGTGTGTGAACTCTCGATCTCGGACTGCGCGGACTTCCTGAGCGCGCTCACCCTCGGCCACCGCGAGAAGGCGATCGCCGGGCAGGTGCTCAAGGAGATCCAGTCGCGGCTGGGCTTCCTGCTCGACGTCGGCCTGGAGTATCTGTCGCTGTCGCGCGCCGCGGCCACGCTGTCCGGCGGTGAGGCGCAACGCATTCGGCTGGCCACCCAGATCGGTTCCGGTCTGGTCGGCGTGCTCTACGTGCTCGACGAGCCGTCCATCGGGCTGCATCAGCGCGACAATCGCCGGCTCATCGAAACCCTCACCCGGCTAAGGGGTTTGGGCAACACGCTGATCGTCGTCGAGCACGACGAGGACACCATCGCGCACGCCGACTGGATCGTCGACATCGGCCCGCGCGCCGGCGAGCACGGCGGTGAGATCGTGCACAGCGGCACCTACGCCGAGCTGCTGGCGAACGAGAACTCGATCACCGGCGCCTACCTGTCGGGCAAGGAACGCATCGAGATGCCGGCGAAGCGGCGCGCGGTCGACCGCAAGCGTCAGCTCACCGTCGTCGGCGCCCGCGAGCACAACCTGCGCGGCATCGACGTCTCGTTTCCCCTCGGCGTGCTCACCTCCGTGACCGGCGTGTCCGGTTCCGGCAAATCGACACTGGTCAACGACATCTTGGCCGCGGTGCTGGCCAACCGGCTCAACGGCGCCCGCCAGGTCCCCGGGCGTCACACCCGGGTCACCGGGCTGGATCACCTGGACAAGCTGGTGCGGGTGGACCAGTCGCCGATCGGTCGCACCCCGCGATCCAACCCGGCCACCTATACCGGGGTGTTCGACAAGATCCGCAGCCTGTTCGCCGCCACCACCGAGGCCAAAGTCCGTGGCTACCAACCCGGTCGGTTCTCGTTCAACGTCAAGGGCGGCCGGTGCGAGGCGTGCACCGGCGACGGCACCATCAAGATCGAGATGAACTTCCTGCCTGACGTGTACGTGCCGTGCGAGGTCTGCCATGGCGCCCGGTACAACCGGGAAACGCTCGAGGTGCACTACAAGGGCAAGACCATCTCCCAAGTGCTGGACATGTCCATCGAGGAGGCGGCGGACTTCTTCGAGCCGATCACCGGCATCCACCGCTATCTGCGCACCCTGGTCGACGTCGGGCTGGGATACGTGCGGCTGGGCCAGCCCGCGCCGACGCTGTCCGGCGGCGAGGCGCAGCGCGTCAAACTCGCGGCCGAACTGCAAAAGCGCTCGACCGGTCGCACCGTGTACATCCTCGACGAGCCCACCACGGGCCTGCACTTCGATGACATCCGCAAACTACTCAAAGTCATTAACGGCCTTGTTGACAAGGGCAACACGGTGATCGTCATCGAACACAACCTGGACGTCATCAAGACGTCGGACTGGATCGTCGACATGGGTCCGGAAGGCGGGGCGGAGGGCGGAACCGTTGTCGCGCAGGGCACTCCGGAGGACGTCGCGGCGGTGCCGGAGAGCTACACCGGGAAGTTCCTCGCCGAGGTGGTCGGCCGTGGCCCCGCGGCATCGACTGCTCCGCAACGATCGAGCCGGCGCCGCAAGGCCAGCGCCTGACTTCGCGACAAATAACCTGCGCACACGAAGCGACGAAAAGTGTTCGCGTACTGTATATCTCGTGATCCGCTAGGGGTAGCCGGGGGACACCGAGGTCCTCAACCCTGCTCGGGCCGCATCGATTCCCGGATCTGGGCCAGTCGCTCGGCCGCCGCGCGCTGGTGTTCGTCGTACTGTTCGTCGACCGACCGGCCCTCGGGTGAATCCGCGTCCAGTTCGGTGGCACCTTGGGCGGTGGCGTAGCGGGCTTCGATCCGGTCGCGCACCGACTCAAAGGTCGGCACACCGGCGTCGTCGTACTCCGGGCCGGGCCGGGTTGGGCCGGAGGTGGGTTCTTCGTCGGGCATGCCGCCACCGTACTGCGGCGGGCTGATCTTGTACGAGCGGCGTTTCCCGCCGACGGGCCGGATCGACCGAGCGGGACCGAAAGTGCGCGCCGGCTGGCGCTCAAAGATGTTGCCGTGCAGGGTAGGTCGGTCCGGCTAGCGGGACTGGCGCTGCAGATACCGCACCATCTGTTGCCAGTACACCAGCGTCAGCGCCATCTGCGCCACGATGGCGACCAGCGCCGGCCCGGGCCGGCGGCGATGCGCGGCGACGATCGCCCCCAACGCGGCCGCCGACGACGCCGTGCTGACCACCACCGCCGCATCGCGCGGGCGACGGCTGACCCACAGCTCTTCGCCCAGCATCGCGCGCGTCGACCAGGCGCGGTGGTGTGCGGGCTTACCGAAAACGAAGGGATTCACGCTCAGCCACAGCGCAATCCACACCGCGTGGGCCTTCCGGTGCGTCCAGATCGGGACCAGGACCAGCGGTGTGCTCGCCCATCGGGTCCACGCGCTCCACGGATGGCAGTGCCGCACGAAGACCGCATGCCGCACGCGCGCGACGGACGGCACGGGTGTTATCGCTTGGCGGTGTTCGAGTGCTGGGCGGGCACCACCACCGGGGCCCCGGCGGCGGGCGCGGACGCGGCGGGCAGCGGCGCCCGGGGGACTCCCGGAGTGCCCAGCTCGCCGGCGAGCCAGGGCAGCGAGGCCGCGAACGCGCGGTCCGCGAATGGCCAGTCGTGCTTGCCGGGCTGCGGCACCACCGCGCAGTCGATTCCGTTCGCGCGGCCGAGCGCACACAGGGAATAGGCCGCGGCGGTCTGATTGCCAGGGTTGGCGGCGGCGTCGCGTCCGGCCAGGCGGATGGCGCCGCTGTCGCTCAGCTGCAGCTCGCGCCGTGGCGCCGGCGGGCCGTCGGACGAGATCGCGAACCAGCCGGCCACGTCGCGGTAGGGCCCGTGCCGGGTGATCACCGTGGTCGGGTCGAACGCCGCCCAGGCGTCGGCGTTGCCACCGAACAGCCGGGCGATGGTTTGGGTCTTTGTGCCGGCGTTCGGGAAGAAATCGCCGGCGACGTCGACGAACGCGCTGAACAGGTCGGGGTGCATGACGGTCAGGTCCAGGGCGCAGGTGCCGCCCATGGACCAGCCGGCGACGCCCCAGTTGGCCCGGTGCGGGCTGACGCCGAAGGTCGAAACCATGAAGGGCACAACGTCTTTGGTCAGGTGGTCGGCCGCGTTGCCGCGGACCCCGTTGACGCATTCGGTGTCGTTGTTGAACGCGCCACCGGAGTCCACGAACACCAGTACCGGCGCCGTGCCGTGGTGCACGGCGGCGAACTCGTCGATCGTGGTGATCGCGTTGCCCGCCCGCGTCCAGTCCGCCGGCGTGTTGAACTGCCCGCCGATCATCATCACGGTCGGCAGCGGCGGGGGCGGGGTGGTCGCGAACCATTCGGGCGGCAGATACACCAGCTCGCCGCGATGTTTGAAGTGCGATCCGTCCGAGGGGATCGCCACGGGCACCACGGTGCCGTGCGGTGGTCGGGTTCCCTTGGCGGCCATGGCGGTCACGGTGGCCTGGTCGGCCTGGTCGGGCAGCGGTCCCGACGTCACCTGGCTCCATGCCGATTGCACGGTGGGGAAGTAGCCCACCCAGAGGTTGAGCATCAGCGACGTGCTGAGTAGGCACAGGGGGACAGCCAGCACCGCGGCGCCGCGCCGCCAGCGTCGCGCGGTGCGCCAGCCCAGGATCAGCACCACGGCCGCCATGCCGGTCAGCGTGATCCAGAGCCACAGCGCCGCCGGGGCCGGGTCGTCGGAGAGCCCGCGGTCGACGATGTACCAGTGCGTCAGGTAGGCAGTCACCCCGCCGGCCAGCGCGGCCGCCGGTAACCACACCGTGCGCCAGCGGCGCGAGCGCCAGCCGACCGCCGCCGTCAGCACGACCGCGGCGAGCACCTGGATGGTCGTCGGCAGCCAGCCGTGCATGAGCGAGGTGTGGCTGCTCGCCAGGAACTGCGCGGGTGCGCTGTCCATCGGTGCTGTCACGTGACTCATTGTGAGCTATCGGTAACCGGCCTGGAACATAATCGCCGAATGTTCACTGCACGCTTTCTGGACGTCGGGGATGGCGCTAATGCGGCTTGGCCAGCGGGAACGGCAGCGTCTCGCGGATGCTGCGGCCCGTTAGGAGCATGACGAGCCGATCGATGCCCATGCCCAGCCCGCCGGTGGGCGGCATCGCGTATTCCATTGCCTGCAAGAAGTCTTCGTCGAGCTCCATCGCCTCGGGATCTCCGCCGGCGGCCAGCAGCGACTGCTCCTGCAGGCGGCGCCGCTGCTCGACCGGATCGGTGAGCTCGCTGTAGGCGGTGGCCAGCTCGACGCCCCACGCCACCAGGTCCCACCGCTCGGCGACGCCGGGTTCGCTGCGGTGCGGCCGCGTCAGCGGCGACACCGACGTCGGGAAGTCGATGTAGAACGTCGGCTCCTCGGTCCGGTCCTCGACCAGGTGCTCGTACAGTTCCAGGACCACCGCGCCGGCATCCCAGTGCGCCCGATAGGGGATGTGCGCGGCATCGGACAGCCTGCGCAGGGTGGACAGCGGCGTGGCGGCGTCGACGTGCTCGCCGAGCGCTTCGGACACGGCGCCGTGGACGGTCTTGACCGCCCAGACGCCGGAGATGTCGACGGGTTCGAGGCGGCCATCGCCTTCGGCGGGCCGCAGCACGATCTGCTCGCCGTGCGCGGCCCGGGCGGCGTTCTGGATGAGCTCGCGGCATCCGTCGATCCACACCTTGTAGTCGGCGTGGGCCTGGTAGGCCTCCAGCAGGGTGAATTCGGGGTTGTGGCTGTAGTCGACGCCCTCGTTGCGGAAGGCCCGGCCCAGTTCGAAGACGCGCTCCACGCCGCCGACACACAGCCGCTTCAGGTAGAGCTCCGGCGCGATGCGCAGGAACAGGTCCAGGTCGTAGGTATTGATGTGCGTGACGAACGGCCGTGCGGTGGCCCCGCCGTGGATCTGCTGCAGGATCGGGGTTTCGACCTCGATGAAGTCTTTGTCGAACAGCGTCTGCCGGACCGAGCGCAACACCTCGCTGCGCGCCTTGATCAACTCACGCGACTCGGGATTGACGGCGAGGTCGACGTAGCGCGTCCGCACCCGCGCCTCGGGGTCGGTCAGCCCCTTCCACTTGTTCGGCAGCGGCCGCAGGCACTTAGCGATCATCCGCCAGTCGGCGACGATCAGCGAGCGGCTGCCCTTCTTCGAGAAGCCCATGTGCCCGGACACCTCGACCAGGTCGCCCAGGTCGATGGCCGCGGTGAAGTCGGCGGTCCGTCCCCGCCGCAGCTGCGAATTGTCCAGCAGCACTTGCATTTCGCCCGACCAGTCACGCAGCTGGGCGAACAGCACCCCGCCGAAGTCGCGGATCCGCAAGATCCTGCCCGCGACGGTGATGTCGTCCGCGTCGTCCGCGTCGAGTGCGTTGGCGACGGTGTGGCTGGGCGGGGCTCCGACCGGATACGCGTCGACGCCCTCGCGCTTCAATGTCTTCAGCTTGGCCAGCCGCACCCGAACCTGTTCGGGCAGACGAGATCTCAGCTCCTCCTCGTCGGCGGAGTCCCGGCGCTCCCGCAGCGCGCTGACGTCCGGGGCGCTGCCGTCGTGATGGAGGAGTCCGGATTCCGCGAGTCGCGCCGGGACGGCGGGGTGGTGCCCGGTGTGCGTCTTGCGCCGGCCGAACGGAAACACCAGGAAACCCTCGGCAAGGGCCGAGGCGACGCCGACCCGCGGGATCAGGCGGGCGTCCTCGTAGCAGGCGTAGCGCGGCACCCAATCCGGTTGGTATTTCATGTTGGACCGGTACAGCGTCTCCAGCTGCCACCACCGCGAGAAGAACAACAACAGCCCCCGCCACAGCCGGGCGACGGGGCCCGCACCGAGCTGGGCGCCCTGTTCGAACGCCGAGCGGAACATGGCGAAGTTCAATGAAATGCGGGTGACGCCGATGGTTTCGGCGGTGAGCGCCAGGTCGCTGACCATCAGCTCGATGGTGCCGTTGGGGGACTGCGGCGACCGGCGCATCAGGTCCAGGGAGACGCCGGTGGTGCCCCACGGAACCAGCGACAGCATCGCCACCACGCTGCCGTCGCGGTCCAGCGCTTCGACCAGCAGGCAGTCCCCGTCGGCGGAGTCGCCGAGCCGGCCCAGCGCCATGGAAAAGCCGCGTTCGGTCTGGGTGTCCCGCCAGGCGTCGGCGCGGGCGATGGTGTCGGCCATCTCGTCGGCGGAGATGTCGCGGTGTCGCCGGATCCGCACCGTCAACCCCGCCCTGCGGGCCCTAGTCACGGCCTGACGGACCCCGCGCATATCGGGGCCGGACAGCTTGAAGTCGGCGGTCCGCAGGATGGCTTCGTCGCCGAGCTCGAGCGCGTTGAGGCCGCCCTCGCGATACGCCCGCGCGCCCTGCGTGCTGGCGCCCATCACGCCGGGCGCCCAGCCGTAGGTCTGGCACAGGCCCAGCCAGGCGTCGATGGCCTGCGGCCAGGCTCTGGGGTCGCCGATCGGGTCGCCGCTGGCCAGGCAGACACCGATCTCGACCCGGTAGGTGATGGCGGCGCGCCCGCTGTGGGCGAAGACCACCGACTTGTCGCGGCGGGTGGCGAAGTAGCCCAGGGAGTCGTTCTTGCCGTACAGCTCGAGCAGCCCGCGGATCGCCGACTCGTCCTCACCGGTCAGCGCGTTCTCGGCCCGCTGGGATTGGAAGAGCACGATCGTCGCCAGGATCAGCGCCAGCGCACCGAACAGCCCGAAGATCGCGTTGAGGAACACGTGCGGCCGGCCCGTGAACAGGTCCGGATCCGCGATCGCGAACCCGACCACCCGGTTGGCCACGTACGGCAGGCGGTCCGGGCGGGCCAGGGTTCCCGGGAACAACTCGACCAGGCCCCAGGACACCAGGATCCCCACCACGTCGCCTGCGACCAGCACCGCGGCCGCCTTGACCAGCGCGCCCCGGCGGACCTTGGCCCAGAACTCCCGGTAGGCCAGCACCAGCAGGACGATCGCCGCGATGTGCAGCGTCAGCCCGAGGTTCTCGCCGAAGGTCTCGGCGGCGGTGTTGTCGCCCGCGGCGATGTCGGCGGCGTTCAGCGCCGCGGCCAGGATCATGTTGCCCAGCAACACCAGCCAGGCGATGCGCTTGCGCGCGGTCAGCGCCGCGGCCAGCAACGCCAGGATGAACGACCACGCGATGCTGGTGTCCGGGAAGTTGAACAGGTAGTCGTTGATGAACTCGCGCGGGACTTTGATCAGGTACCTGATCCCCGGGGACACGCTGGCAAGTAGTGACACCGTGGCGATGACGCCCACGGTCCACCCGGCCGCAGCGGGCACCCAGCGATATCGCGAGTTCGGCCGGCCACCGGGCTGCACACGCGGCCCCGAACGAGGACCTGAACGAGGAAAAGCGACAGTCACAGACCGCGAGGATATGCCCTCAATCCGTGAAAAGCTTGTCTAAGCGCTGAGTGTGGCGGGCACGGGTTTTCGGGCGCTTTCTTCTGGCCGCCGCCGGGCCGGCCGGGGGCCCGTCGCGGCGGGGGTATGCGGCCGAAGTGCTAAAACCCACCTCAAGGCTGCTAAACTTGCGCCTGCGACCATCCCGGCGAATGCCAGGAACAGTTAAGTGGAGTCCCACTCCCACCGCGAGCCGATGAAATCCCAGTGCGGATCTTGCAAAGGTTCGGCGGTCCGGTCACAGGCATCGCGGATGCCTGTTCCGCGCGCGGCGCGGGCGGCTCGAGTAGCTTCCAGCCGTGATCGGTCGGCATTGGGCCCTGCTTGTGCAGGGCTTTTTTGCTGGTGGTGTGGTGTTTCCGCCGCTGATTCCCGGACCGGCCCAGGCGGTCGTCACGACAGAAGCCCAACAAGGGAGGCCCCATCAGCACTGAGACCCGCGTCAACGAGCGCATTCGCGTACCTGAAGTCCGATTGATCGGGCCAGGGGGAGAGCAGGTAGGCATAGTGCGCATCGAAGACGCATTGCGCGTCGCTGCGGACGCCGATCTCGACCTCGTCGAAGTTGCCCCCAATGCCAGGCCGCCGGTCTGCAAGATCATGGACTACGGCAAGTTCAAATACGAGGCGGCGCAAAAGGCGCGCGAATCCCGCCGGAACCAGCAGCAGACCGTCGTCAAAGAACAAAAGCTGCGACCCAAGATCGACGATCACGACTACGAGACCAAGAAGGGTCACGTCATCCGCTTCCTGGAAGCGGGATCGAAGGTGAAGGTCACCATCATGTTCCGCGGACGTGAGCAGTCGCGGCCCGAGTTGGGCTATCGGTTGCTGCAGCGGCTGGGCGCAGACGTGGCCGAGTACGGCTTCGTCGAAACGTCCGCCAAGCAGGACGGCCGCAACATGACGATGGTGCTGGCACCGCACCGCGGCGCGAAGACCCGCGCCAAGGCGCGGCATCCGGAAGGACCCGGGGCCGGCACGGCCTCGGCCGACGATGCGGTCGCCGAAGCCGATCCTTCATCGAACTGACCCACGCGAGACTCCCGGGAACTCGGACGACTGCGCCGAGTCTCGAGCACTCAATAGAACAGAGGAAACATGCCCAAAGCCAAGACCCACAGCGGGGCGTCGAAGCGGTTCCGGCGCACCGGAACCGGCAAGATCGTTCGCCAGCAGGCCAACCGTCGGCACCTGCTGGAGCACAAGCCGACCAAGCGCACCCGCCGCCTCGACGGCCGAACCACCGTGTCGGCCAACGACACCAAGCGAGTCAACAGCCTGCTGAACGGCTGACCACACCGCCGGCCAGACCCGCATCGCGAGCCGGCACGGCGACCCGACCCACCAATTTTTGAACGAGAGTAGGAACATCTGATGGCACGCGTGAAGCGGGCGGTCAACGCCCACAAGAAGAGGCGCAGCATCCTGAAGGCCTCGAAGGGCTATCGCGGCCAGCGGTCCCGGCTCTACCGCAAGGCCAAAGAGCAGCAGCTTCACTCACTGAACTACGCCTACCGCGACCGCCGCGCGCGTAAGGGCGAGTTCCGCAAACTGTGGATCTCGCGGATCAACGCGGCGGCGCGCGCCAACGACATCACCTACAACCGGCTGATCCAGGGCCTCAAGGCCGCCGGTGTGGAGGTGGACCGCAAGAACCTGTCCGACATCGCGATCGCCGACCCGGCCGCCTTCACGGCGCTGGTCGACATCGCGCGGGCCGCCCTGCCCGAGGATGTCAACGCTCCCTCGGACTCGGGAGAAGCGGCCTAGCACGCGACGGCGCGGACCGTCCGGGTGTTGACCGAACGTTCGGCCAGGGTCGCCGCGGCGGTCAAGTTGCACCGCCACGTCGGCCGCCGGCGGGCGGGCAGATTCCTCGCCGAGGGGCCCAACCTGGTGGCCGCGGCCGCGCGCCGCGGCCTGGTTCGCGACGTCTTCGTCACCGACGCGGCCCGGCAGCGTCACGCGTCGTTGCTGGCGACGCTGGATTCCGCGGGAAGCCCCGTGCACGCGGTCACCGAGCGCGCGGCCAAGGCGCTGTCCGACACCGTCACCCCGGCCGGGCTGGTCGCCGTGTGCGAAATACCGGCGACCGGCCTGCGCGACGTGCTCGCCGGCTCGCCCCGGCTGGTCGCGGTCGCCGTGGAAATCAGCGAACCGGGCAACGCGGGAACCCTCATTCGCCTCGCCGACGCGATGGGCGCGGCCGGGGTGATCCTCGGCGGCCACAGCGTCGACCCGTATAACGGCAAGTGCCTGCGGGCGTCGGCCGGCAGCATCTTCTCGCTCCCGGTCGCCGTCGCGCCCGACATGCCGGCCGCCGTGGACGCGTTGCGCGCCGGGGGCCTGCGGCTGCTCGCCGCCACCGTGGACGGTGAGACGCGGCTCGACGAGGCCACCGGCCTGCTCGGCGCACCGACGGCGTGGCTGTTCGGCCCCGAATCGCACGGTCTGCCAACCGAAATCGCGGCGGCGGCCGACCACCGGGTGCGCATCCCCATGGCCGGCGGTGCCGAGAGCCTCAACGTGGCGTCGGCCGCGGCCATCTGTTTGTATCAGAGCGCGCGGGCGCTGGCCTCCGAAAGTTAGGCGGCAGGCGGCCGGTCAGGCGGCCTTCGCCGGCCGCCTCGGCCGGCCCCGCCCGGCGCGCAGGCCGGCCAGCGACAGCGTCGTATGCACCAGCGTTCCGGCGCGTTCCATCAGGGCCCGGGCGGGCTGCAGCGCGGGGTCCAGCGGCGACTTGGGCGGCGGCGGGAAGTAGTGCATCGGCAGCCCACGGCGGTCGCGCGGCGGTGCCATGAACGCCGGCGCCTCGACCAGCGGAGCGTCTCCTGGTAGCCGTCCCTCGGCCCGGCGGTAGGCGGCCAGCGCGCGCGGGTGCAGCCGGATCTCGTCGGGCACCGCCAGGAACGCCAGCTCGACGAGCTTGCCGAACAGGCGCAGCAACACCTCGTCGCCCGGCGTCCAGTGCATCCCGGCCTTCTCGCGCACCGCGGGTTCGAAGAGTCCGGCCGCGATCCAGCGCTGGCCGGCGACCAGCGGCTTGAACATCTGGTCCCAGATCGGGGTCGGCATCAACACGAACTTCGGCTTGGGGATGCGCATCTGCAGGATGTCGCGCGTCGCCTGGTTGATTTCCAGCCTTTCGCGGCCGGTGCGCTCCCAGTACTCCTGAAACTCCTCCCACGACTCGGGCACCGGTCGCATGCTCACGCCGTACATCCGGTACCACTGCACGTGCTCGGCGAACAGCTGCCGCTTTTCGGCCTCGGTCAGGCCGCCGCAGAAGTATTCGGCGACCTTGACGATCAGCATGAAGAACGTGGCGTGCGCCCAGTAGAAGGTGTCCGGGTCGAGCGCGTGGTAGCGCCGCCCTCCGGCATCGGTCCCCTTGATGGTGTGGTGGTAGCTGGTGATCTGCCGGCCCGTCTGCGATGCCCGGTCGCCGTCGTAGACCACGCCCATGATCGGGTAGACCGACCGGGCGACCCGCTGCAGCGGCTCGCGCAGCAGGATCGAATGTTCCTCGACGGCCGCACCGAGTTCGGGGTACATGTTCTGGATCGCGCCGATCCAGACGCCCATCATTCCGGTGCGCAAGTCGCCGAAATACTTCCAGGTCAACGAATCCGGGCCGAGCGGATCGGTGGATTCCGAACCGGAAGGGTTCACAGTGCCAGTCATTGCGGCCTCCTGCTCCGATCTCGCTCACGATAACTTTGACAACGAGCGTTGTCCACGATTTCGCGGCGGTGTCCCGATAGGTGTTATCGAGCTTCCACCCCGGTGTGGCGCCACCGTGATCAGGCGGTTTGATGCGAGATGCGACACATGCGGCACAACCGGCCCGTGCCGTCGTTGCCTGCTTGGAAGAAAAGCAAATAACCTGGCCAGGTGGAACTCGCGCGTCGCGACCCGGACCCCGGTGAGCCCGCCGTGACCCAGGTGGATTCCGCTCCGCAGGGCTCGGGACTGTCGGTGCACAGCGCGACTCAATGGCTGCAAAGCCGCAACCGCAGCCCCGGGGCGGTCGCCTTCATCCGTCGTGCGCGCCGACTGCTGCCCGGCGACCCCGACTTCGGCGATCCGCTGTCCACTGCGGGCGACGGCGGCCCGCGCGCCGCGGCCCGCGCCGCCGACCGGCTGATGGGGGATCGCGACGCGGTGTCCCGCGAGGTCAGCCTGGGGGTGCTGCAGCTCTGGCAGGCGCTCACCGAGGGGGTGTCGCGTCGCCCGGCCAATCCGGAGGTGACGCTGGTCTTCACCGACCTGGTCGGGTTTTCGACGTGGGCCCTGCGCGCCGGCGACGACGCGGCCCTGGCGCTGCTGCGGCAGGTGGCGCGGGCCCTCGAGCCGCCGCTGCTCGACGCGGGGGGACACATCGTCAAACGCATGGGCGACGGCCTGATGGCGGTATTCGGCGATCCGACGGTCGCCGTGCGGGCCGTGCTGGCCGCCAAGGAGGCGCTGAAGTCGGTCGAAGTGGCAGGTCACACGCCCCGGATGCGGGTGGGGATCCATACCGGGCGGCCGCAGCGGCTGGCGTCGGACTGGCTCGGCGTCGATGTGAACATCGCCGCACGGGTTATGGAAAGAGCCACCAAGGGTGGAATCATGGTGTCGAGTTCCACGTTGGATCTCATACCGCAAAGCGAGTTGGACGCGTTGGGCGTCGAGGCCAAACGCACGAGGAAGCCGGTTTTCGGGCCGAAGCCCGCCGGGATTCCCGACGATTTGGCGATTTATCGCCTCAAGACTCTCAAGGAGTTGTCAGGCTCTGATGACGCAGCCGATGCAGAACAACAGCCATAATGGGCGCCGATGTTAGGGGCCATCGCGGCCCGGCTCGCCCGGGTCCGATTCACGGTGGGGTATGCGGCGCTGCTGCTTGCCATCAGTTGCGCAATCCTGGCCCTCGGCCCGCACGCGCATGACGTCATCGTTGCGCGCGCCAGCACCAACGTGCACAACCTGGCCCACGGCCGGCTGGGCACGTTGCTGGGCAGCGCGCTGGTGGTGGACGCCGGCCCGCTCTACTTCTGGCTGCCCTTCCTGACCTGCCTGTTGGCGCTGGCTGAGCTGCAACTGCGCACCATCCGGCTGATGGTGGCCTTCATCGTCGGCCACATCGGCGCGACGCTGCTGGTGGCCGCCGCGCTGGCGGCCTCGGTCGAGTTCGGCTGGCTGCCGGTGTCGATCACCAGGGCCAGCGACGTCGGCATGAGCTACGGCGCGCTCGCGGCGCTCGGCGCGATCACCGCGGTGATCCCGCCGCGCTGGCGGGCCGCCTGGGTCGGATGGTGGGTCTCGGCAGGGATCGCCTCGGCGATCATCGGCGGCGACTTCACCGACGCCGGCCACACCGTCGCGGTGATACTCGGCGTGCTGGTGTCGGCCCGGTTCCGGCAGCCGATCCACTGGACGCCGACGCGCTACCTGATGCTGGCGGCGTCCTCGAGCTTCGGCTTCTTGATCCTCGCCCACCACTGGGGCGCCATGGCGGCGACACCGGTGTTCGGTCTCGCGGGGGCCGTCGTCGCCTACGCGCTGGCGAAGTGGGCCGTTGCGCGCGGCCCCGAGTCCACGCCCGCCGACGTTTTGGACGATCCGGTGCCGGCCACGGCCTGCTGAGCGCCTCTGCGTCCGCCCAAGCGTGACGCACCCGCCGGGAGACACGCGCCGAATCACTATGATCAGCACTTGCCGCCGGGCAACCCGCGGCCAGCCCCCCGTCAGCAAGGAGAGTGTCGCCGCGTGGGTGATCAACCCGTCGACCTGTCGCCGGACGCCCTGGCCCGAGCGGTCAGTGCGGCCCGGGACGCGTTTGCCCGCGCCGGCGATCTCGACACACTCGCGCGCGTGAAGACCGAGCAGCTCGGTGACCGCTCGCCGCTGGCGCTGGCGCGCCAGGCGCTGGGCGGCGTCCCCAAGGACGAGCGCGCCGACGCCGGCAAGCGGGTCAACGCCGCCCGGACCGCGGCCCAGCACGGTTACGACGAGCGACTCGCGGCCCTGCGGGCCGAACGCGACGCCGCGGTGCTGGTCGCCGAAGTCATCGACGTCACGCTGCCGTCGACGCGGCGGCCGGCCGGCGCCCGGCACCCGATCACGATCCTGGCCGAGCACATCGCCGACACCTTCATCGCCATGGGCTGGGAACTGGCCGAGGGTCCCGAGGTCGAGACCGAGCAGTTCAACTTCGACGCGCTCAACTTCCCGGCCGACCACCCCGCCCGCAGCGAGCAGGACACCTTCTACATCGCGCCCGACGGCTCCCGGCAACTGCTGCGCACCCACACCTCGCCGGTGCAGGTGCGCACCCTGCTCGCCCGCGAGCTGCCGGTCTATGTCGTCTCTATCGGCCGCACGTTTCGCACCGACGAGCTCGACGCCACCCACACGCCCGTCTTCCACCAGGTCGAGGGCTTGGCGGTGGACCGCGGCCTGACCATGGCGCATCTGCGGGGAACGCTGGACGCGTTCGCGCGCGCCGAGTTCGGGCCCGAGGCGCGCACCCGGATCCGGCCGCACTTCTTCCCGTTCACCGAGCCGTCCGCCGAGGTCGACGTCTGGTTCGTCGGAAAGAAGGGCGGCGCCGGCTGGGTGGAGTGGGGCGGCTGCGGGATGGTGCATCCAAATGTCCTGCGCGCCGCGGGTATTGACCCGAATGTCTACTCCGGCTTCGCGTTCGGCATGGGGCTGGAACGAACGCTGCAGTTCCGCAACGGGATTCCGGACATGCGCGACATGGTCGAGGGCGATGTCCGCTTCTCGCTGCCGTTCGGGGTGGGCGCCTGATGCGCGTTCCGTACAGCTGGCTACGTGAGATCTTGAGCGTCGGGGTGGCCGGCGCGCCGGACTTCGACGTCGCCCCCGCCGAGCTCGAACAGACGCTGGTGCGCATCGGCCACGAGGTCGAAGGGGTCGTCACCCTCGGGCCGGTCGACGGCCCACTGGCCGTCGGCCGGGTCACCGCCATCGAGGAGCTCACCGGCTTCAAGAAGCCGATCCGGTTCTGCCACGTCGACGTCGGCGAAGGCAAAGATCGCGAAATCGTTTGCGGCGCAACTAACTTCGCTGTCGGCGATCTGATCGTCGCTGCGCTGCCCGGCGCGACGCTGCCCGGCGACTTCACCATCGCCGCCCGAAAAACCTACGGCCGAAACTCCGACGGGATGATCTGCTCGGTGTCCGAACTCGGTTTGGGCGCCGACCATTCCGGGATACTGGTGCTGCCGCCGGGCACCGCCGAGCCCGGCGCCGGCGGCGCGGCGGTGCTGGGACTCGACGACGTGATCTTTCACCTGGCCATCACGCCCGACCGCGGCTACTGCATGTCGCTGCGCGGCGTGGCCCGCGAGGTGGCCTGCGCCTACAACCTGGACTACGTCGACCCGGCCGGCGCCCGGGCGGTCACGCCGCTGCCCGTCAACGGCGAGGCCTGGCCGCTGACCGTGCAGCCCGGCACCGGTGTGCGGCGATTCGCACTTCGGCCGGTCACCGGCATCGACCCGGCGGCCGTGTCGCCGTGGTGGCTGCAGCGCCGGCTGCTGCTGTCCGGCATCCGTCCGACCTCGCCGGCGGTCGACGTGACCAATTACGTGATGCTCGAGCTCGGTCACCCGATGCACGCCCACGATCGCAAGCGGATCACCGGAAGCTTCGCCGTGCGGTTCGCCCGGCCCGGCGAGACCGTGGTGACGCTCGACGACATCGAGCGCAAGCTCGAGCCGGCCGACGTCCTCATCGTCGACGACACGGCGACCACCGCGATCGGTGGCGTGATGGGCGCGTCGAGCACCGAGGTGCGCGCCGACTCGACCGACGTGCTGCTGGAGGCCGCGGTCTGGGATCCGGCCGCCGTCTCCCGCACCCAGCGCCGGCTGCACCTGCCCAGCGAGGCCGCCCGGCGCTACGAGCGGGGCGTCGACCCGGCCATCTCGGTGGCAGCGCTCGACCGGTGCGCCACGCTGCTCACCGCCATCGCCGGCGGGGTGGTCTCCGACGGCCTGACCGATTGGCGCGGCGACCCGCCGCGCGACGACTGGGCCGGAGCGCCGATCGACATCCCCGCCGACTTGCCGGACCGTGTCGCCGGCGTGCGCTATCGCCGGGGCACCACCGCCCGGCGGCTCACCCAGATCGGGGCCGACGTGGTCGGGTCAGGCGGGGCGCTGACGGTGACCCCACCCAGCTGGCGGCCCGACCTCCTGCAGCCCGCCGACCTGGTCGAGGAGGTGCTACGCCTCGAGGGGCTGGAAGTCATCCCGTCGGTGCTGCCCGCGGCACCGGCCGGCCGCGGTCTGTCCCCGGTGCAGCGGCGCCGCCGCGCCGTCGGCAAGTCCCTGGCGCAGTCCGGCTACGTCGAGATCCCGCCGACCCCGTTTCTGCCCGCGGGCGTGTTCGACCTGTGGGGACTGGCTCCCGACGACCCGCGGCGCACCACCACCCACGTGCTCAACCCGTTGGAAGCCGACCGCCCGCAGCTGGCCACCACCCTGCTGCCCGCACTGCTGGAAGCCTTGGTGCGCAACGTTTCTCGCGGCCTGGTCGACATCGCGCTGTATGCCGTGGCGCAGGTGGTGCAGCCGACGGCGCAGACCCGCGGGATCGACCTCATTCCCGTCGACCGCCGGCCCACCGACGCCGAGATCGCCGAGCTCGACGCGTCGCTGCCGCACCAGCCGCAGCACGTCGCGGCGGTGCTCACCGGCCTGCATGAGCGCCGCGGACCCTGGGGTCCCGGCCGCCGCGTCGAGGCCGCCGACGCGTTCGAGGCGGTGCGCGTCATCGCCCTCGCCGCCGGAGTCGACGTGCGGTTACGCGCGGCGCAGTACCTGCCGTGGCATCCGGGGCGATGCGCTCAGGTGCTCGTCGGGGACACCCCGGTGGGGTACGCGGGCCAGCTGCATCCGGCGGTGATCGAGCGCTCCGGGCTGCCCAAGGGCGCCTGCGCCCTGGAACTCGACCTGGACGCGATGCCCATCCCGCTGACGCTGCCCGCGCCCCGGGTGTCGCCGTTTCCGGCCGTGTTCCAGGACGTCAGCCTGGTGGTAGCCGCGCACGTACCAACTCAGGCGGTGGCCGACGCTGTCCGCGAGGGCGCGGGGGAATTACTCGAAGACCTGCAACTGTTCGATGTGTTCACCGGCCCGCAGATCGGCGAGGACCGCAAGTCACTGACCTTCGCGCTGCGGTTCCGCGCGCCCGATCGCACGCTCACCGAGGACGACGCCACCGCCGCCCGCGACGCCGCCGTCCGCCGCGCCGCCGAGACGGTCGGCGCGGAGCTCCGCGCCTAGTAGAATGGATTTGCAAACCACTGCATAACCATGCAGAATCGGCGGAATGGCCGACGGAATGAAGGTGGCGGTTGCCGGTGCCAGCGGCTACGCCGGCGGTGAAATCCTGCGCCTGCTGCTCGGGCACCCGGCCTACGCGCACGGGCGCCTCACCATCGGCGCGGTGACCGCGGCCGCCAGCGCAGGCAGCACGCTCGGTGAGCACCACCCGCACCTGACACCGCTGGCCCAGCGCGTGGTCGAGCCGACCGATCCGGGCGTACTCGCCGGCCACGACGTGGTGTTTTTGGCCCTGCCGCACGGTCATTCGGCGGCGCTGGCCGAACAGCTCGGCCCCGGCACCCTGATCATCGACTGCGGCGCCGACTTCCGGCTCACCGACGCCGCCACGTGGGAGCGGTTCTACGGATCGCCACACGCCGGCAGCTGGCCGTACGGGCTGCCGGAGCTGCCCGGCGCCCGCGAGCGGCTGCGCGGCGCCCGCTGCATCGCGGTCCCGGGCTGTTACCCGACCGCGGCGCTGCTGGCGCTGCTGCCGGCGGTGGCCGAGGACCTCATCGAGCCTGCCGTCACCGTGGTCGCCGTCAGCGGTACCTCCGGGGCCGGCCGCGCCGCCAAGACCGACCTGCTGGGCTCGGAGGTCATCGGCTCGGCGCGGGCCTACAACATCGCCGGGGCGCACCGGCACACCCCCGAGATCGCCCAGGGCCTGGCGGCCGTCACCGCCCGCGACGTCACCGTGTCGTTCACCCCGGTGCTGATCCCGACGTCGCGCGGCATCCTGGCGACGTGTACCGCACGCACCCGGGCATCGCTGCCGCAGCTGCGGGAGGCCTACGAAAAGGCTTACCACGCAGAGCCTTTCATCTATCTGATGCCTGAGGGCCAGCTGCCCCGCACCGGGGCCGTGATCGGCGGCAACGCGGCGCACATCGCCGTGGCGGTGGACGAGGCGGCTCAGACATTCGTGGCGATCGCCGCGATCGACAACCTGGTCAAGGGAACGGCCGGCGCCGCCGTGCAGTCGATGAACCTGGCGCTGGGTTGGCCTGAGACGGAAGGCCTTTCGGTGATCGGAGTGGCGCCATGACGCGCCCTGCCACCGCAGTGCGGTTGCTGCGCGAACAGGGCGTCACCGCGCCGGCAGGCTTCCGGGCGGCCGGCATTGCCGCCGGGATCAAGGCCTCAGGCAATCGCGATCTGGCCCTGGTGTTCAACGAGGGCCCCGACTACGCGGCGGCCGGGGTGTTCACCCGCAACAAGGTCAAAGCCGCCCCCGTGCTGTGGAGCCAGCAGGTGCTGCGCGGCGGCGCGCTGCGCGCGGTCATCCTCAACTCCGGCGGCGCCAACGCCTGCACCGGGCCGGGCGGCTTTCAGGACACCCACGCCACCGCCGAGGCGGTCGCGGCCGCGCTGTCGGACTGGGGAACCGAGGCCGGCGCCATCGAGGTCGCGGTGTGCTCGACCGGGCTGATCGGCGACCGGTTGCCGATGGACAAGGTGCTCGCCGGAGTGCGCACCATCGTGCAGGACATGGCGGGCGGGCTATCCGGCGGCGACGAGGCGGCCCAGGCGATCATGACCACCGACACCGTGCCCAAACAGGTTGCGCTGCACCACCCGGGCAACTGGACGGTCGGCGGAATGGCCAAGGGCGCAGGCATGCTGGCGCCGTCGCTGGCGACGATGCTCTGCGTGCTCACCACCGATGCGGCCGTCGACGCGGCGGCGCTGGACTCCGCCCTGCGGCAGGCCAGCGCGCTCACCTTCGACCGGCTCGACATCGACGGTGCCTGCTCGACCAACGACACGGTGCTGCTGCTGGCCTCCGGCGCCAGCGGCATCACGCCCGGCCAGGCCGAACTGGACGACGCCGTGCGCGCGGTCTGCGACGATCTGTGCGCCCAGCTGCAGGCCGACGCCGAGGGCGTCACGAAGCGGGTCAACGTCACCGTGCGGGGCGCCGCTTCCGAGGACGAGGCCCTGCTCGCCGCCCGGACCATCGCGCGCGACTCTCTGGTCAAGACGGCGGTGTTCGGCTCGGACCCCAACTGGGGCCGGGTGCTGGCCGCCGTCGGCATCGCGCCCATCGACCTGGACCCGGAACGGATCACCGTGTCGTTCAACGGCTTTGCGGTCTTCACCGACGGGGCCGGCGCGCCGGGCGCGCGCCAGGTGGACCTGTCGGGGCCCGACATCGACATCAGCGTCGACCTGCGCCTCGGCGACGGCCGGGCCACCATCCGCACCACCGACCTGTCGCATGGTTACGTCGAAGAGAATTCGGCCTACAGCTCATGAGCTCCCCGACGGAGGCGCTGCCCACCACGGTCAAGGCGCAGGTGCTCGCCGAGGCCCTGCCCTGGCTCAAGCAACTGCACGGCAAGATCGTCGTCGTCAAGTACGGCGGCAACGCCATGACCGACGACACGCTGCGGCAGGCCTTCGCCGCCGACATGGCCTTCCTGCGCAACTGCGGTATCCACCCCGTCGTGGTGCACGGTGGTGGTCCGCAGATCACCGCGATGCTGCGCCGGCTCGGCATCGACAAGGGTGACTTCAAGGGCGGATTCCGGGTCACCACACCGGAAGTGCTCGACGTGGCGCGCATGGTGTTGTTCGGCCAGGTCGGCCGCGAACTGGTCAACCTGATCAACGCGCACGGGCCCTATGCCGTCGGCATCACCGGCGAGGACGCCCAGCTGTTCACCGCCGTTCGGCGCAGCGTCACCGTGGACGGCGTGGCCACCGACATCGGCCTGGTCGGGGACGTCGAACGCGTCAACACCGCCGCGGTGCTGGATCTGATTGCCGCACGGCGCATTCCGGTGGTGTCGACGCTGGCCCCCGATGCCGAGGGCGTGGTGCACAACATCAACGCCGACACCGCGGCGGCGGCGCTGGCCGAAGCGCTGCGCGCCGAGAAGCTGTTGATGCTCACCGACGTCGAGGGCCTGTACACCAGCTGGCCGGACCGCGGTTCGCTGGTGAGTGAAATCGACACCGGCACATTGTCACAACTGCTACCCACTCTGGAGGCGGGCATGATTCCCAAAGTCGAGGCCTGTCTGCGGGCGGTGACCGCGGGCGTGCCGAGCGCTCACGTCATCGACGGAAGGGTCGAACACTGCGTCCTGGTCGAGCTGTTCACCCATGCGGGGACGGGCACCAAGGTGGTGAGCGCGTGATAGAGGCGGCGACGATGCCGGGCGGCGTAACTTTCGCCGAGCGTCACGCCAGCGTGGCGTTCGGTGCCGGGAGCCACGCTGGCGTGACGCTCGCGGGCCCAGCCGGTGCCGGGAGGGGGAGCCGCGCTTATGAGTGAGACAGACCAGATGCGGGCGCGCTGGGAAGCCGTGATGATGAACAACTACGGCACCCCGGCGATGGCACTCGCCGGCGGCGAGGGCGCCGTGGTCAACGACGTGGACGGCAACACCTACCTGGACATGCTCGGCGGCATCGCGGTCAACGTGCTGGGCCACCGCCACCCCGCGATCATCGAGGCCGTCACCCGGCAGCTGTCGACGCTGGGCCACACGTCCAACCTGTATGCCACCGAACCCGGCCTCGCGCTGGCTGAACAACTCGTCGGCCTGCTGGGCGCCGGCAACGAATCCGGCACGCCGGCGCGGGTGTTCTTCTGCAACTCGGGAACCGAGGCCAACGAGGTGGCCTTCAAGCTGTCGCGGCTCACCGGGCGCACCAAACTCATTGCCGCACAAGAGGCCTTTCACGGCCGGACCATGGGTTCGCTGGCGCTCACCGGTCAGCCGAGCAAGCAGGCGCCGTTCGCGCCGCTGCCCGGCGACGTCACCCACGTGCCCTACGGCGACACCGATGCATTGGCCGGCGCTGTCGACGACGCCACCGCCGCCGTCTTCCTCGAGCCGATCATGGGGGAGAGCGGCGTGGTCGTCCCACCCGAGGGATACCTCGCCGCCGCGCGCGACATCACCGCGCGGCACGGCGCGCTGCTGGTGCTCGACGAGGTGCAGACCGGAATGGGCCGTACCGGAACGTTTTTCGCCCACCAGCACGACGGCATCACCCCGGACGTGGTGACGCTGGCCAAGGGGCTCGGCGGCGGCCTGCCCATCGGCGCCTGCCTGGCCACCGGCCGGGCCGCCGACCTGATGACCCCCGGTCTGCACGGCAGCACCTTCGGCGGCAACCCGGTGTGCGCCGCGGCGGCGCTGGCGGTGCTGCGCGTGCTGGCCGAGGAGGACCTGGTGCGGCGCGCCGAGGTGCTGGGCAAGTCGTTGCGCCACGGCATCGAGGCGCTGGGGCACCCGCTGGTCGATCACGTGCGCGGCCGCGGGCTGCTCTGCGGTGTGGTGCTCACCGCGCCGCGCGCCAAGGACGCCGAGGCGGCGGCACGCCGGGCCGGGTTCCTGGTGAACGCGGCCGCGCCCGGCGTCATCCGGCTGGCGCCGCCGCTGATCGTCACCGAAGCCCAGATCGACGGCTTTGTCGCCGCGCTGCCGGGCATCCTCGACGAATCCGCCGGAGCCGCAGCATGATCCGCGGCGCCGGCGATGGGGGTTGCCGCCATGCCTAGGCACTTCCTTCGCGACGACGACCTGTCGCCCACCGACCAGGCCGAGGTGCTGGCGCTGGCGGCCGAGCTGAAGAAGGACCCGCTGCGCGCCCGCCCGCTGGAGGGTCCGCGCGGGGTCGCGGTGCTCTTCGACAAGAACTCCACCCGCACCCGCTTCTCGTTCGAGGTGGGCATCGCGCAGCTCGGCGGGCACGCCGTCGTCGTTGACGCCCGCAGCACCCAGCTGGGGCGCGACGAGACCCTGCAGGACACCGCGCGGGTGCTGTCGCGCTACGTGGAGGCCATCGTGTGGCGGACGTTCGGTCAGGCGCGCCTCGAGGCGATGGCCGCGACCGCGACGGTGCCCGTGATCAATGCGCTCTCCGATGAATTCCATCCCTGCCAGGTGCTGGCCGACCTGCAGACCATCACCGAGCGCAAGGGCTCGCTGACCGGTTTGCGAATGGCCTATTTCGGCGACGGTGCCAACAACATGGCCCACTCGCTGATGCTCGGTGGGGTCACGGCCGGCATCCACGTCACCGTCGCCGCCCCGGCCGGCTTCGAGCCGGACCCGGTGTTCGTGGCCGCGGCCCGGCGGCGCGCCGAGGACACCGGAGCCTCGGTCACCGTCACGGCCGACGCCGATGCGGCCGCGGACGGAGCCGACGTGCTGGTCACCGATACCTGGACGTCGATGGGGCAGGAGGGCGACGGGCTGGACCGTCACACACCGTTTCGGCCTTACCAGGTGAACGCCCGGCTGCTGTCCCTCGCCGATCCGGAAGCCATTGTGCTGCACTGCCTTCCGGCTCATCGCGGCGACGAGATCACCGATGAGGTGATGGACGGCCCGGCCAGCGTGGTCTGGGACGAGGCCGAAAACCGGTTGCACGCCCAAAAGGCGCTGCTGGCGTGGCTGCTGGAGCGCTCGTGACTGCGCCGACGACGATGCAGAGCGAAGCGATGCTGAAAAGTGGCGCCGTTGACTAGGTCGAAAGCCGCACCCGAAACCACCCGGGCGGGCCGCCAGGCCCGCATCGTGGCGATCCTGTCGTCGGCGGAGGTGCGCAGCCAAAGCGAATTGGCCGCGCTGCTGGCCGACGAGGGCATCGAGGTCACCCAGGCCACCTTGTCGCGTGACCTCGAAGAGCTGGGCGCGGTGAAGCTGCGCGGCGCCGACGGCGGCGTTGGCGTCTACATGGTCCCTGAGGACGGCAGCCCGGTGCGCGGCGTGTCCGGCGGCACCGCACGGCTGTCGCGGCTGCTGGGTGAACTGCTGGTCTCGGCCGACGCCAGCGCCAACCTCGCGGTGCTGCGCACCCCGCCCGGCGCCGCCGACTATCTGGCCAGCGCGATCGACCGCGCGGCGCTCCCGTACGTCGTCGGGACCATCGCGGGCGATGACACCGTCTTCGTGGCCGCCCGCGAGCCGATGACCGGCGCCGAGCTGGCGACAACACTAGAAAAACTCACGTAAAGCGTTTCAAAATAAGGAGATTGGTTCATGTCAGAACGCGTCATCCTGGCGTATTCCGGCGGTCTGGACACCTCGGTGGCCATCAGCTGGATCGGCAAGGAGACCGGCCGTGAGGTCGTAGCGGTGGCGATCGACCTCGGCCAGGGTGGCGAAGACATGGAGGTCGTTCGCCAGCGGGCCCTTGACTGCGGTGCGGTGGAAGCCGTGGTGGTCGACGCCCGCGACGAGTTCGCCGAGGGCTACTGCCTGCCCACGATCCTGTCCAACGCCCTCTATATGGACCGCTACCCGCTGGTGTCGGCGATCAGCAGGCCGCTGATCGTCAGGCACCTGGTGTCGGCGGCCCGCGAGCACGGCGGCGGCATCGTCGCGCACGGCTGCACCGGCAAGGGCAACGACCAGGTCCGGTTCGAGGTCGGATTCGGTTCGCTGGCACCCGATCTCGAGGTGCTGGCGCCGGTTCGCGACTACGCGTGGACGCGGGAGAAGGCCATCGCGTTCGCCGAAGAGAACGCCATCCCCATCAACGTGACCAAGCGCTCGCCGTTCTCCATCGACCAGAACGTCTGGGGGCGCGCGGTGGAAACCGGTTTCCTGGAACACCTTTGGAACGCACCCACCAAGGACGTGTACGCCTACACCGAGGACCCGACGCTGAACTGGAGCACGCCCGACGAGGTGATCGTCGGCTTCGAGCGCGGCGTGCCGGTGACGATCGACGGCAAGCGCGTCTCGGTGCTGGAGGCCATCGAGGAGCTCAACGCCCGCGCCGGAGCCCAGGGTGTCGGCCGCCTCGACGTGGTCGAGGATCGGCTGGTGGGCATCAAGAGCCGCGAGATCTACGAGGCGCCCGGCGCCACGGTGCTCATCACCGCGCACACCGAGCTCGAACACGTCACGCTGGAGCGCGAATTGGGCCGCTTCAAACGGCACACCGACCAGCGCTGGGCCGAGCTGGTTTACGACGGGCTGTGGTATTCGCCGCTCAAGGATGCGCTGGAGAGCTTCGTCACCAAGACCCAGGAGCACGTGACGGGTGAGGTGCGAATGGTGTTGCACGGTGGCCACATCGCGGTCAACGGCCGGCGCAGCGCGGAGTCCCTCTACGACTTCAACCTGGCAACCTACGACGAGGGCGACAGCTTCGACCAGTCGGCCGCCAAGGGTTTCGTCTACGTGCACGGGTTGTCCTCGAAGATCGCGTCCCGCCGGGACAGTCGGTGACTCAGTTCGGACGCGACTGTGCATTTCTCGACGCGACACGCCGCCGAAGCGTCGTGAGGCGCACACCCGAGGCGAGGTGAGCGACGCGTGAGCACTCGCGAGGGATCGTTATGGGGCGGGCGGTTCGCCGACGGCCCCTCGGATGCGCTGGCCGCGCTGAGCAAGTCCACCCATTTCGACTGGGTGCTGGCGCCCTACGACATCGTCGCGTCGCGGGCCCACACCGTGATCCTCTTCCGGGCCGGCCTGCTCGACGAGGAGCAGCGCGACGGGCTGCTGGCCGGTCTGGACCAGCTGGCCTCCGATGTCGCCGACGGCAGCTTCACCCCGCTGGTCACCGACGAGGACGTGCACGGCGCGCTGGAGCGCGGCCTCATCGACCGGGTCGGGCCGGACCTGGGCGGGCGGCTGCGGGCCGGCCGGTCGCGCAACGACCAGGTGGCCACCCTGTTCCGGATGTGGCTGCGGGACGCGGTGCGCCGCGTCGCCGCCGCCGCGCTGGACGTGGTCGGTGCGCTGGCCGCCCAGGCGGCCGCCCACCCCCACGCCATCATGCCGGGCAAGACTCATTTGCAGTCCGCGCAGCCGGTGCTGCTGGCCCACCACCTGCTGGCCCACGCCCACCCGCTGCTGCGTGACGTGGACCGGATCGTCGACTTCGACCGGCGCACCGCGGTGTCCCCGTACGGCTCCGGCGCGCTGGCCGGCTCCTCACTGGGACTGGACCCCGACGCGATCGCCGCGCAGCTCGGGTTCGCCGCCGCGGCCGACAACTCCATCGACGCGACGGCCGCCCGGGATTTCGCCGCCGAGGCCGCCTTCGTGTTCGCCATGATCGGCGTCGATCTGTCCCGGCTGGCCGAGGATGTCATCCTGTGGAGCTCGACGGAGTTCGGCTACGTCACCCTGCACGACTCTTGGTCGACCGGCAGCTCGATCATGCCGCAGAAGAAGAACCCCGACATCGCCGAGCTGGCGCGGGGCAAGTCCGGCCGGCTCATCGGAAACCTGACCGGCCTGCTGGCCACGCTGAAGGCCCAGCCGCTGGCCTACAACCGTGACCTGCAGGAGGACAAGGAACCGGTGTTCGATTCGGTCGCCCAGCTGGAGCTGGTGCTGCCGGCGATGGCGGGGCTGGTGGGCAGCCTGGCCTTCGACACCGAGCGGATGGCGGCGCTGGCCCCGGCCGGCTACACGCTGGCCACCGACATTGCCGAATGGCTGGTGCGCCGGGGCGTGCCGTTCCGGTCGGCGCACGAGGCCGCCGGGGCGGCGGTGCGCGCTGCCGAGCAGCGGTCCGTCGGGCTCGACGAGCTGACCGACGACGAGTTGGCCGCGATCAGCCCCGAACTGACGCCGCAGGTCCGTGACGTTTTGACCATCGAAGGTTCGGTATCCTCGCGTGACGCGCGGGGCGGCACCGCGCCGGTTCGAGTGGCCGAGCAGATCGAAACCGTGGTGGCCAGCGCCGATAGACTGAGGTTCCGGCTGCGCGGCGAGGATTGAAATGAGGTTGGTTTTCCGGATGGGTCGTGACACGCACACTGGAGTTCGGGCTGACAGCGATCCGGATGAACGTTTCGGGACGGCCCCGCGTTACCACGAGGTGGGGAAGCCATGAGTGTCGTCGCCGGCGTCTACGGTGCGTTACCGCCGCACCGGTACTCCCAGCGTGAGCTCACCGACTTCTTCGTCAGCATCCCGGAGTTCGAGGGTTACGAGGACATCGTCCGCCAGCTGCACGCCAGCGCCAAGGTGGGCGGCCGTCACCTGGTCCTGCCGCTGGAGCAGTATCCCGCGCTGACCGACTTCGGCATGGCCAACCGGATCTTCACCGAGCACGCCGTCAAGCTGGGCTGCGAAGCGCTGTCCGGCGCCCTGGACGAGGCGGGGCTGCGGCCCCGGGACGTCGACGCGCTCATCACCACCACCGTCACCGGTCTGGCCGTGCCCTCGGTGGACGCGCGGATCGCCGCGCAGCTCGGCCTGCGCGACGACGTACGACGGGTGCCGCTGTTCGGCCTCGGCTGCGTCGCCGGCGCCGCCGGCCTGGCCCGCGTCAACGACTACCTGCGCGGCGCACCCGACGCGGTGGCCGCGCTGATCTCCGTCGAGCTGTGCTCGCTGACCTACCCCGGCTACACCCCGTCGCTGGCCGGCCTGGTCGGCAGTGCCCTGTTCGCCGACGGGGCCGCCGCGGTGGTGGCCGTCGGCGAGCGGCGCGCCGAACGCCTGTTTGCCGGCGGGCCCACCGTCCTCGACTCGCGCAGCCACCTCTATCCCGACTCGTTGCGCACCATGGGTTTCGATGTGGGCGCCACCGGATTCGAGCTGGTGCTGTCCAAGGACGTCGCGGCCGTCGTCGAGCAATACATCGAAGCGGATGTCACCGGGTTTCTGGGAGACCACGGCCTCACCACGGCCGACATCGGCGCTTTCGTCAGCCACCCCGGCGGCCCCAAGGTCATCGAGGCCATCACCGCCGCGCTGCGCCTGCCGCCCGAGGCGCTCGAACTGACCTGGCGTTCACTCGGCGAGATCGGCAACCTCTCGTCGGCGTCCGTGCTGCATGTGCTGCGCGACACCATGGCCAAGCCGCCGCCGAGTGCAAGCCCAGGCCTGATGCTCGCGATGGGTCCAGGATTCTGTTCCGAATTGGTGTTGTTGCGTTGGCACTGATCTTCGCCCCTGCACTTCCGTTCCGACCGTGTGAGGCATCGCTTTTCGGGCGTGAGACGGGGCTGCGGCCCGTCGCGGGAGTATCGCTATGAGTGACACGAGAGGCCGCCTTCGATGAACGGCAACACCGAAGAGCTGATCAAGGCTCTTCGCCAATCGCTGAAAGAAAACGAGCGGCTCAAGCGCGAGAACCGCCAGTACCTGGCCGCGACGACCGAGCCGGTGGCGGTGGTCGGCATGGGCTGCCGATACCCGGGCGGGGTGAACAGCCCAGAGGCGTTGTGGCAGATGGTGGCCGAGGGCCGCGACGTGGTCTCGGAGTTCCCCGCGGACCGCGGCTGGGACTTGAACGGTCTGTTCGACGCGGATCCCGACGCCGTGGGCAAGTCGTACGCGCGGTGCGGCGGGTTCCTCTCGGACGTGGCCGATTTCGACGCCGCGTTCTTCGGGATCGCCCCCAGCGAGGCGCTGGCGATGGACCCGCAGCAGCGGCTGCTGCTCGAGGTGTCGTGGGAGGCGTTGGAGCGGGCCGGGATTGACCCCGCCACCTTGCGCGGCTCCGCGACCGGCGTGTTCGCCGGGATCTTCCACGGTTCCTACGGGGGCCAGGGGCGGGTGCCGGGGCACCTGGAACGCTACGGGCTGCGCGGCTCGACGCTCAGTGTGGCCTCGGGCCGGGTGGCCTATTCGCTCGGGTTCGAGGGCCCCGCGGTTTCCGTGGACACCGCGTGCTCGTCGTCGTTGGTGGCGCTGCACCTGGCGGCGCAGTCGTTGCGTTCCGGCGAGTGCGATCTCGCGCTGGCCGGCGGCGTGACCGTGATGGCCACCCCGGCGATGTTCGTCGAGTTCAGCCGGCAGCGCGCGCTGGCCGCGGACGGCCGCTGCAAGGCGTACGCGGGTGCCGCCGACGGCACCGGGTTTTCCGAAGGCGTCGGTGTGCTGGTGCTCGAGCGGCTGGTCGATGCCCGACGACACGGGCACCGGGTGCTCGCCGTGGTGCGCGGGTCCGCGGTGAACCAGGACGGCGCGTCCAACGGCCTGGCGACGCCCAACGGGCCATCGCAGCAGCGGGTGATCCGGGCGGCGCTGGCCAACGCGCGGCTGGAGGCGGCCGACGTCGATCTGGTCGAGGGCCACGGCACGGGCACCACGCTCGGGGATCCCATTGAGGCACAAGCGGTCCTGGCGACCTACGGGCAGAACCGGCGTGCGGATGAGCCACTGTGGCTGGGTTCGATCAAATCGAACATGGGGCATACCTCCGCCGCCGCGGGTACCGGCGGAGTGATCAAGGTGATCCAGGCGATCCGCCACGGGGTGATGCCCAAGACCCTGCACGTGGATGAGCCGACGCCGCATGTGGATTGGACGGCCGGGGCGGTGTCGCTGCTGACCGAACAGCAGCCCTGGCCTGCGGTGGGCCGTCCGCGCCGCGCGGGGGTCTCGTCGTTCGGCATCAGCGGCACCAATGCGCACGTCATCGTGGAGCAGTACGCACCCGAGCCAGACGACGCCGCGCGCCCGGGCGACGACGTGGTGGTGCCGTGGGTGCTGTCGGCCCGCTCGGGTGAGGCGCTGGCGAACCAGGCCGCGCGGCTGCTGGCCCGGGTGAAGGCCGATCCCGGGGTGCGGGTGCTCGATGTGGGCTGGTCGCTGGTCGCGACGCGGCCGCGCTTCGAGCACCGTGCGGTCGTCGTGGGCGCCGATGGCGCGCAGTTGCTGCGCGGGCTGGCGGCATTGGCGGCCGGTGAGCAGGGTGCGGGCCTGGTGGTGGGCCGCGCGCAACCGGTGGGCAAGTCGGTGTTCGTGTTTCCCGGGCAGGGCTCGCAGTGGGCCGGCATGGGCGCCCAATTGCTGGACAGCTCAACGGTGTTCGCCGAGCAGCTGCGGCGCTGCGAGAAGGCACTGGACGAATACGTCGACTGGTCGCTGCTCGACGTGATCCGAGGCGCGCCGGGCGCACCCGGATTGGACCGGGTGGACGTGGTGCAGCCGGCGCTGTGGGCGGTGATGGTGTCGCTCGCCGAGCTGTGGCGCTCGGTGGGCGTGGCGCCCGACGCGGTGATCGGCCATTCGCAGGGGGAGATCGCGGCGGCCTACGTGGCCGGTGCGCTGTCGCTGGAAGACGCCGCCCGGGTGGTCGCGCTGCGCAGCCGGCTGCTGGTGGGACTGTCGGGCCGCGGCGGCATGGTGTCCCTGGCGTGCAGCCGGGTGCGGGCGGAGCAGCTGATCGCCGGCTGGGGGGAACGGCTGAACATCGCCACCGTCAACGGCGTTGCGGCGGTGGTGGTTTCCGGCGAGGTGGGCGCGCTGACCGAACTGATTCGGCGCTGCGAGGCCGACGACATCCGCGCCCGCCGCATCGACGTCGACTACGCATCGCACTCCGCGCAGGTCGACGCGATTCGCGCCCCGCTCGCCGACGCGCTGGGCGGCCTCGTCCCGCGCTCGTCCGCCGTCACCTTCTTCTCCACGGTCACCGGTGAGCCGATGGACACCGCGGGCCTGGACGCCGACTACTGGTTTCAAAGCATCCGGCAGACCGTGCAATTCGAGCGCGCGGTGCGCAGCGCGTGCGACGCGGGCTATCAGGTGTTCATCGAATCCAGCCCGCATCCGGTACTGATGGCCGCCATCGAAGAGACGATGCCCGACAGCGAGCGGGCGGTTGTCATCCCTTCGCTGGGCCGCGACGACGGCGGCCCGGACCGGTTCTGGCTCTCGGCCGCGCAGGCCCATGTCGCGGGCGTGGCGGTGGACTGGCGCGCCACGCTGGCCGGCCTGGGCGGCCAGCGCGTCGACCTGCCGACGTACGGGTTTGTCCGGCAACGCTTTTGGCTTCCGGCGGGGTCGACGGGGTCGCACGACGCCGGCACGGTGGGCCTGGCTGCCGCCGAGCACGGACTGCTCGGCGCGGTGGTGCCGCGGCCGGATTCCGGCGGGGTGGTGCTGACGGGCCGGGTGTCCGCGGCCGCCCACCCGTGGCTGGCCGATCATGCGGTGGGCGAGACGGTGTTGTTCCCCGGGGCGGGGTTCGTCGAGTTGGCCATCCGCGCGGGCGACGAGGTGGGCTGCGGGGTGCTCGACGAGCTGACGCTGTCGGCCCCGTTGCTGCTGCCCACGCCCGAGGGCGCCCGCGTGCAGCTGGTGGTCGGCGCGCCCGACGCGTCGGGTCTGCGTCGGCTGTCGGTGTATTCCGCAGGCGCTCGACCGGATTCGGACTGGGTGTTGCACGCCGAGGGCATGCTGCGGCCGGGCGCGGTGGCACCGGCCGCGGACCTGTCGATCTGGCCGCCCGCGGGGGCGGCTTCGGTGGACATCGACGGCGCCTACACCCGACTGGCGCGGCGGGGCTACGAATACGGCGCCGCTTTCCAGGGTCTGCGGGCCATGTGGCGGCGCGGGGACGAGATCTTCGCCGACGTCGCCGTGCCCGACGATGCCGGCACCCCGGACGGCGGCTTCGGGGTGCATCCCGTGCTGCTCGATTCCGCGCTGCACGCGATGGGGGTCGCCGCCGAGCAAGACCAGACCGTGCTGCCGTTCTCGTGGCAGGGCGTGTCACTGCACGCCTCGGGCGCGTCGCGGGCGCGGGTTCGGATCGCACCCGCCGGAGCCGGGTCGGTCTCGGTGGAATTGGCCGATGGGGCGGGACTTCCGTTGCTTTCGGTGCGGGCGCTGGCCGTGCGCCCGGTCTCGGCCGGGCAGTTGACGGCGGCGGCTCCCGGGCGGCGCGGCGACGGATTGCTCGACGTGGCGTGGTCACCGATCGCACTCGGCACTGCCGAGGAAGGTTCCGGGGCCACGCTGTGGGAGCCCGGCGACCACGTCGGCGACGTCGTGCGGGTGGCGCACGCCGCGACCACCGAAACCCTGGCGAGGCTGCAGGTCTGGTTGGGTGACGACGGCGCCGGGGTGCTGGCCGTGCAGACCCGCGGCGCGGTCGCCCTTGCCGGGGAGGACGTTTCGGACCTGGCCGGCGCCGCGGTGTGGGGCCTGGTGCGCTCGGCGCAAGCTGAGCACCCGGGCCGGCTGGTGCTGATCGACTCCGACGGCTCCGTCGACGCCGGCGCGGTGGTCGGTTGCGGCGAGCCGCAAGTGGTGGTCCGCCGGGGTGTGGCATACGCGGCGCGGCTGCGCCCCGCGCGCATGGACCCAACGCTCGCGTTGCCCCCGACGGGCTGGCGGCTGGACACCGGCGGCGAGGGCACGCTGCAGGACCTGGTCGTAAGCCCCTGCTCAGCAACCGAATTAACCGGCGGGCAGGTGCGGGTGGCGGTGGCCGCGGTAGGCGTCAACTTCCGCGACGTGCTGGTGGCCCTGGGCATGTACCCGGGCGGCGGCCGGCTGGGAGCCGAGGGCTCCGGCGTGGTCGTCGAAGTCGGGCCCGACGTGCGCGGCCTGGCCGTCGGTGACGCGGTGATGGGCCTGCTCGGGGTCGTCGGTGCTGAGGCGGTGGTGGACCAGCGGGTGGTGACACGGGTGCCGCCGGGGCTGTCGCTGGTCGCGGCCGCGGGCGTGCCGGTGGTGTTCCTGACGGCCCTGTACGGGCTGTCGGTGCTGGGCGGGCTGCGCGGCGGCGAGCGGGTCTTGGTGCACACGGCCACCGGTGGGGTGGGTATGGCCGCGGTGCAGCTGGCACGGCACTGGGGGGCCGAGGTGTTCGTCACTGCCAGCCGCGGCAAGTGGGACACGTTGCGCGCGATGGGATTCGGCGACGACCGCATCGGCGATTCGCGCAGCACGGAGTTCGAGGCGAAGTTCGCGGACGCCACCGGCGGGGCCGGGTTCGACGTCGTGCTCAACTCGCTGGCCGGCGAGTTCACCGACGCGTCGTTGCGGCTGCTGGCCCCCGGCGGGCGATTCATCGAGATGGGCAAGACCGACGTGCGCGACCCGCAGGTGATCGCCGAGCAATACCGGGGCGCCCGCTACCAGGCGTTCGACCTGATGGAGGCGGGTCCCGACCGCACCGCGGCGATGCTGTCCGAGATCGTCGGGCTGTTGACGGACGGCACGTTGAAACCGTTGCCGCTGAAGACCTTTGACGTGCGCTGCGCGTCGGCGGCGTACCGCTACGTCAGCCAGGCACGCCACATCGGCAAGGTCGCGCTGACCGTCGGGTCGGGACCCGGCGAGGTGCTCAGCGGCTGCGGCGGGGGACTGGCGGGCGGCAGCGTGGTGATCACCGGCGGCACCGGTATGGCCGGTTCGGCGCTGGCGCGCCACCTCGTCGGCCGCTACCGGGTGGCCAACGTGGTGCTGGTCAGCCGGACCGGGCCCGGGGCCGCCGGGGTGGCCGAGCTGGTGGCCGGGCTGCGGGAGGCCGGCGCACAGGTGTCGGTGGTGGCCTGCGACGTCGCCGACCGCGACGCGGCGGCGGCGATGTTGGCGCAGATACCCGCGCAGTACCCGCTGCGCGGAGTCGTGCACGCCGCGGGCATCCTCGACGACGGCCTGGTGTCGTCGCTCACCCCGGAGCGGGTGGACGCGGTGCTGCGCGCCAAGGTCGACGGGGCCTGGAACCTGCACGAGCTGACCCGGCACCTGGATCTCTCGGCGTTCGTGGTGTTTTCGTCGATGGCCGGGATCGTCGGAACCCCGGGGCAGGCCAACTACGCGGCGGCCAACAGTTTCCTCGACGGGCTGGCCACCCACCGGCGCGCCCACGGACTCCCCGGCCTGTCGCTGGCCTGGGGCCTGTGGGAGCAGGCGTCGGCGATGACGGCGCACCTCGGGGATCGCGACAAGGCCCGGATGAGCCGGATCGGGCTGGCGCCGCTGTCGACCGCACAGGCCCTGGCGGCGTTCGACGCCGCGATGCTGGTCGACACCCCGGTGCTGGTCGCGGCCCGAGTGGACCGGGCCGCGCTGTCCGACAACATCGCCGCGCTGCCCGGACTGCTGCGTGAACTCGTCGCCGGCCCCACCCGTCGCATCGTCGACGACACGGAGGCCACCGCGTCGACCAGCGGCCTGGCGTCGCGCCTGCACGGGTTGAGCGCCGAGGCCCGACGGCGCCAGCTGGTCGACCTGGTGTGCGGCAGGGCGGCGATGGTGCTGGGCGTGCCCAACCCGGCCGACATCAACGCCGCCAGCGCATTCCAAGAGCTCGGATTCGACTCACTGACCGCCGTCGAACTGCGCAACCGGCTGAAAAACGCTACCGGCCTTACCCTTTCGCCGACGCTGATATTCGATTATCCGACGCCCACCGCGCTGGCCGCGCATCTGGACACGACGCTGGCGGGCACCGGCAACGCCACCGGCAGCGATGGCGGCCGGCCGAAGCTGCTGGGCCGCGTCAACGACATCACCCGCGAACTGCAGGCGCTGCTCGCCGCGCCCGACTGGGACGGCGAGGACAAGGCGATGCTGCGGGCGCGCCTGCACAACCTGCTCGGGTCGCTGGGGCCCAGCGACCCTTCCGATGCCGAACACCTCGACGACGACCTCGACGCCGCCACCGAAAGCCAACTCTTTGCGATCCTCGATGAAGAACTCGGCCGCTGACACCGCACAAGGAGCAACGATGCCGGGCACCACGCAACACGTCGACTACCTGAAACGCCTCACGGCGGATCTCAGGCGGACCCGGCGGCGCGTCGCGGAACTGGAGGGCCGGCTTTCCGAACCGGTCGCCGTCGTGGGCATGGCCTGCCGCTACGCCGGCGGCGTCGAATCGCCGGAAGATCTGTGGCAACTGGTGATCGAGGGCCGCGACACGGTGTCGGACTTCCCGGCCGACCGCGGCTGGGACGTCGAGGGGCTGTACGACCCCGACCCGGACACCAAGGGGAAGATGTACACCCGGCAGGGCAGCTTCCTGCAGGACGCCGGGGACTTCGACGCCGGGTTCTTCGGGATCGGGCCCAGCGAGGCGCTGGCCATGGATCCCCAGCAACGGATGATGCTGGAGATCTGCTGGGAAGCGTTGGAGCGGGCCGGCATCGACCCCCTCGCGCTGCGGGGCTCGGCGACCGGGGTGTTCGCCGGGGTCATCCACGCCGGCTATGGCGGCGAGGTGAAGGGCGAGCTGGAGGGCTACGGGCTGACCGGGTCGACCTTGAGCGTGACGTCGGGCCGGGTGTCCTATGTGCTGGGCCTGGAAGGGCCCGCGGTCTCGGTGGACACCGCGTGTTCGTCGTCGTTGGTCTGCATGCATCTGGCCGCGCAGGCATTGCGTTCCGGCGAGTGCGACCTGGCGTTGGCCGGCGGGGTCACGGTGATGGCCACGCCGGCGGCCTTCGTCGAGTTCAGCCGCCAGCGTGCGCTGGCCCCCGACGGCCGCTGCAAGGTGTATGCCGGCGCGGCGGACGGGACTTCGTGGTCGGAGGGCGCCGGGGTCCTGGTGCTGGAGCGGTTGGCCGACGCCCGGCGCCTGGGCCATCCCGTGCTGGCCGTGCTGCGCGGCACGGCGGTCAATCAGGACGGCGCCTCGAACGGGCTGACCGCACCCAACGGGCCGTCGCAGCAGCGGGTGATCCGGGCGGCGCTGGCCAACGCCGGACTGACCGCCGCCGACGTGGATGTCGTTGAGGGCCATGGGACCGGGACGGTGCTCGGGGACCCCATCGAGGCCCAGGCCCTGCTGGCGACGTACGGGCAGGATCGTCCCGCGGAGCGGCCGCTGTGGCTGGGATCGATCAAGTCCAACATCGGGCACACCTCGGCCGCGGCGGGTGTGGCCGGGGTGATCAAGATGGTGCAGGCGATTCGGCACGGCGTGCTGCCCAAGACGCTGCACGTGGACGTCCCGTCGCCGCATGTGGATTGGTCGGCCGGTGCGGTCTCGCTGTTGACCGAGTCGCAGGCCTGGCCGGACCACGGCGGGATACGGCGAGCGGGCGTGTCGTCGTTCGGGATCAGCGGCACCAACGCGCACGTGATCGTCGAACAGGCACCCGCGCCGGCCGAGCGTGACGCCGAGCCCACCCCGGCGTCCCCCGATTCGGTTGTCCCGTGGGTGCTTTCGGCCCGATCGCCCGAGGCGCTGGCCGGTCAGGCGCAACGGCTGCTGGAACGGCTGGGCTCCGGCCCGGACGCGCGGGCGGTGGACGTGGGGTGGTCGCTGGCGACCACCCGGGCGGCCTTCGAGCACCGCGCGGTGCTGATCGGCGGCGACCGGGCGGCGTTGACGGGAGGGCTAAAGGGGCTCGCCGCCGGGCGACCGGACCCGGCCGTGCTGGTCGGCCGCACCCGGTCGGCGGGCAAGCGGGTGTTCGTCTTCCCCGGCCAGGGCTCGCAGTCACTCGGGATGGGTGCGCAGCTCTACGACCGTTTCCCCGCGTTCGCGCGGGCTTTCGACGAGGCCGTCGCCGCGGTGGACGCGCATGCCCGGCTGCCGTTGCGCGACGTGATGTGGGGTAGCGACACGGAGCTGTTGCAGAGCACGGAGTTCGCCCAGCCGGCGCTGTTCGTGCTGGAGATCGCGCTGGCCGCGCTGTGGCAATCCTTGGGTGTGACACCGGATCTGGTGATCGGCCACTCGGTGGGTGAGATCGCCGCGGCCTGTGTGGCCGGGGCGGTCGAGCTGTCCGATGCGGCGCGGCTGGTGGCCGCGCGCGGCCGACTGATGGCCGGGCTTCCGGCCGGCGGGGTGATGGTCGCGGTGACCGCGACCGAAACCGAAGTGGCTCCCTTCCTGGACGGGGCGGTGAGCGTCGCCGCGGTCAACGGCCCGCGATCGCTGGTGCTCTCCGGTGAGCACGGCGCGGTGGGGGCCGTCGCGGACCGGCTGGGCGCCGGCGGGGCGAGGGTGCACCGGCTGGCGGTCTCGCACGCGTTCCACTCGCCGTTGATGGAGCCCATGATGGCGGACTTCGCGGCGGTGGCGGCAGAGGTGTCGGCGCGCGAGCCGCGAATCGCGTTGGCGTCCAACCTGACCGGGCAGCTGGCCGGCCCCGATTACGGGGCTGTCGGGTACTGGGTCGACCACGTGCGCAAGCCGGTGCGATTCGTCGACGGGGTGCGACTGGCCGAATCCCTGGGCGCCGAGGTGTTCCTGGAGGTGGGTCCGGGCGCGGCGCTGACGTCGGCCGTGGAGCAGTCCGTGACGTCCGACCGGGCGACCTCGGTGGTGACGATGCCCAAGGGCCGGCCCGAGGTGGACTCGCTGCTGCGGGCGGCGGGGCAGCTGTTCACGGCCGGGGCCGACGTGCGGTGGGCGGCGGCGTTCGACGGCTGCCAACCCCAACGGCTCGAGTTGCCCACGTATGCCTTTGTGCGACGCCGGTTTTGGCTGCCGAGTGATTCGGTGGGTGCGGCGAACATCGCCGGCCTGGGTCTGGCCGAGGCCGGGCACGCGCTGCTGGGCGCGGTGGTGGAGCGGCCGGATTCGGGCGGCGTGGTGTTGACCGGACGGCTCTCCCTGGCCGCACAGCCCTGGCTGGCCGACCACGCGGTGGCCGGCACTGTGCTGTTTCCGGGGGCCGGCTTCGTGGAGCTGGCGTTGCGGGCCGGCGACGAGGTCGGCTGCGGGCTGATCCAAGAGCTCACTCTGTCGGCGCCACTGGTGGTTCCGTCGGTGCCGGCGGGCGCGGTGGTGCACCTTCAGGTGGTGGTGGCGGCGGCCGGCGAGGACCGGACCCGTGCGGTCGCGGTGTATTCGCGGGCCGCGCAATCGGATTGGGTGTTGCATGGCGAGGGGGTGCTGAGCGACGGTGCGCCCGGGGCGGTCACCGACCTGTCGGTGTGGCCGCCGCCGGGCGCCGACCCGGTGGATGTCACCGGCGCGTACGACGGCCTGGCGGGCCGCGGCTACGGGTACGGGCCGGCGTTTCGGGGGTTGCGGGCCGTCTGGCGCAGGGGGGCCGAGACTTTCGCCGAGGTGGAGCTCCCGCAACAGGCCGGCCAGGCGACCGGCGGCTTCGGCATCCACCCGGTGGTCCTGGACGCGGCGCTGCATGCGCTGGGGGTTGCCGACGAGCGGATCGAGACCGTCCTGCCGTTCTCCTGGCAGGGGGTGAGCCTTCACGCGGCGGGCGCCTCGCGGGTCCGGGTCCGGTTGGCGCCTGTCGGCGCCGGCGCGGTGTCGGTGGAGCTGGCCGACGTCTCCGGGCTGCCCGTGTTATCGGTGCGTGAACTGGTGACGCGCGCCGTCTCGGCCGATCAGTTGAGCGCCGCGGTGGCCGCCCGGTCCGGTGGCGGTGAGCTGCTCGACGTGGTGTGGTCGCCGGTGTCGTTGCCCGGCAACGACGTTGGTGAGAGTGTCACCGTATGGGAGTCACCGCCGGCCAGCGCGGACACTGTCGCTTCCACGCACGCCGCGACCCACCAGGCCCTGGGCGTGCTGCAGTCCTGGCTGTCCGGTGCGGCGGACGGGGTCCTGGTGGTGCTGACCCGCGGAGCGGTCGCTCTGGCGGGTGAGGACGTCGCCGACCCGGCCGGGGCCGCGGTGTGGGGGCTGACGCGTTCGGCGCAGGCCGAGCACCCGGGCCGCGTGGTGCTGGTCGACACCGACGGATCGCTCGACGTCGTGACCGCGATCCGTGCCGGTGAGCCGCACGTGGTGGTGCGCGACGGTGTGGCCTACGGCGCCCGGCTCAAGCCGGCCGACCGCAGGCCCCTGCTGCGGCTGCCCGAACCGCCCGCCGTGTGGCGGCTGGCCGCGGGCGACGCCGGAACGCTCGAGGACCTGGCGGTGCAGGAGAGCGCGCCTGCGCCAGTGCAGGCCGGCCAGGTGCGGGTCACCGTCGCCGCGGCGGGGGTGAATTTCCGCGACGTGCTGGTGGCACTGGGCATGTATCCGGGCGCCGCGCAGCTGGGTGCCGAGGGAGCGGGAATCATCACCGAAATCGGCTCCGGCGTCACGGATGTGGCCGTCGGCGACGCGGTGATGGGGATCTTCGGGCTGGCCGGCTCCGAGGCGGTGGTCGACCGCCGGCTGGTGACGCGCGTGCCGTCGGGCTGGCCGCTGACTCGGGCGGCGGCCGTGCCCGTGGTTTTCCTGACGGCCTACTACGGGCTGTCGGTGCTGGCCGGCCTGCGCGCCGGGCAGCGGGTGCTGGTGCACGCCGCCACCGGCGGGGTGGGCATGGCCGCGGTACAACTGGCCCGGCATTGGGGCGCGGAGGTATTCGCCACCGCCAGCCGCGGCAAGTGGGACACCTTGCGCGCCATGGGATTCGATGATGCGCACATCGCGGATTCCCGCACGCTGGAATTCGAGCGGAAATTCGCCGCCACCGCCGGCGGCGTGGACGTGGTGCTCAACTCGCTGGCCGGGGATTTCAACGATGCGTCGCTCCGCCTGCTGGGGCCCGGCGGACGCTTCATCGAAATGGGCAAGACCGACCTGCGCGACCCGGAGGCGGTCGCGCAGGCCCACCCCGGGGTGACGTATCGCGCGTTCGACCTGATGGAGGCGGGCCCCGACCGTATCGCCGAGATGCTGGCGGAATTGTTGCGGATGTTCGCCGCCGGGGTGCTGGAGCCGTTGCCGGTCACGGTGTTCGACGCGCGCAGCGCCGCCGACGCCTACCGGTTTGTCAGCCAGGCCCGCCACATCGGCAAGGTCGTGCTGGCCATGCCGGACGGCCCCGCCGGGCTGGCCGGCGGCACCTCGCTGATCACCGGCGGCACCGGCATGGCGGGTGCGGCGGTGGCGCGGCATCTGGTCGAGCGGCACCGGGTGCCCCACGTGATGCTGGTCAGCCGCAGCGGCGAACGCGCCGAGGGCATGTCCGAGCTGGCCGCCGAATTGCGCCGCGCTGGGGCATCGGTGGCCGTGGTGGCCTGCGATGTCGGCGACCGGGACGCCGTCGCGGCCGCACTGGCGCAGGTGCCGGCGCGGTATCCGCTGCGCTCGGTGTTCCACGCGGCGGGCGTGCTCGACGACGCGGTGGTCGCCTCATTGACGCCGGCGCGCATTGACACGGTGTTACGTCCCAAGGTCGACGGTGCCTGGCATCTGCACGAGCTGACCAAGGGGCTCGATCTGTCGGCGTTCGTGATGTTTTCGTCGATGGCGGGCATCGTCGGCGCGCCGGGCCAGGGGAACTACGCGGCCGCCAACAGCTTCCTCGACGCGCTGGCGGCGCACCGCCGTGCCCACGGCCTGCCGGCACTGTCGGTGGCGTGGGGGATGTGGGAAGAAACCTCGACGATGACGCAACACCTCGGCGAACGCGACAAGGCCAGGATGAGCCGCGCCGGGCTGAGCGCGCTGTCCACCCCGCAGGCGGTGCGGCTGCTCGACGCCGCGTTTCTCGCCGAACACCCCATGGTGGTGGGCACGCGGCTGGACACGGCGGCGCTGGCGCACAACAGCGCTACGCTGCCGCCGCTGTTGAGCCAGTTGGCCACCCGCCCGGCCCGCCGGATCCTCGAGCACACGGACATGATGTCGCTGACGGGCCTGCGGGCGCGGCTGCAGGGCATGTCCGCCGGGCAGCGGCACGCCGAATTGGTCGAACTGGTCTGCACCAACGCGGCCACGGTATTAGGCCACAGCACCGCGGACATCAACGCCGACGATGCTTTCGGCGATCTCGGATTCGATTCGCTGACCGCCGTCGAACTGCGCAACCGGCTCAAAATCGCCACCGGCCTTACTCTTTCGCCCACGCTGATCTTCGACCAGCCCACGCCGGCCGCGCTCGCCGAACACCTCGACACCCAGCTGGCCGCCGGCGCCCCTGCCCCTGCCCCGGCTGCCACCGCTGGCCCGCGACCGGATCGCCTGGCCCGCTTCGACGACCTGGCGCGAGAACTGCGGGCGCTGCTCGACGACCCCGACCTGAGCCCGGAGGAGAGGGCGCGGCTTGCCGCGCGGCTCGAAAGCCTGACGGGGCCTCCGCCACCGCCCGCGCCGCTGCTGGCAGACCCCGAGGACGCGTTCGACGACGACATCTCGACCGCCACCGAGAGTCAGCTCTTTGCGATTCTCGACGACGAGGTCGGCTCCTGACCTTGCCGGCGACAGACGTAGCGATCATCGGGCTGGCATGCAGGTTCCCGGCCGCGGCCGGCCCCGCCGCGTTCTGGCGTCTGCTCCGCGAGGGGGGAGAGGCAACCCAGTTCGCCGGGGAAGCAGCCGAATTCGACGCCGACTTCTTCAACTTGTCGCCGCGTGAGGCGTGCGCGATGGATCCCCGCCAGCGCCTGGCGCTCGAACTCACCTGGGAGCTGCTCGAGGACGCCCACCTGGTGCCCGAAACGCTGCGGGGAGAACCGGTTTCGGTGTTCCTCGGGGCGATGACGGATGACTACGCCGCACTGACGTTGCGCGACCTTGCCGACAACCTGGACCACCACACCTTCGCGGGCATCAGCCGAACGATGATCGCCAACCGCATCTCGTATGCGTTCGGGTGGCACGGGCCCAGCCTGACCGTCGACTCCGGCCAGTCGTCCTCGCTGGTGGCGGTGCACTTCGGCTGTGAAAGTGTGGCCACTGGGCAGTCGTCGCTCGCGGTCGCGGGCGGCGTGCACCTGAACCTTGCCGACGAAATGGCTGCGCTGGAACGGGAATTCGGCGCCGTATCGGTGTCGGGCCACACCTACGCGTTCGATGGGCGCGCGGACGGCTACGTGCGCGGTGAGGGCGGCGGACTGGTGCTGCTGAAGCCGTTGGCGGCGGCGCTCGGCGACGGCGACCGCATCCACGCGGTCATCCGCGGCAGCGCGATCGGCAACGCCGGGGACAGCGCGACCGCCCAGACCGTGCCGTCGGCGCGCAGCGAAGCGGAGGTGATCCGGCGTGCGCTCGCTGAGGCCGGGCTGACGGGTGGCGACATCGACTACGTCGAGGCGCACGGCACGGGGACGAAGGTCGGCGACGCGATCGAGGTCCGGGCGCTGGGGGAGGTCTTCGCCGGGCGCGCAGGCGATCCGGTGCGGGTGGGGTCGGTGAAGACCCATATCGGCCACGCCGGAAGCGCCGCGGGAATCGCCGGACTGCTCGAGGCCGTCCTCGCGATCGAACACGCCGCCATCCCGCCCAGCCTCAACTACGACCGTCCCGAGGCCGGCCTCAATCACCTTGGGCTGCAAGTCAACATCGATCTGACGCCGTGGCAGCCGGTGGACCGGCCGCGGCGCGCCGGGGTGTCCTCGTTCGGAATGGGTGGCACCAACGCGCACCTCGTCGTGGAGCAGGCCCCCGCCGGGCCGGACCTGCCGCCGCCGGGGCCGGACGTGGCGGTGCCGTGGGTGCTGTCCGCGCGCTGCGAGCGGGCGCTGGCCAACCAGGCGCGACGGTTGTCGGCCCACGTGGCCGAGGGGGCCGAGACGAGCGCGGTCGACCTGGCCTGGTCGTTGGTCGACACCCGTGCGGTCTTCGAGCACCGCGCGGTGATCACAGGCGGCGACCGGCGGGCGCTGGCACGGGGCCTGGCGGCCCTCGCGGCGGGGGAGTCAGCACCGAATGTGGCGGTGGGCCGGGCGATGTCGTTGGGCAAGACGGTCTTCGTGTTTCCCGGACAGGGGTCGCAGTGGCTGGGAATGGGCCGCTCGCTCTATGACCGGTTCGACATGTTCACCCGGGCCTTCGACGAGGCCGCCGCAGCGGTAGACGCCCATCTGCGGCTGCCGCTGCGCGAGGTGATGTGGGGCGCGGACCCGGAACTGCTGCGCAGCACCGAGTTTGCCCAGCCGGCGCTGTTCGTGCTCGGCGTCGCGCTGGCGGCGCTGTGGCGGTCCTTCGGTGTGACACCGGATTTGGTGATGGGGCACTCGGTGGGCGAGATCGCCGCGGCGTGCGTCGCCGGAGTGCTCTCGCTCGCCGATGCGGCGGCGGTCGTGGCGGCTCGGGGACGGTTGATGGCGGCCCTGCCGTCCGGCGGGGTGATGATTGCCGTCGGCGCCGGTGAGGCCGACGTGACCGGTCTGCTCGACGACGGTGTGAGCATCGCGGCGGTCAACGGGCCCGCGGCGGTGGTGCTTTCCGGTGTGCAGGCGCCGGTGGAAGCGCTGGCGGACCGGCTGGCGCGCGAGGGCCGGCGCGTGCACCGGCTGGCGGTGTCGCACGCGTTTCATTCGCCGCTGATGCAGCCGATGGTCGCGGAGTTCGCCGCGGCGGTGGCCGGCATCGAGGTGGGGACGCCGCGCATCGGGCTGGTGTCGAACGTGACCGGGCGGCCGGCCGGCGCCGGGTACGGGTCGCCGCGGTACTGGGCGGCGCATGTCGATGCGCCGGTGCGCTTCTTCGACGGCGTGCGCGCCGCCGAGTCGGCTGGCGCCGGGATCTTCCTGGAACTGGGCCCGGGTGCCGCGCTGACGGCGGCGGTGGATCAGTCGCTGCGCGACGAGCGGGCCGTTGCGGTGCCCACCATGGCCGAGGACCGGCCGGAGACGGAATCGCTGCTGGGCGCGGTCGGCCGGTTGGTCACCCGCGGCCTCGATCCGGACTGGGCGGGCGTGTTCGCCGGCCTGAGCGCGCGACGGGTCGAGTTGCCGACGTACGGCTTTGCCCGGCAACGGTTTTGGCTGGGTGCCGACGCGACGGGGGCGCCACCCGCCACGGCCGCCCGAACACCCGACCTAGCGCAGCGGCTGCACGGTCTGGCGCCCGGCGACCAGCATCGGGAGCTGGTCGGGCTGGTCTGCGCGCATGCGGCGGCGGTGTCGGGGCATCCGGGCGGCCACGCCATCGACCACGACCGCGCCTTCGGCGACCTCGGCTTCGATTCGATGACCGGAATCGAGCTGCGCAACCGCCTCACCAGTCATACCGGCTTGGCCTTGTCGCGAACGCTGATCTTCGACTACCCCACGCCGGACGCGCTGGCCGAGCACCTCCGCGCGCTGCTGCTGCACGAGGAGCCGGGCGAATCGGAGGAGGACAAGATCTGGTCGGCGCTGCGCACGATCCCGGTGCGCGAGCTGCGCAGAACGGGATTGCTGGAGCAGCTTCTCCTGCTCGCCGGAACACCCGAAAAGCCAGTCACCGAGCCGCATGTCGGTGGTGACGACATCGACTCGTTGAGCCCCGAAGCCTTGATCGCGATGGCGCTCGGGTCGACGGACGAGGACGAGGCCGGATGCTGAATTCGGTACTGGTGGAACCGATTACGCGACCGCGGCGTGGACCCAATAAGACATGTGTTGAATACGCAACACTTTTGCACCACCACACAGAAGCGCATAAACTTTCCGCAGCACGGGGAGCGCTTATGCTCTTTGGCAATCAAGAGGATAGAACATGAGCGTCATTGCGGGTGTATTCGGCGCGTTGCCCCCACATCGGTACAGCCAGCGCGAAATCACCGACCAGCTGGTACAACTCCCCGCGTTGCAGGAACACGAAGGTGTGGTCCGGCGTCTGCACGCCGCCGCGAAGGTCAACGGCCGCCACTTCGTGCTGCCCCTCGAGCGATACCACGAGCTGACCGACTTCGGCGCGACCAACGAGATCTTCATCGACAAAGCCGTGGAGCTGGGCTGCGACGCGGTGCGGGGCGCCCTCGACGAGGCCGGGCTGCAACCGCGCGACATCGACATGATCGCCACCACGACGGTCACCGGCATCGCGGTGCCGTCGCTGGATGCCCGCATCGTCGGGCGCCTCGGGCTGCGCCCCGACGTGCGCCGCGTTCCGCTGTTCGGGCTGGGTTGCGCGGCCGGGGCCGCCGGCGTCGGCCGGCTGCACGACTACCTGCGCGGTGCGCCCGACGGCGTCGCCGTCCTGGTGTCGGTGGAACTGTGCTCGCTGACCTTCCCGACGGTGAGGCCGACGGTGTCGGGACTGGTCGGCACGGCCATGTTCGGCGACGGCGCCGCCGCGGTGGTCACCGTCGGCGACCGTCGCGCCAAGCAGCTGAAACCCGCCGGGCCCGACATCGTGGATTCACACAGCCGGCTGTACCCCGAGTCGTTGCACATCATGGGCTGGCACATCGGCTCGGACGGCATGCAGCCGGCGATGTCCCCGGAACTGCCCGAGGTCATCGACCGCTACCTGGCCGACGATGTGGAAGGCTTCCTCGCCGGACACGGGCTGACCAAGGACGACATCGGCGCGTGGGTGACCCACCCCGGCGGACCCAAGGTGATCAACACGATCGCCAAGTGCCTCGAATTGCCCTCGGAGGCACAGGAATTGACCTGGCGCTCGCTTGGGGAAATCGGCAACCTCTCGTCGGCGTCAGTGCTGCACATCCTGCGCGACACCATCGCCAAACCGCCGAGCGGCGGCAGCCCCGGCCTGATACTCGCGACGGGTCCCGGGTTCGGCTCCGAACTGGTGTTACTGCGCTGGCACTGAGTCGGTGACCTCGACGGTCAGTCCGGGCTTGGGCCGCAGCGCGGCCAGGTTCGCCGCGCGTACGCGTTGAGCGGCTAACCGCAGTCGGGTTCTGGCGAGCAGCCGCGCAAGCATGGCCGTCATCTCAGTGGTGGCCAGCACGGCTCCCACGCAGCGGTGCAACCCGGCACTGAACGGAATGAACTCGTGAGGCGCGGGTTTGCGGTACTCAGCAGAATCGGGATCCCAGCGCTGCGGGCGAAACTGCGTTGGCCGAGGCCATATTTCGGGAAGCCGGTGAGTGACGTAGGGGCTGAAGATCAACAACCGCCCCGATTGGATGCGGCGCCCGTCGAACCAGAGGTCACGCTTTACCCTGCGCGCGGAGATCACCCCCGGCGGGTACAGGCGAAGGGTTTCGTGCACGACACCGTTGAGGTAGGTCAAGGCGCTCAGGTCGGCTGCGGTCGGTGGCTTGCCGGCAAGTACGCGATTCACTTCGTCGGCGGCAGTGTCCCACGCTTCCGGCTGCGACAGCAGCGCGTAAATCGCCCAGGCCAGGGCGCCGCTGGTGGTCTCGTAGCCGGCGGTGATAAGCGAAACGACGGCATCACGAATCTCGTTGTCGCTCAATGCATAGCCTTCTTCGTCGCGGCCATTGATCAGCATGGTCAACATATTGTCGTCGGGGCCGGGTGCAGCTCGCGCGTGGGCGATCTGGGCGTCGATGAGGTTGTCGATACGTTCGCGGGCGATCATCGCCCGTCGCCAACCCGGTGCGTTGATCCGCTGCTGCAGCTGCATCACCTGTGGCAGCTGGTGCGTCAGGTCGAGCAACGGCTGCAGTTGCTCTCCGAGAAAGTCGGAGTGGACGGCCAGGCGCCGGCCGAACAAGCTCTCCACGGTGCTGCGCCGCACCGCGGCACGGCACTGTTGGTAGATGTCTAACCGCTGGCCGGACCGCCAGCCGTCAATCACGGCGTCGACGCTGGACACCATGGTGGTCACGTAATCCTGGATCTGTCGGTGACGCAGCCCGGGCGCCACGACGCTGCGGCGGCGCCGATGGTCATCGCCGTCGCTGACGATCAGAGCGGTGGGCCCGTCGACGAGTGCAAGGTTTCCGAACGTCTCCCGCCAGCTAAATGCGTCGGCATTGGCGAACACGAACTTGTTCGCCTCGGCCCCGAGCAGGTAGATGTAGCCGTAATGGCCCACCCCGGAATTGATCACCGGACCCCGCCGCCGATACAACGCGAGTAACGCTTCACCCGGCGGGTAGCGCACCGGCTTCATTCGAGTTGCTCCGAGAGTTCCAGCCAGCGGCCCTCCGTCGCGGCGACCCCGTCTTCGAGCGCGCGCAGCTCCTGGGTGAGCCGGGCGACGCCGACATGGTCCGATTGGTCATGTTCCGCGAGTTCGATGTGCTTGTTCTTGATCCGGTCGGCGAAGCGTGCCAGCTGACGATCGATGGACGCCAGCTCCTTTTCCGCTGCGCGGCGTTGTGCGCCGGACGTCGCTTGGCGCTCGGCGGAAGGAGGCCCAGTGGGCAGGGTCCTCGCCCCATCGGCCCGGAGGGCCGCCAGCCGCAGATACTCGTCGACACCGCCGGGCAGGTGCCGCAACCGACCGTCCAGAATCGCGTACTGCTGATCGGTGACCCGTTCGAGCAGGTAGCGATCGTGCGAGACAACGATCAGCGTGCCCGCCCAGGAATCCAGCAGATCCTCTGTGGCGGTGAGCATGTCGGTGTCGACGTCGTTGGTCGGCTCGTCGAGCAGCAACACGTTGGGCTCGGAGAGCAACGTGAGCATCAGCTGCAGCCGCCGCCGCTGGCCGCCGGAAAGATCGTCGACGCGCGCGGAGAGCTGCCCGCGCGCGAAACCGAGTCGCTCCAGCAGCTGGGTCGGCGTGATGTCGCGGCCGTCAACCTGGTACTCGCTGCGCAGCCTGCCCAGCACATCGGCGATGCGATCACCGCTGAGCGCGGCCAGCGCATCGCCCTGCTGGTCGAGCACCGCCAGCCGAACGGTCTTGCCGCACTTGACCCGACCCGCGTCCGGCGCGATGGTGCCGGCGATCAACCCGAGCAGGGTCGACTTCCCCGCGCCGTTGGCCCCGACGATGCCGGTGCGTTCCCCCGGGGCGATCCGCCACTCGACGTCGCGCAGCACGGGGCGGCCCCCGAACGAGACCGACACGTCGAGCAGGTCGATGACGTCCTTGCCCAGCCGGGCGGTGGCCAGCTTGGCCAGCTCGACCGCGTTGCGCAGCGGCGGCACGTCGGCGATCAGCTGGTTGGCCGCCTCGATCCGGAACTTGGGCTTGGAGGTCCGCGCCGGCGCCCCGCGGCGCAGCCACGCCAACTCCTTACGCATCAGGTTCTGCCGCTTGGCCTCGGAGGCGGCGGCCATCCGGTCGCGCTCGACCCGCTGCAGCACGTAGGCCGCGTAGCCGCCGTCGAACGGTTCGACGATCCCGTCGTGCACCTCCCACGTCGTGGTGGCGACCTCGTCGAGGAACCACCGGTCGTGGGTCACCAGCAGCAGCCCGCCGGTGTTGCGCGCCCAGCGTTGGGTCAGATGGCCGGCCAGCCAGGTGATGCCCTCGATGTCGAGGTGGTTGGTGGGCTCGTCGAGTGCGACCACGTCCCACTCGCCGACCAGCAGCCTGGCCAGCTGCACCCGACGGCGCTGTCCGCCGGACAGCGTGGAAACCGTTGCTTCCCAACCGATGTCGGATACCAGACCGGCTACCACATCGCGGACTCGCGCGTCGCCGGCCCATTGGTGTTCAGCCGCGTCGCCGACCAGCGTGTGGCCCACGCTGCGGTTCGGGTCCAGGTTGTCGGTCTGGCTCAGCGCGCCGACCCGCAGCCCGCTGCGCCGGGTGACCCGTCCCGAGTCGGGCCGTTGCAGACCGGTCAGCAGCCCCAGCAGGCTGGATTTGCCGTCGCCGTTGCGCCCGACGATGCCGATGCGCGCGCCGTCGTTGACCCCGACCGTGATCGACTCGAAGACCACCTGGGTCGGATATTCGAGGTGTACGGCCTCGGCTCCAAGTAGGTGCGCCACCGGGCCGACCCTAGCGCGTGTTCGACGGCAACAGACACCAGCGCCGCCCGCGCTGCGCAGTACCGTCGTCAGAGACAACGTCGCTGCGGTGAATGACTAAGTGTGGGAAGCCATCTCACGCAACCGCTTGAGGGTGAGGCGCGCCCCCCGCGTCGAGACGGTTGTCGAGAGGCGGTCCACGTACCATAGGGCCTTCCACCACGCCGGCACGATGATGATCGCGTCCCCGCGTGACACGGCGCGCAGCACCCGGACGGCGAACTTGTCCGCAGCCATCGGCCGCATCGGCTCCCAGAACCTGAGAAGATCGGCGTCGCTGGCGCCGGTGTTGGTCATCCGGCCGTATGCGCCGCCGGTCAGGATCGGGGTCCGGATCGCGCCCGGACACAGCACCGACACCTTGACGTTGTGGCGCTCGGCCTCCAGCCGCAGCGCCCTCGACAGCGCGACGACGGCATGCTTGGAGGCGGTGTAGCTCGCCATGCCCGAACCGGCGAGCAGGCCGGCCATCGACGCCGTGTTCACGATGTGGCCCGCGCGCTGGCGGATCATGATCGGATACACCGCCTGGATGCCGTGCACCACCCCGTGCAGGTTCACGGCCAGGACGTCGTTCCAGTCGTCGAGGGTGTAGGAGTCGACCTCCCCGCCGACGCCGATTCCGGCGTTGTTGAACAGGTAGTCGATCCGCCCGGATCGCCGCACCGCCTCGGCGACCGCCTCCTCGAACGCCGGATAGCTGCGGACGTCGAGCTCGATGGCGTGGGCCTTGGTGTCGTCGCTGCTCAAGCGTTGCGCCAGCTCCTGCGCCGCGCCGAGCTGGCGGTCGGCGAGCCAGACCTCCGCGCCGCCCTCGACCAACTTGGTGGCCAGCGCGGCGCCGATGCCCGAAGCACCGCCGGTGATGAATGCGACTTTGCCCGACAAGCTCGACACCATGAGCGAAGGATAGGCGGCCGCGCAGGGTCCGAACACCATGTGCGGCCGGCTCGCCGTGCGAGGGCCACGACGCGAGCGGGCCACCCCTTGGAGGTGGGGGTGGCCCGACGCGTCGGTCAACCGGCTTACATGTCGATGGTCTGGCTGACGTAGTTCTCCCAGGTGGCGATCTGGCCTGCATCAATCAGGAGCGCCTGGTAGTCCGCGTCGTCGCTGAGGCTCTGCTGGACCTGGCCATAGGCGGCCCAGTCCTGTGCGGTCGTCAGCAAACCGACGGCGTTGGTTCCCTGACCCCCGATCATGGTGACGAGCGCCGTGACGTTCTCGGCGCCGTGCTTCCGGGCGAGTTCATGCGCCCGCTTCAGCTGCTTTCGCACGTCGTCCCAGGCCACACCGGGATTCGGATGGACGATGGTGGTTGCAACGATTGTCATGGTGGGCACCTGGCCTTCCACTAGAGGGGACCCACGAAGTCTCTGGCGCAGCAAACTCGGCGGCTAGAGTAGACGGCTACTCCATGTCGATCGCACTCGCCGATGGCGTGTCGAGGTTTGACCCGCCGCAGCGGGGGAATGGTTATCGATCAACCGGAGGCGATAACCGCCAACATCACCGACTACGGAAATCGACCAGCATGTTGTCCAGCGGACCGCCGAACTCGGCGAACAAATTCGTCCAGAAACAAAAATCGATGAATCCCGACTGGAATCCCAGTCACAAATTCATTCAGCAGTGCCCCGCGTGCGATGCCATCCACGAAACTCGGCGGCCAAACGACGAGTATTGCGGCCGGTGTAAAAGCCACGGCATGACCGCATAGCGTCGAGCGTCGCGCGGCCGACGGACGGACCCTGGCTTGCGGCCCAACGCCGTTGGTGCTCCGGGGCCGGGCATCGACGTGGAACGGGGTGCGGCGGCGGACGCCCATTTCCGGAACCACCGCCCTTCTAGCTGGCCTGATATGCCATGATGTCCAAGCTGTCAAGACTCAGGGAGCAGCAGTGGATCTCAATTTTTCGGTGGTCACACGGCCGGTCGAGCGGCTGATCGCCACCGCGCAGAACGGGCTGGAGGTCTTGCGGCTGGGGGGCTTGGAAACCGGCAGTGTGCCGTCGCCGTCCCAGACCGTCGAGAGCGTGCCGATGTACAAGTTGCGTCGGTACTTCCCGCCCGACAGCCGGCGCGGCCAATCGCCCGTCGGGCCGCCGGTGCTGATGGTGCACCCGATGATGATGTCGGCGGACATGTGGGATGTCACGCGCGACGAGGGCGCCGTGGGAATCCTGCACGCCGACGGGCTGGACCCGTGGGTCATCGACTTCGGTTCCCCCGACAAGGTCGAGGGCGGCATGCGCCGCAACCTCGCCGACCACATCGTCGCGCTCAGCGAGGCGATCGACACGGTCAGGGACACGACCGGCCAAGACGTGCACCTGGTGGGCTACTCGCAGGGCGGCATGTGGTGCTACCAGGTCGCGGCGTACCGCCGCTCGAAGAACCTGGCCAGCATCGTGGCGTTCGGCTCGCCGGTGGACACCCTCGCCGCGCTGCCCATGGGCCTACCGCCGAACCTCGCTCCCGCCGTCGCCGACTTCATGGCCGACCACGTCTTCACCCGGCTGAACATTCCAAGCTGGATGGCGCGTACCGGTTTTCAGATGATGGACCCGCTCAAAACCGCCAAGGCGCGCGTCGACTTCCTGCGTCAGCTGCACGACCGCGAGGCCCTGTTGCCGCGTGAGCAGCAGCGCCGATTCCTCGAGCGCGAAGGCTGGATCGCCTGGTCGGGCCCCGCGATATCCGAGCTGCTCAAGCAGTTCATCGCCCACAACCGCATGATGACCGGTGGCTTCTCCGTCAACGGCCAACTGGTGACGCTCACCGATATCACCTGTCCGATACTGGCGTTCGTCGGCGAGGTCGACGACATCGGCCAGCCCGCGGCCGTGCGCGGCATCCGCAGGGCGGCGCCCAACGCCGAGGTGTTCGAATACCGCATCCGCACAGGGCATTTCGGCCTTGTGGTGGGATCCAAGGCGGCCAGGGAGAGCTGGCCGACCGTCGCCGAATGGGTGAAATGGCTGTCCACCGGAGGCGACAAACCGGGCAGCATCGACCTGATGGCCGATCAGCCCGAGGAGCACACCGACAGCGGCGTCGCGCTGAGCTCCCGGATCGCGCACGGCCTCGGGGAAGCCTCCGAGGCGGCGCTGGGCATCGTCCGGGGCGCGGCCAACACCGTCGTCGCCGCCAACAAGTCGGTGCGCACCTTGGCCGTCGAGACGGCCCGCACCCTGCCACGCCTGGTCCGCCTGGGTCAGATCAACGACCACACCCGGATTTCGCTGGGCCGCATCATCGAAGAACAGGCCCACGACGCCCCACAGGGCGAATTCCTGCTCTTCGACGGCCGTGTGCACACCTACGAGGCGGTGAACCGGCGGGTCAACAACGTCGTGCGCGGCCTGATCGACGTCGGCGTGCGGCAGGGCGACCGGGTCGGCGTGTTGATGGAGACCCGGCCCAGTGCGCTCGTGGCCATCGCCGCTCTGTCCCGCCTCGGCGCCATCGCCGTGGTGATGCGGCCCGACGCCGACCTGGCGGCATCGGTGCGGCTCGGGGGAGTGACCGAACTGCTCACCGACCCGCCCAACCTGGACGCGGTACTGGAATCGGACCGCCAGGGGCTGCAACAGGTCCTCGTACTCGGCGGCGGGGAGTCGCGCGATCTGCACCTGCCCGAGGATTCCGACGTCATCGACATGGAACAGATCGACCCGGACGCCGTCGAGCTGCCCGGGTGGTACCGCCCCAACCCGGGGCTGGCCAGGGATCTGGCGTTCATCGCGTTCAGCGCGGCGGGCGGCGAGCTGGTGGCCAAGCAGATCACCAACTACCGCTGGGCGGTGTCGGCGTTCGGTACCGCGTCGACCGCCGCGCTGGACCGGCGCGACACCGTCTACTGCCTGACCCCCTTGCACCACGAGTCGGCGCTGCTGGTCAGCCTGGGCGGCGCGGTGGTCGGCGGCGCGCGCATCGCCCTGTCCCGCGGCCTGGACCGGGATCGATTCGTCCAGGAGGTGCGTCAGTACGGCGTCACCGTGGTGTCCTACACCTGGGCCTTGCTGCACGAGATCGTCAACGATCCCGCGTTCGTGCTGGCGGGCAACCACCCGGTGCGGCTGTTCATCGGCTCCGGGATGCCGACCGGGCTGTGGGGGCGCGTGGTCGAGGCGTTCGCGCCCGCCCACGTCGTCGAGTTCTTCGCCACCACGGACGGGCAGGCGGTGCTGGCCAACGTCTCCGGCGCCAAGCTCGGCAGCAAGGGCCGCCCCCTCCCGGGTGCCGGGCGCATCGAGCTGGCCGCCTACGACGTCGAGCACGACCTGATCCTGGAGAACGAACGCGGCTTCGTGCAGATCGCCGCACCCAACCAGGTCGGGCTGCTGCTCGCCGCCTCCAACGGCCCGATCGATCCGAGCGCCTCGGTCAAGCGCGGCGTCTTCGCCCCCGGCGACACCTGGATCTCGACCGAGTACCTGTTCTACCGCGACGACGACGGCGACTTCTGGCTGGCGGGCCGGCGCGGCTCGGTGGTGCGTACCGCGCGCGGCCTGGTGTTCGCCGAGCCGGTCACCGATGCGCTGGGCTGCATCAACGGTGTCGACCTCGCGGTGACCTACAACGTGCCGGTGGGCGACCACGAGGTGGCGGCGTCCGCGGTGACGCTGCTGCCCGGGGCCTCCATCACCGCGGCCGACCTGACCGAGGCCTTCGCCAAGCTGCCGATCGGCCTGGGACCCGACATCGTGTGCGTGGTGCCGGAGATGAACCTGAGCGCGACGTTCCGGCCCACCGTCAGCGCCCTGCGGGCGGCGGGCATTCCCAAGGCCGGGCGCCACGTCTGGTACTTCGACGTCGACGCCAACCAGTACCGCCGCCTGACCAGTGGGATCCGTTCCGAGCTGGCCGGAGCGCGGTCATGATCGAGGATGCGCTGCTGGCCATCCTGGTGTGCCCGCAGGACCGGGGCCCGCTGGTCCTGGTCGGGTCCGAACTGCTCTACAACCCGCGGCTGCGCCGCGCCTACCGCATCGAGGACGGCATCCCGGTGCTGCTCATCGACGAGGCCCGCGACGTCGGCGACGAGGAGCACGCCCGGCTCATGGAGCAAGCCCGTCCGGCAGATCCCCGGTGAGGTAGCGCTGCAGGTTCGGCGCGATGGTCTGCGCGATCCGTTCGGGCGGCAGCGACGCGAACGGCTCCAACTGCAGGATGTAGCGCGCCATCACCACGCCCACCAGCTGCGACGCGACGAACTGGATCCGGACGATACCGCTGCCCGGTGGGTTGTCCACGCGCGCAGCGACTTCCACGGCGATGACGTCCTCGATGAACGTCCGGAACAGGTTGACCTCTTCGCCGGCCAAAATCGACCGCAGTGAGGCGATGAACGCCGTGCCGATCTCGGAATCCCACAGCGGCAACAACATTGACGGTATCCGGTAGCCGAGTTCGTCGACCGGCACCTCGCGCAACGGGCCGATGACAGCCATCGGGTCGACCGGGATGTGCACGGCCGCGGCGAACAGCTTCTCCTTGGTGCCGAAGTAGTGATGCACCAGCGCCGAATCCACCCCGGCCGCCGCGGCCACCGCGCGAATCGAAGTATTCCGAATCCCGTTGCGCGCAAACAGCTGCCGCGCGTTGTCCAGGATGCGGTCGCGGGTGTCCGAGTTCCCGGCCGGCCGCCCCCTCCGCCGCCGGCCCGCGCTTGCGATCGCCACTAGAACCCTCCGTGGCGGCCCGCTGCGCCCGGCTGCGCCGCGCTTGCGATCGCCACTAGGACGTCTGCCGGCGCAGTGTCGCCGCCGCCAGGCACAGCGCCGCCAACGCGAAGCCCAGCACCACTACGATGTCGCGCACCGCGATAGACGTCAGTTCCGAATGCGCGCCCACCTGTTGCAGCGCCTCCAGCGCGTAGCTGGCCGGCAGCACGTTGCTGATCCACTGCAGCCAGTGCGGCATCAGCGCGCGCGGCACGATGATGCCGGCCAGCAGCAGCTGCGGCACCATCACCAGCGGGATGAACTGCACGGCCTGAAACTCGGTGCGGGCGAACGCACTACACAGCAGACCCAGGCCCACACCCAGCACGGCGTTGACGATCGCGATCACGAACACCCACGCGGGGCTGCCGGCCGTGTCGAAACCCAGCAGCCAGAATGCCACGATGCAGGCCAGAATCGCTTGCGCCGCAGCGGCGATGGAGAAGGCGGTGCCGTACGCAATCAGCAGATCCAGGCGGCGCAGCGGCGTGGTCAGGATGCGCTCGAGTGTCCCGGAAGCGCGTTCGCGCTGCATGGTGATCGCCGTGATGATGAACATCACGAACAGCGGGAACAGGCCCAGCAGAATCAGGCACGCGCCGTTGAACGGTGTCGGCGCGCCGGGGCGGTGCGGGGCGTTCTGAAACATGAAGTACATCAGGCTGATCACCAGGACCGGCACCACCAGGATCATCGCGACGCTGCGGTGGTCGCCGACCAGCTGGCGCAGGATTCGCGCGGTGGTCGCGGTGTAGCCGTGCAGACTCAGCCCGCTTCGCGCATGGTGCCGCGCTTGATGATGGACAGAAACGCGTCCTCCAGTGACGTGCATCCGGTGTCCTCTCGCAGTCGGGTCGGTGTTGTGTGGGCGACCAGCCGGCCGTCGCGCATCAGCAGCAGGTCGCCGCAGTGGTCGGCCTCGTCCATCACATGGCTGGAGACCAGCAGTGTGGTGCCCGTGCGGGCCAGTTCGGTGAACTGCTCCCAGAGGTCCGCGCGCAGCACCGGGTCCAGGCCGACGGTGGGCTCGTCGAGCACCAGCAGGTCGGGCCGGCAGACCAGCGCGCAGGCCAGCGATACCCGGGTGCGCTGACCGCCGGAGAGGTTGGCGCACAAGGCGGTCCGGTGATCGGTCAGCCCGACGCGCTCGATGGCGGCGTCGGCGGCCTGGCCGTCGACGCCGTACAGCGCCGCGAAATAGCGCACGTTGTCCACGACCCGCAGGTCGTAGTAGATGGTCGGGTCCTGCGGCAGGTAACCGACGCGGTGGCGCAGTTCGGCGCTGCCGGCCTCCTTGCCGAGCACGGTGACGGTGCCCCCGGAGAGGATCTGGGTGCCGACGATGCAGCGGATGAGCGTGGTCTTGCCGCAGCCGGACGGACCGAGCAGGCCGGTGATGCTGCCCGCGGCGATCTGTACGGAGAAGTCATGCAGGGCCGGGCGTTTGCCGCGGATCACGCGCAGGCGATCGATGCGCACCGCCGGCTCGTGAGGATCCGCAATTAATTCATCACTCGATGAACTCATCATGCGATGAATAATCGTCCGCCTGTGTGGGCGTGTCAAGGGCTGTCCACTACGGAGCACCTGACGCGGCCGGCCGACCATTAGGTGCGTTACGGGGGCGCTAGCACCGGTGCTAGCGCGCACGAGAATCACAGTGTGGCCGGGGCGGCGGTCCTCGTGCGGCTCGGGCGCGCTGCGGGAACGCGGCTCGGGCGCGCTGCGGAACGCCGACGCGGGCCGAAGGGCCTAGTTGAAGCGCTCGCCGGTGGCCGGGCGGCGCTGCGGCAGATGTCCGTGCACGCCTTCGGCATACGCGGTTTCGGCGTGCTGGGTGAGATCGACACCGGTGGTCTCGTCTTCGGCGCTGACCCGGAACCCGATCAACCGATCGATGACCTGCGCCAGCACGAACGTCGTGACGAACGCATAGAGCCCGACGACCACGATCGCGAGCGCCTGCTTGCCCAGCTGGCCGAAGCCGCCCCCATAGAACAGGCCCCGCGGGCCCGCCGTCATGACCGCCGTCGCGAACAAGCCGATCAACGACACCCCCACCACACCGCCGACGAAGTGTACGCCCACCACGTCAAGCGAATCGTCATAGTTGAAGCGCAATTTCGCACCCACCGCGAACGCGCACACGACGCCCGCCGCCAGCCCGACGACCGTCGCGCCGAGCGTGTTGACGGTCCCGCAGGACGGGGTGATCGCGACCAGGCCGGCCACCACACCCGACGCCGCACCGAACGTGGTGGGCCTGCCGTCGCGGATCTGTTCGACCGCGAGCCAGCCGAGCATGCCCAGGCATCCGGCGACGAGCGTGTTGAGGAAGATTGCCGCGGCGGTTCCGTTGGCGGCCAAGGCCGAACCGGCGTTGAAGCCGAACCAGCCGAACCACAGCAGCCCGACGCCGACGAACAGCAACGGCAGGTTGTGCGGGCGCATCGCATCCTTCTTGAAACCGATGCGCGGACCGAGCACCAGCGCCAGTGCCAGGGCCGAAGACCCGGACACGATCTCGACGACCAGCCCACCCGCGTAATCGAGGACGCCCAGCTTCGACAGCCAACCGCCAGACCCCCAAACCCAGTGCGCGACAATCGAATACACCACAATGGTCCACAGCGGCACGAATACCATCCACGCGGCGAACTTGGCGCGGTCGGCGATCGCGCCGCTGACCAGCGCGGCCGTGATGATCGCGAACGTCAACTGGAACGTGGCAAACAGCAGTTCGGGGACCGTGCCGTGGGCGGTGTCGGGGGTGATGCCGAGCATCCCGAAATGCCTGAGGTTGCCGGCGAGGCCCCCGATGCCGTCCTCGGAGAACGCGATGGTGTAGCCGACCAAGAGCCACGCCACCGTCACCAGCGGTATGGAGATGAAGCTCATCATCATCATGTTGAGCACTCCGGTAGTGCGGACCATGCCGCCGTAAAAGATCGCCAGGCCGGGGGTCATCAGCAAGACCAGCGCGGTGCTGGCGAGCAGCCACGCGGTGGCGGCGGGATCGATCGCATGCATGAGCTGGGCTCCTCGTCGCGGCCCGGGGTCACAGGACACCGGGATACTGCCACGTCCGGCCTGCCGGTACGTTCGTTGGGTTCAAAAACGAGGATCAGGATTTGATGTGGCCGAGTCCCGAGGACGACTGCGCGACGGCACGGCCGCGGCCCGGCTGTTGGTCGACCCGGTCGAGGCCGCGCGCCGGCTACTGGGCGCCACACTCACCGCCCGGGGTGTGCGCGGGATAGTCGTCGAGGTCGAGGCCTACGGGGGAGTGCCGGACGGTCCCTGGCCCGACGCCGCGGCGCACTCGTACAAGGGCCTGCGTGAGCGCAACGAAGTGATGTTCGGCCCCCCCGGGCGGCTCTACACCTACCGCAGCCACGGCATCCACGTCTGCGCCAACGTCTCCTGCGGACCCGACGGCACCGCCGCCGCCGTCCTGCTGCGCGCGGTCGCCGTCGAGGACGGCGCCGATGTCGCGCGCGCCCGCCGCGGCGAGTTAGTGCACACCGCCGCCCTGGCGCGCGGTCCGGGCAACCTGTGCGCCGCTATGGGAATCACCATGGACGACAACGGCATCGACCTCTTCGCGCGCGACGGCCCGGTGACCCTCGAACTGCACGGAGCGCTCACCGCGGCGTCCGGACCGCGGGTCGGCGTCAGCCAGGCCGCCGACCGGCCGTGGCGGTTGTGGCTGCCCGGCCGCCCGGAGGTTTCGGCGTACCGCCGCAGTCCCCGCGCGGCGGCGCCGGGCGCCAGCGACTGACCGAACCGATCTCGGGTGGGAGGATCCTGGATCATGGGCGACATGATCATCGACGAGTTGGGCTGGCGCGGGCTGATCGCGCAGTCCACCGACCTCGATGCGCTGACCGCCGAGGCCCGGCGCGCGCCGATGACGGTGTACGCCGGCTTCGACCCCACCGCGCCCAGCCTGCACGCCGGGCATCTGGTGCCCCTGCTGGCGTTGCGCCGGTTCCAGCGCGCCGGCCACCGCCCGATCGTGCTCGCCGGCGGGGCCACCGGAATGATCGGCGACCCGCGTGACGTCGGCGAGCGCACCCTCAACGAGGCGGACACCGTCGCGCAGTGGACCGAGCGGATCGGCGGGCAGCTGCGACGCTTCGTCGACTTCGACGACTCACCGACCGGCGCCGTCGTCGTCAACAACCTGGACTGGACCCGCCCCATGTCGGCGATCGAGTTCCTGCGCGACGTGGGCAAGCACTTCTCGGTCAACGTCATGCTGGACCGCGACACCGTGCGGCGGCGGCTGGAAAGCGACGGCATCTCCTACACCGAGTTCAGCTACATGCTGTTGCAGGCCAACGACTACGTCGAGCTGCACCGGCGGTTCGGCTGCACCCTGCAGATCGGCGGATCCGATCAGTGGGGAAACATCATCGCCGGCGTGCGGCTGGTGCGCCAGCAGCTGGGCGCCTCGGTGCACGCGCTGACTGTGCCGCTGGTGACCGCCGCCGACGGCACCAAGTTCGGCAAGTCCACCGGCGGCGGCAGCCTGTGGCTGGACCCCGATCTGACCACGCCCTACGCCTGGTACCAGTACTTCTTCAACACCGCGGACGCCGACGTGATCCGGTACCTGCGCTGGTTCACCTTCTTGACCGCCGACGAGCTCGGCGAGCTGGAACGGGCCACGGCCGAGCGCCCCCAGCAGCGCGCTGGCCAGCGGCGGCTGGCGCGCGAACTGACCGTGCTGGTGCACGGCGATGCGGCCACCAAGGCCGTCGAACACGCCAGCCGGGCGCTGTTCGGGCAGGGCGAACTGGATCGCCTCGACGAGGCGACGCTGGCGGCGGCGCTGCGCGAGACCACGGTCGCCGAGCTCAAACCCGGCGGCCCCGACGGGATCGTCGACCTGCTGGTCGCCAGCGGCCTGTCCGAGAGCAGGAAGGCCGCCCGGCGCACCCTCGGCGAGGGCGGGGTCTCGGTCAACAACGTCCGCATCGAGGGCGAGGACTGGGCGCCGCAACCGTCGGACTTCCTGCACGGCAGATGGCTGGTGCTGCGCCGCGGCAAACGCACCGTCGCCGGCGTCGAAAGGCTTTAGCCGGTCCGGGGCGGGCCGGCCGCCGCGAAACGCGCGCGTACACAGATCTTTACCGCCCCGTGTCGTTGACGTGACCCTGCCCGACCACTGTTGTCACGGTGATTCTCGCGACGCGCGTGCGGTTGACCGTCCTGCGGATGCTGGGGGTGATCGCCGGCGTGGTGGCGCTGGCCGCGGCCCTGTCGGCGCCGATCCGCGCCGACATGCTCGGCAACGCCTTCCTGGCGGCGCTGACCAACGCCGGGATCACCTACACCCAGCCGACGACCACCATGGCGATGGGCCAGTCCGTGTGCCCGATGCTGTTCGAGCCGGGCGGGTCGTTCGACGAGGTGGCCTCCAGGATGGCCGAGGGCAACGGGATGTCGTACGAGATGGCGGGCAGGTTCACCATCGTCGCGATCGCCACGTTCTGTCCGGCGGTGGTCGCGCCGCTGCTGGGCAACCGGCTGCAAAGCTAGGGCTGCCCGTATTCTCGGCTGCGTGGTCGACGACAGGCAACGACAGCGCGGCGAGCGACGGGGGCGCCCGGCAGCCGGCGGCTGGTCGGGTCCCGGCCGGGCCCGGCCGGCCCAGCCGCAGAGCGCGCCGCGCCGCGATGCCCAGGCCGGTCGGGCGCCGCGGGACGGGCCGCCGATACCGGCCGGGGTGGAGGCCAAGCAGCTGGCTCCCGAGGTGCGCCGGGAACTGAGCACGCTGGACCGCGCCACCGCCGACGCGGTGGCGCGCCACCTGGTGGCCGCGGGCGAACTGCTCGACGAAGACCCCGAGGCCGCCCTGGGCCATGCCCGGGCGGCGCGGGCCCGGTCCAGCCGGATCGCCACCATTCGCGAGGCGGTCGGCATCGCCGCGTACCACTGCGGTGACTGGTCGCAGGCACTCGCGGAGTTGCGCGCGGCGCGCAGGATGGGCAGCAAGTCGTCGCTGCTGGCCCTGATCGCCGATTGCGAACGGGGACTTGGCCGTCCGGAGCGGGCGATCGAACTCGCGCGCGGGCCGGAGGCCGCCGAGCTGTCCGGTGACGACGCCGACGAGTTGCGCATCGTCGCGGCCGGTGCCCGCGCGGATCTAGGCCAGCTCGAACAGGCGCTCACCGTGTTGTCCACGCCCCAACTGGATCCCGGCCGCACCGGCACCACCGCGGCACGATTGTTCTACGCCTACGCGGACACGCTGTTGGCGCTCGGCCGCGGTGACGAGGCGCTGCAGTGGTTCCTGCACTCCGCGGCCGCCGACGTCGACGGTGTCACCGACGCCGAAGACCGGGTCAGTGAACTCGGCTGATGACGGCTTCGGATGACGCGAAAACCCTTGCGCAGCAATATGACTGCCTGCTGATCGATCTGGATGGCACGGCGTTTCGCGGCCGTCGACCCACCGAGGGCGCGGTGCAGGCGCTGGGTGAGGTGCGGGGGCGGACGGTCTTCGTCACCAACAACGCCTCGCGCAGCGCCGACGAGGTTGCCGCACACCTCACCGATCTGGGCTTCACCGCCACCGCCGGCGACGTCGCCACCAGCGCGCAGAGCGCGGCCCGGCTGCTGGCCGATGAGTTGGCGCCGGGGTCGGCGGTGCTGATCGTGGGCACCGACGCCCTGGCCGACGAGGTCAGCGCCGCCGGACTGCGCCCGGTGCGCAGCTTCGACGACGGCCCGGCCGCGGTGGTGCAGGGCCTGTCGTTGACCGTCGCGTGGCCGGATCTGGCCGAGGCGGCGCTGGCCATCACCGCCGGAGCGTTGTGGGTGGCGGCCAACGTCGACGTGACCCTGCCCACCGAGCGCGGGCTGCTGCCCGGCAACGGATCATTCGTCGCCGCGCTGCGGGCGGCGACCGGCGGCGAGCCCCGCGTCGCGGGCAAACCGGCCCCCGGATTGCTGCGGGATGCCGCGGCCCGCGGCGACTTTCGCGCGACGTTGGTGATCGGGGACCGGCTCGACACCGACATCGAGGGCGCCAACGCCGCCGGGCTGCCCAGCCTGATGGTGCTCAGCGGGGTCAATTCCGCGCGAGACGCGGTGTACGCCAAGCCCGCTCAGCGACCCACCTATATCGGCCACGACCTGCGCTCGCTGCATCAGGACGGCGAGCGGCTGGCCGTCGGGCCGCAGCCGGGCTGGCGCGTCGACGTCGCCGAAACGACGGTCACGGTCAGCGGGTCGGACGACGAGGACGACGGGGACGGGCTGTCGATCGTTCGGGCGGCCGCCGCGGCGGTGTACAGCGTCTCCGACTCCGACTCCGACTCCGACTCCGGCGGGCAACCGGTCGCCATCGAGGCCGCCGACGACCGGGCGCGCGCCGCGCTGCAACGCTGGTCTTTGATGCGCACCGACTGACGGGTGACTAGCGTAGGAACGCGATGACTATCGATCCCGATGAGATTCGCGCTGAAATCGACGCTTTGCTCGCCCGGCTGCCCCAACCCGGCGACGGTGACGACCCCGAGAAGGCGCCCTCCCTCGACGAGCTCGAAGAGATAGCACGCCGCCTGTCCGAGGCGCACGACGTGCTGCTGGCCGCGCTGGAGTCGGCGGAGAAGGGCTGAGTGCGCGGATGTCGCGACGCGCCCGCGTTGACGCCGAGCTGGTCCGGCGCGGCCTGGCCCGGTCCCGTCAGCAGGCCGCGGAATTGATCGGCGCGGGAAAGGTCAGCATCGACGGGATGCCCGCGCGCAAACCGGGGACCGCCGTCGCCGTCACCGCGGCGCTGACCGTCGCCGGGGACGGCGAGCGCGGCTGGGTCTCGCGCGGGGCGCACAAACTCATCGGGGCGCTCGACGCTTTCGGCATTTCGGTCGCGGGCCGTCGCTGCCTGGACGCCGGCGCGTCCACGGGCGGCTTCACCGAAGTCCTGCTGGATCGCGGCGGCACAGAGGTGGTCGCGGTGGACGTCGGGTACGGCCAGCTGGCGTGGTCGCTGCGCAGCGACGCGCGGGTGCGCGTCGTCGAGCGGACGAACGTTCGCGATCTCACGCCAGAGGCGATCGGCGGGCCGGCGGACCTGGTGGTGGCCGACCTGTCGTTCATTTCGCTGTGCACGGTGTTGCCGGCGCTGGCTGGATGCGCCCGGCCGGACGCGGATATCGTTCCCATGGTGAAGCCGCAGTTTGAGGTGGGCAGGGGCCTGGTCGGCGCCGGGGGCGTGGTGCACGACGTGCGCCTGCGCGCCGACGCCGTGCTGTCGGTCGCCGGCCGCGCGGCCGAGCTGGGCTGGCACACCGTCGACGTCACCGCCAGCCCGCTGCCCGGTCCGTCGGGCAATGTCGAGTACTTTCTGCGGCTGCGCGCCCGGACCGATCGGCCGCTCGCGGGCGAGGAGCTGGCGACGGCGGTGCGGCGCGCGGTGGAAAGCGGGCCGCGATGAACGAACACGCTCCGCGCACGGTGCTGATGGTGGTTCACACCGGCCGCGACGAGGCCACCGAGACCGCACGGCGCGTGCAGAAAGTGCTGGGCGACAACGGGCTCGGGCTTCGTGTGCTGTCCGCCGAGGCGGTCGACCGGGGGCCGCTGCATCTGGATCCCGACGACATGCGCGCGCTGGGCGTCGAGATCGACGTGGTCAACGCCGACCCACAGGCGGCCGACGGCTGCGAGCTGGTGCTGGCGCTGGGCGGCGACGGCACGTTCCTGCGGGCCGCCGAGCTGGCCCGCAACGCCGATATCCCGGTGCTCGGCGTCAACCTGGGCCGCATCGGCTTCATGGCCGAGGCCGAGGCCGAGGCCATCGATCAAGTGCTGGATCATGTTGTCGCCCAGGATTATCGGGTGGAAATCCGGTTGACGCTCGACGTGACCGTGCGCCACGGCGGCGGCGACGTCCATGGTTGGGCGCTGAACGAAGTCAGCCTGGAAAAGGGCCCCCGCCTCGGCGTGCTCGGGGTGGTGCTCGAGATCGACGGGCGCCCGGTGTCGGCGTTCGGCTGTGACGGGGTGCTGGTGTCGACGCCCACCGGATCCACCGCCTACGCCTTCTCGGCCGGCGGACCGGTGTTGTGGCCGGACCTCGAGGCAATCCTGGTGGTACCCAACAACGCTCACGCGCTGTTCGGCCGCCCCATGGTCACCAGCCCGGACGCCACCATCGCCATCGAGATCGAGGCCGACGGCCATGACGCGCTGGTGTTCTGTGACGGCCGGCGCGAAATGCTGGTCCCGGCGGGCAGCCGGCTGGAGGTGAAACGTTGCGACACACCGGTGAAATGGGCCCGGCTGGACAGCGCCCCGTTCACCGACCGGCTGGTGCGCAAATTCCGGTTGCCGGTGACCGGGTGGCGCGGGAACTGACGGCCTTGGCGCGGGTGCTGACGGAATGCTGACCGAGATTCGCATCGAGTCACTCGGTGCCATCAGCGCCGCGGTGGGGGAGTTCGGCCGCGGCCTGACCGTGTTGACCGGCGAGACCGGTACCGGCAAGACGATGGTGGTGACCGGCCTGCAGCTGCTCGGCGGTGCCCGCGCCGACGCAACCCGGGTGCGATCCGGGTCCGAGCGGGCGATCGTCGAAGGCCGTTTCACCACAACCGATCTCGACGAGGCCATGATTGTGAAGCTGGACGGCATGCTCGACGGGTCGGGCGCCGAACGCGACGAGGACGGCAGCGTGATCGCGCTGCGCTCGGTCAGCCGTGACGGACCGTCGCGCGCCTACCTCGGCGGCCGCAGCGTGCCGGCCAAGTCGCTGGGCGACTTCACCGCCGGGCTGCTGACCCTGCACGGGCAGAACGATCAGCTGCGGCTCATGCGGCCCGAGGAGCAGTGCGGCGCGCTCGACCGGTACGCGAAGGCCGGCCCGGCCCTGGAGCGCTACTGCAAACTGCGCGACGCCTGGCTGTCAGCGCGGCGCGACCTGATAGACCGTCGCAACCGGATGCGCGAGCTGGCGCTCGAGGCCGACCGGCTGACCTTCGCCCTCAACGAGATCGACGTGGTAGAGCCACAACCCGGCGAGGACGACGCCCTGGTCGCCGAGATCCTCCGGCTCTCGGAGCTGGACAGCCTGCGCGAGGCCGCGGCCGCCGCCCGCGCGGCCCTGTCCTCGGATGAGGCGGACGGGTTCAGCGCGACCGAGAGCCTGGGCAGGGCAAGGACCGCACTGGAAGCGACGGGCGACGCGAAGCTGGCGGCGTTGGCCGGCCAGCTCGGCGAGGTGCTGGCGGTGGTGGCCGACGCGGCGCACGAGCTGGGCGGCTTCCTCGAGGAGCTGCCCGTCGACGCCAGCGCGCTGGAATCGAAGCTGGCCCGGCAAGCCGAATTGCGCACGCTGACACGTAAATACGCCGCCGACATCGACGGTGTGCTCGCCTGGGCCCGCCAGTCGCGGGAACGCCTGGCCCAACTCGACGTGTCCGAGGAAGGGCTGGCCGCGCTGGCGGCGCGCGTCGACGAGCTGGCGGGTGAATTAGCCCGGGCCGCAATCGATCTGAGCACCATCCGGCGCAAGGCTGCCAAGCGGCTCGCCAAGGAGGTCACCGCGGAGCTGTCCGGCCTGGCGATGGCCGACGCACAGTTCAGCATCGACGTGACCTTGGATACCAGGCCGGACGCCGTAGCGGGCCCCGACGACGGGGGCGCGCTGAGGCTGCCCTCGGGGGAGCTGGCCCGCGCCGGCGCCGACGGCGTCGACCAGGTGGAGTTCGGCTTCGCCGCGCACCGCGGCATGGATCAGCTGCCGCTGGCCAAGAGCGCCTCGGGGGGCGAGCTGTCCCGGGTGATGCTGGCGCTGGAAGTGGTGCTGGCCGCCTCGCGCAAGGAGACGGTGGGTACCACCATGGTGTTCGACGAGGTCGACGCCGGCGTGGGGGGCCGGGCGGCGGTGCAGATCGGGCGACGGTTGGCGCGGTTGGCGCGCACCCACCAGGTCATCGTGGTCACGCACCTGCCGCAGGTTGCCGCGTACGCCGACGTGCACCTGGTGGTGCATGGGGCCGGACCCAAGGGGACCAGCGTGGTGCGTCGGGTCGCCGACGCCGAGCGGGTGGCCGAGCTGGCGCGGATGCTGGCCGGGCTGGGCGAATCCGACAGCGGCCGCGCGCACGCCCGCGAACTGCTTGATGCGGCGCAGAAGGACCAGATCTAACCTCCGGATTCGGCCGCGAACGTCGACGCGATGCCGTCAAATCGCACCGATCTCGTCATCGAGCCGAGGTTCGACATCATCCCGATTCCAAGTTGTGACTGATGTGACGCTAGATAACTAATGAGGCAGATGTTACGGCGCGCCTCCCCGCCGCTGCCGCGGTTCGCGGACAGAATCGCACCCCATGAGGATGTCCACACTTCTGACGCGTAACACCACCCGGCCGGGCCTCGTCGGCACAGCCCGCGTTGACCGGAACATCGACCGACTGCTGCGTCGGGTCTGCCCCGGCGACATCGTGGTGCTCGACGTCCTTGACCTGGACCGCATCACGGCGGACGCGCTGGTGGAGGCCGACATCGCCGCGGTCGTCAACGCGTCGCCGTCGGTGTCGGGCCGCTACCCGAACATGGGCCCGGAGGTGCTGGTCAACAACGGGGTGACCCTGATCGACGAGGCCGGCCCCGACGTCTTCAAGAAGGTCAAGGACGGCTCCAAGATCCGCCTGCACGAGGGCGGCGTGTACGCCGGAGACCGCAGGCTGGTCCGCGGCACCGAGCGCACCGACCACGACATCGCCGACCTGATGCGTGAGGCCAAGAGCGGGCTGTCCGCGCACCTCGAGGCGTTCGCCGGCAACACCATCGAATTCATCAAGAGCGAGAGTCCGCTGCTGATCGACGGCATCGGCATCCCCGACGTCGACGTCGACCTGCGCCGCAGGCACGTGGTGATCGTCGCCGACGAGCCCAGCGCCGCCGAGGACCTGCGCGCGCTCAAGCCGTTCATCAAGGAGTATCAGCCGGCGCTGATCGGCGTCGGCAGCGGCGCCGACGTCTTGCGCAAGGCGGGCTACCGCCCCCAGGTCATCGTCGGCGACCCCGACCAGATCAGCACCGACGCGCTCAAGTGCGGTGCTCAGGTCGTGTTGCCCGCGGACGCCGACGGGCACGCGCCGGGACTGGAACGGATTCAGGATCTCGGCGTCGGGGCGATGACGTTCCCGGCCGCCGGGTCGGCGATCGACCTGGCGCTGCTGCTCGCCGATCACCACGGCGCCGCGCTGCTGGTGACGGCCGGCCACACCGCCAACATCGAGACGTTCTTCGACCGCACCCGTGCGCACAGCAACCCGTCCACCTTCCTGACCCGGCTGCGGGTGGGGGAGAAGGTGGTCGACGCCAGGGCCGTGGCCACCCTGTACCGCAACCACATCTCGGCGGGTGCCATTGCGCTGCTGGCGCTGACCATGCTGATCGCCGTGATCGTCGCGCTGTGGGTATCGCGCACCGACGGCGTGGTGCTGCACTGGGTCACCGACTACTGGAACCACTTCTGCGCGATGGTGCAGAAGTGGGTCACCTAGATGATCTCGTTGCGTCAACATGCCCTGTCGCTGGCCGCGGTCTTCCTGGCGCTGGCGGTGGGAGTCGTGCTGGGCTCGGGCTTCTTGTCGGACACCTTGTTGTCCAGCCTGCGCGACGAGAAGCGTGACCTGAACACCCAGATCAGCGGGCTCAACGACCAGAAGAACGTGCTGAACGAAAAGCTCAGTGCGGCAAACAATTTCGATACCCAGCTGGTCGGCCGGATCGTGCACGACGCGCTGGGCGGCAAGTCGGTGGTGGTGTTCCGCACCCCGGACTCCAAAGACGACGACGTGGCCGCGGTGTCGAAGTTCATCGGTCAGGCCGGTGGGGCGGTGACCGGGACGGTGTCGCTGACGAGTGAGTTCGTCGAGGCGAACTCGGCGGAGAAGCTGCGGACGGTGGTGAACTCCTCGGTGCTGCCGGCGGGCCAGCAGCTGAGCACCAAGCTTGTCGACCAGGGTTCGCAGGCGGGTGACCTGATGGGCATCGCGCTGCTGGCCAACGCGAACCCGGCCGTGCCTGCCGTTGACGACGTCCAGCGCAACACTGTGCTGGCGGCGTTGCGCGACACCGGGTTCATCACCTACCAGGCCACCGATCACATGGGCGCGGCGAACGCCGCGCTGGTCGTCACCGGCGGCTCGCTGCCCCAGGACGCCGGCAACAAGGGCGTCAGCGTGGCCCGGTTCTCCGCCGCGCTCGCCCCGCACGGCTCGGGCACCCTGCTCGCCGGGCGCGACGGTTCGGCGACCGGAGGAGCCGCCGTGGCGGTGACCCGCGCGGACGCCGGGATGAACTCGGCGGTGTCCACCGTCGACGACATCGACGCCGCGCCCGGGCGCATCACCGCGGTCCTGGGCCTGCACGACCTGCTCAACGGCGGGCACGCCGGGCAGTACGGCACCGGGCACGGGGCGACGTCGATCACGGTGCCCCAGTAGCGGGCGTGTTAGCCGCGGCACAGCGCGGCGGATGTTAGGGTGGGTTTCCGTGGGTCGGCAGGCCCATCTAGTTATTCGCTAGAACATTTTCCACGCCCTGCCCGTCTTCACGGAGGTCGCCTGTGCGAAAGCACCCGCAATCCGCCACCAAGCACCTCTTCGTCAGCGGCGGAGTCGCGTCGTCGTTGGGCAAGGGGCTGACCGCCAGCAGCCTGGGCCAGCTGCTGACCGCCCGCGGGTTGCACGTGACGATGCAAAAGCTCGATCCGTACCTCAACGTCGATCCGGGCACCATGAACCCGTTCCAGCACGGCGAGGTCTTCGTCACCGAGGACGGCGCCGAAACCGACCTGGACGTCGGCCATTACGAACGATTCCTGGACCGCGACCTGTCCGGCTCGGCGAATGTCACTACGGGACAGGTGTATTCGACGGTCATCGCGAAGGAACGGCGCGGCGAATACCTCGGCGACACCGTCCAGGTGATCCCGCACATCACCGACGAGATCAAAGGGCGCATCATGTCGATGGCCCAGCCCGACGCCGAGGGCAACCGTCCCGACGTGGTCATCACCGAAATCGGGGGCACCGTCGGCGACATCGAGTCGCAGCCGTTCCTGGAGGCGGCGCGCCAGGTGCGTCACGACCTGGGCCGCGAGAACGTGTTCTTCCTGCACGTCTCGCTGGTGCCCTACCTCGCTCCGTCGGGTGAACTCAAGACCAAGCCCACCCAGCACTCGGTGGCCGCGCTGCGCAGCATCGGTATCACTCCCGACGCGCTGATCCTGCGCAGCGACCGTGACGTTCCCGAAGCGCTGAAGAACAAGATCGCGCTGATGTGTGACGTCGACATCGACGGCGTCATCTCCACGCCGGACGCGCCGTCGATCTACGACATCCCCAAGGTGCTGCACCGCGAGGAACTCGACGCCTACGTGGTGCGCCGGCTCAACCTGCCGTTCCGCGATGTCGACTGGACGCAGTGGAACGACCTGCTGCACCGGGTGCACGAGCCGCACGAGATCGTACGAATTGCGTTGGTGGGCAAGTATGTTGAACTTTCCGATGCCTACCTGTCGGTCACCGAGGCGTTGCGGGCCGGCGGGTTCAAGCACCATGCCAAGGTGGAGCTGGTCTGGGTGGCGTCCGACGACTGCGAGAGCGCGTCCGGTGCCGCGTCGGCCCTGGACGGCGTGCACGGCGTGCACGGCGTGCTGATCCCGGGCGGGTTCGGCATCCGCGGCATCGAGGGCAAGATCGGCGCGATTCGCTACGCCCGCACGCGCGGGCTGCCGGTGCTCGGCCTATGCCTCGGCTTGCAGTGCATCGTGATCGAGGCCGCCCGCTCGGCCGGCCTGGAACAGGCTAACTCGGCCGAATTCGACCCCGAGACGCCCGATCCGGTCATCTCCACGATGGCCGACCAGGTCGACATCGTCGCCGGCGAGGCCGATCTGGGCGGCACCATGCGGCTGGGCGCCTACCCCGCGGTGCTGGAACCGGAATCGATTGTGGCCCAGGCGTATGGCGCCACGGAGGTGTCCGAGCGGCACCGGCACCGCTACGAGGTCAACAACGCCTACCGCGACAAGATCGCGGAGAGCGGCCTGAGGTTCTCCGGGACATCCCCGGACGGCCATCTGGTGGAGTTCGTCGAATACCCACCGGACGTGCACCCGTTCGTGGTCGGCACCCAGGCTCACCCGGAGCTCAAGAGCCGGCCCACCCGGCCGCACCCGCTGTTCGTCGCATTCGTCGGCGCGGCCATCGACTACCAGGCGGGCGAGCTGCTGCCGGTGGAAATCCCGGAGCAGTCATCGAACGGCCTCCAGCACCCGGACAGCGCCGCGCGGCCGATACCTGAGCCCGCGACCCGTGGCTGAACACGTCTTCGAGACGGCGTCGTCCGAAACGCTGTACACCGGAAAGATTTTCGCGCTGCGCAGCGACCGGGTGCGGATGCCGGGCGGCAAGGTGGTGACCCGGGAGATCGTCGAACACTTCGGCGCGGTCGCCGTGGTCGCGCTGGACGACGACGGCAACATCCCGATGGTGTACCAGTATCGGCACGCCTTCGGTCGGCGGCTGCGGGAGCTGCCCGCCGGACTGCTCGACATCAACGGCGAGGCGGCGCATCTCACCGCGGCCCGCGAACTGATGGAGGAGGCGGGGCTGCAGGCCAGGGACTGGGCCGTGCTCGTCGACCTCGACTCCACGCCGGGCTTCAGCGACGAGTCGGTGCGCGTCTATCTGGCCACCGGCCTGACTCGGGTCGACCGGCCCGAGGCGCACGACGAGGAAGCGGACATGACGGTGGAGTGGTATCCGCTGGCCGACGCCGCCCGCATGGTGCTCGGCGGTGAGGTCGTCAATGCCATTGCCGTGGCAGGGATTTTGGCCGCCCGGGCCGTCGCGACGGGTTTCGCGCGGCCGCGTCCGGTGGACAGCCCGTGGCGGGACAAGCCGTCGTCGTTCGCCGCCCGCAAGGCCGCGCAATGATGACGGTGGCGCTGGACACGCAATTGCAGGGCTACCTCGACCACCTCGCGATCGAGCGCGGCGTCGCCGCGAACACCCTGAGCTCGTATCGCCGCGACCTGCGCCGCTACACAAAGCACTTGGCGGACCGCGGAATTCACGACCTCGCCACGGTGGGCGAGAATGACGTCAGCGAGTTTCTGGTGGCGCTGCGCCGCGGCGATCCCGACACCGGGATCGCCGCGCTGTCGGCGGTATCGGCGGCGCGGGCGCTGATCGCGGTCCGCGGCCTGCACCGGTTCGCCGCCGCCGAAGGACTGGCCGAACTCGATGTGGCGCGTGCGGTCCGCCCACCGACGCCGGGGCGCCGGCTGCCGAAGAGCCTGACCATCGACCAGGTGCTGGCCCTGCTGGAGGCCGCGGGCGGCGAGAGCCCGGCCGACGGGCCGCTGACCCTGCGTAACCGGGCGCTCCTGGAACTCCTGTACTCCACCGGCGCGCGGATCTCCGAAGCCGTCGGCCTCGACGTCGACGACGTCGACACCCACGCCCGCTCGGTGTTGTTGCGCGGCAAGGGCGGTAAGCAGCGGCTGGTGCCGATCGGGCGCCCGGCCGTCACCGCGCTGGATGCCTACCTGGTGCGGGGCCGTGCGGAGCTGGCCCGGCGCGGGCGCGGCACGCCGGGCATCTTCCTCAATGTGCGCGGCGGCCGGCTGTCGCGGCAAAGCGCGTGGCAGGTGCTGCAGGACGCGGCCGAGCGCGCCGGGATCACCTCCGGGGTGTCGCCGCACATGCTGCGGCATTCCTTTGCGACCCATCTGCTCGAGGGCGGCGCCGACGTGCGGGTCGTGCAGGAGTTGCTCGGGCACGCGTCGGTGACGACGACGCAGATCTACACCATGGTCACCGTGCACGCGCTGCGCGAAGTGTGGGCCGAGGCCCATCCACGGGCCCAATAGCGCGGAGCACTCAGCCGCCGAGGTAGTCGGACTCGAGCACCAGGTCGGCCAGGATCGTCTGGTACTCGACGCGCGTCTTGTGCTCGACGGTGTTGAACTGCTCGCCCTGCTGGCGCCGCATGTACTCGCGGTACTTCGGGGCGCCCGGGACCCGGACGTTGTCGGCGACCACGATCGAGCCCGGATGTAGCCAGCCCCGGTCCAGGATGCTCTTCAGGTCGTCGAGGTAGGCGTCCTTGTCGTGGTCGAGGAACACGAAATCGAGTGCGCCGGCGGCAAACCCGTGCTCGGCGGCCAGCGCGTCCAGGGTGCGCCCGCCGTCGCCGATGGTGCCGACCACGCACGTCACCCGGTCGGCGACGCCGGCGTGGGCCCAGATCTGGCGGGCGTTGGCGGCGTTGGCCTCGGCGAGTTCGACCGAGTACACCTTCGCGTTGGGGGCGGCCCGGGCGATCCGCAAGGCGCCGTAGCCGCAATAGGTGCCCAGTTCGAGCGCGAGCGCCGGGTCGACGCGCCGCACCGCGGCGTCGAGCAGCAGGCCCTTCTCGTCGCCGACGTTGATCAGCAGCGATTTCTCGTAGGCGAACTTGTCGATGGTGGCCAGTACGTCGTCGATGTCGCCGGCGCGCGCGTTGCTCAGGACGTACTCGACCGCGGCGGCTTCGCGCCCGTCACCGATCTGCCCGGTGGTGGTGATGTTGCGAGCGCCGGCGGCCATGCGCCAGAACGACCAACGCAAGAGAGGTATCCGTCGCGTGAGGTTCATGGGCGCCACCATAGGCCGGTGCCGGGCGGTCGGTGCCGGCCGGGCGGTCGGTGCCGGCCCGGCGGAGGGTCGGCCGGCGGAGGGTCGGCCGGCGGAGGACTCTCTGGGTACCACTCGGTCTTTCCCGAAACCGATAGCGCCCGCGTTAGCGCGTTCGCGCGGGCGCATTGCCCCCGGAAATTGATGCTGCTGTGACTGAAGTGAAAAGGCTGCCGCGATGTGCGTTCTACCACCGATTTCTGTCCATATCGGCTGGTTAATTGCCTGCGGGTCGCCGAGTTTCGCGCGTCGAACCCGTTAGACTTTCCGACGATGTTCACCTCGCGAACACCCCCGCCATGACCGATCGGCCGGACAACGGCGTCGAGCTCGGTCTGACCGGGCGGCCGCCGCGGGCGATCCCGGAGCCACAGCCGCGCACCTCGCACGGCCCGGCCAAGGTCGTCGCCATGTGCAACCAGAAGGGCGGCGTCGGGAAGACCACGTCCACCATCAACCTCGGTGCCGCGCTCGCCGAATACGGCCGCCGGGTGCTGCTGGTGGACATGGATCCGCAGGGCGCGTTGTCCGCCGGCCTGGGCGTCCCGCACTACGAGCTCGAGAAGACCATCCACAACGTGCTGGTCGAGCCGCGAGTGTCGATCGACGACGTGCTGCTGCAGACCCGGGTCAAGCACATGGATCTGGTACCCAGCAACATCGACCTGTCCGCGGCCGAAATTCAGCTCGTCAACGAGGTGGGACGCGAGCAGACGCTGGGCCGCGCCCTGCACCCGGTGCTGGACCGCTACGACTACGTGCTGATCGACTGCCAGCCGTCGCTGGGGCTGCTCACCGTCAACGGCCTGGCCTGCGCGGACGGCGTGGTGATTCCCACCGAGTGCGAGTACTTCTCGCTGCGCGGCCTGGCGCTGCTGACCGATACCGTCGACAAGGTGCGCGATCGGCTCAACCCGAAGCTCGAGATCAGCGGGATCCTGCTGACCCGGTACGACCCACGCACGGTCAACTCCCGCGAGGTGATGGCCCGGGTGGTGGAACGGTTCGGTGACCTGGTGTTCGACACCGTCATCACCCGGACCGTCCGGTTCCCGGAGACCAGCGTCGCCGGCGAACCCATCACCACATGGGCCCCACGGTCGACCGGCGCCATCGCCTATCGCGCCCTGGCCCGCGAGTTCATCGACCGATTCGGCGCGTGAACGCGACCGAAACCGGTAAGGCGCCAGAGCAGAACGGCAGCGCGACTGGCTTCCACGTCCGCCTGACCAACTTCGAGGGTCCGTTCGACCTGCTGTTGCAGCTGATCTTCGCTCACCGCCTGGACGTGACCGAGGTGGCGCTGCACCAGGTCACCGATGACTTCATCGCCTACACCCGCGAGATCGGTCCGCAGCTCGAGCTGGAGGAGACCACGGCGTTCCTGGTGGTCGCGGCGACCCTGCTGGACTTGAAGGCGGCGCGGCTGCTGCCCGCCGGGCAGGTCGACGACGACGAAGACCTCGCGCTGCTGGAGGTGCGCGACCTGCTGTTCGCCCGGCTGCTGCAGTACCGCGCGTTCAAGCATGTCGCCGACATGTTCGCTGAGCTCGAGGCCGCGGCGTTGCGCAGTTATCCGCGCTCGGTGTCGCTGGAAGATCGATTCACCGCGCTGCTGCCCGAGGTGATGATCGGCGTCGACGCCGAACGGTTCGCCCAGATCGCCGCGATCGCGTTCACCCCGCGGCCCGTCCCGACCGTGTCTGTCGGGCACCTGCATCAGGTGCAGGTGTCGGTTCCCGAGCAGGCCAGGAAGTTGCTGGCCATCCTGGAAGCGCGGGGCACCGGCGCGTGGGCGACGTTCTCCGAGCTGGTCGCCGATTGTGAGGCGTCGATGGAGGTGGTCGGGCGCTTCCTGGCGCTGCTCGAGCTGTATAGGTCCCGGGCGGTAGCATTCGACCAGTCGGAGCCGCTCGGCGTGCTCCAAATCTCCTGGACCGGGGAACGTCCGGCCAGTCAAGCGTTGGTAGAAGTGCGGGACGAATAGATGAGTGAGAACTTGCCCGGGGTCGACCTGCCCGACGTGGGCATCCCGGACATCGCCGAAGTCGTGCCCATGGAATCCGAGGAACTCGGGTCCGTGCTCGAAGCGCTGCTGCTGGTGGTGGACACACCCGTCACCGCGGAGGCGCTTGCGTCGGCCGTCCAGCAACCGCTGTACCGGATCGACGCCAAGTTGCAGGAGATGGCCCAGCAGCTCACCGACCGCGACAGCGGCATCGACCTGCGGAAGAACAGCGAGGGCTGGCGGATGTACACCCGCGCCCGGTTCGCGCCGTACGTCGAGAAGCTGCTGTTGGACGGAGCGCGCTCCAAGCTCACCCGGGCAGCGCTGGAGACGTTGGCGGTGGTGGCCTACCGTCAGCCCGTGACCCGCGCGCGGGTGAGCGCGGTGCGCGGCGTCAACGTCGACGCGGTGATGCGCACGCTGCTGGCGCGCGGCCTGATCACCGAAGCCGGGGCCGACGAGGACACCGGCGCGGTGACGTTCGCCACCACCGAGCTGTTCTTGGAGCGCCTGGGGCTGACCTCGCTGGCCGACCTTCCCGATATCGCGCCACTGCTCCCCGACGTCGACACGATCGAGGACCTCAGCGAATCCCTGGACAGCGAGCCACGTTTCGTCAAACTCTCCGGCGGCCAGTCATCCGACCAGGCGCTGACATTCGACGTGGACCAGGATTGATGGACGAAGCCCAGGGGATCCGGCTGCAAAAGGTGTTGTCCCAAGCCGGAATTGCGTCGCGGCGGGCCGCCGAGAAGCTGATCAGCGACGGCCGCGTCGAGGTCGACGGGCAGGTGGTGACCGAACTGGGCACCCGCGTCGACCCCGACTCCTCGGTGATCCGCGTCGACGGCGCCCGGGTGGTGCTCGACGACTCGCAGGTGTATCTGGCCCTCAACAAGCCGCGGGGTGTGTACTCGACGATGTCCGACGACCGCGGCCGGCCCTGCATCGGCGATCTGGTCGAGCGCAAGGTCCGCGGCAACAAGAACCTGTTTCATGTCGGGCGGTTGGACGCCGACACCGAGGGGCTGATCCTGCTGACCAACGACGGCGAGCTCGCCCACCGGCTGATGCACCCGTCCCACGAGGTGCCCAAGACGTATCTGGCGACGGTGACCGGGTCGGTGCCGCGTGGGCTCGGCAAGAAGCTGCGTGCCGGCATCGAATTGGACGACGGGATGGCCAAACTCGACGAGTTCGCGGTGGTGGACGCCATTCCGGGTAAGACGCTGGTGCGGGTGACGCTGCACGAGGGGCGTAATCGCATCGTGCGTCGGCTGCTGGCGGCCGTAGGGTTCCCGGTGGAGTCGTTGGTGCGCACCGACATTGGTCCGGTGGCGCTGGGCAAGCAGCGCCCGGGCAGCATTCGGGCGCTGGCGCATCACGAGATCGGCCAGCTGTACAAGGCGGTGGGCCTGTGAGCGGAACGAGCGGAACGAGCACGGCGAGTGACGGGAGTGCAGCGAACCATCAGCCTATGAGTGCGAGCGATATCGTGGTGGCCATCGACGGCCCGGCGGGCACGGGGAAATCTTCTGTGTCAAAGGGATTGGCGCAGGGGCTGCAGGCCCGCTACCTGGATACCGGCGGAATGTACCGGATGGTGACGCTGGCCGTGCTGCGCGCCGGCGTCGACCCCGCCGACGCCGACGCCGTCGCGCGCATCGCGGAAACTGTGCAGATGTCGGTGAACTATCATTCCGACGGCGACCGTTATTTCCTGTGCGGAGAGGATGTCTCGGCCGAGATCCGCGGTGACCGTGTGACCGCCTCGGTCTCGGCGGTGTCCTCGGTGCCCGCCGTCCGTACCCGGCTGGTGGGCCTGCAGCGCGAAATGGCCGGGGGCCCGGGAAGTGTGGTCGTCGAGGGCCGGGACATCGGCACCGTCGTCCTGCCGGACGCGCCCGTGAAGATCTTCCTGACCGCGTCGGCGGAGACCCGGGCGCGGCGGCGCAACGATCAGAACGTGGCGGCCGGGCTGGTCGACGACTATGACGCGGTGCTGGCCGACGTCCGCCGCCGCGACCACCTCGATTCCACCCGGGCGGTGTCACCGCTGCGGGCGGCCCCGGACGCGGTGGTCGTCGACACCAGCGACATGACCGAGGCCCAGGTGATCTCGCGCCTGCGCGACCTGGTCGAGCAGCGAAGCGGAGCGGTGCGGTGAGTCAGGACGGCACGTGGAGCGACGAAAGCGACTGGGATTCAGTCGAATTCGGACTGGACGAGCAGGACGAGGCGGGCCCGGCGCCCGTGGTGGCGGTGGTCGGCCGTCCCAACGTCGGCAAGTCGACCCTGGTCAACCGGATTTTGGGCCGCAGAGAGGCCGTCGTGCAGGACGTCCCGGGCGTCACCCGCGACCGGGTGTCCTACGACGCGCTGTGGACGGGGCGCCGCTTCGTCGTGCAGGACACCGGGGGATGGGAGCCCGACGCCAAGGGGCTGCAGCAGCTGGTGGCCGACCAGGCCGCGGTGGCCATGCGCACTGCCGACGCGGTGATCCTGGTGGTCGACGCCGTCGTCGGAGCCACTTCGGCCGACGAGGCCGCCGCGCGGATCTTGCTGAGGTCCGGCAAGCCAATCTTCCTGGCGGCCAACAAGGTTGACAGCGACAAGGCCGAGGCGGACGCCGCGATGCTGTGGTCGCTGGGGCTCGGTGAGCCGTACGCGATCAGCGCCATGCACGGCCGCGGGGTGGCGGATCTGCTCGACGCGGTGCTGGCGGACCTGCCCGAGGTGTCGGAGGTGGCGGCCACGTCCGGCGGCCCGCGGCGCGTCGCGCTGGTCGGCAAGCCCAATGTCGGCAAGAGCTCGTTGCTGAATAAGCTTGCGGGCGATCAGCGTTCGGTGGTGCACGACGTCGCCGGAACGACGGTGGACCCGGTTGACTCGCTCATCGAGTTGGGCGACAAGGTGTGGAGGTTCGTCGACACCGCGGGCTTGCGGCGCAAGGTCGGCCAGGCCAGCGGGCACGAGTTCTATGCCTCGGTGCGGACCCACTCGGCCATCGACGCGGCCGAGGTGGTGGTCGTCCTGATCGACGGTTCCGAGCCGCTCACCGAGCAGGATCAGCGGGTGCTGTCGATGGTCATCGAGGCCGGCCGGGCCCTGGTGCTGGCGTTCAACAAGTGGGACCTGGTGGATGAAGACCGTCGCGAGCTGCTGGCGCGCGAGATCGACCGTGAGCTGGTGCAGCTGCGGTGGGCGCCGCGGGTCAACATCTCCGCCAAAACCGGGCGGGCGTTGCAGAAGCTGGTGCCCGCGATGGAGACCGCGCTGGCGTCGTGGGATGCGCGGATTCCGACGGGTCCGCTGAATTCGTGGCTCAAGGAAGTGGTGGCGGCCACGCCGCCCCCGGTGCGTGGGGGCAAACAGCCGCGCATCCTGTTCGCCACCCAGGCGACGGCGCGGCCGCCGACGTTCGTGCTGTTCACCACCGGTTTTCTGGAGGCGGGTTATCGGCGCTTCTTGGAGCGTCGGCTGCGCGAGACCTTCGGGTTCGAGGGGTCGCCGATCCGGATCAATGTGCGGGTGCGCGAGAAGCGGGGCGGCAGGCGGCGCTGATCGCTTGGGGTTTGGGCCGCGCTCGGTTTGATGCTCCTATCTTTGTTAAGGGTCAAGCGGCGGTGATGAGCTGGGTGTTGAGCCATTCGCGGTAGTTGGTTGCG
>NZ_JAPIYN010000017.1:0-122036 GCF_035617725.1 Mycobacterium sp. 94-17
ACTTCAAAGACTCAGGCACCTTCGTTCCCCACAACCGCAGGGCACGCCGACCTCAAAGCCGGCACCTAGCCCCGCTGGAATCCGAAGAGCCAGATAAGTGCCACGGGGGTGGCCGCCCGCCTTACGCCTTAAGCTCGACGCCGACGTGAGCTCCCGACAACCACTCTCGAGGTGCTGGACACCGACAGGCCGGCCGCGTTGAGACCAAGCTCATCAACCAGGGCATCGTCGCGATCCCCTCGTTTCGCCACGGTTCTCAGGGCAGATTGATTCGCCAGTACAGTCCGACAAGGAAATCCGCGAGCTCGGCCGCGGTCATGTCGAGGAGTCCTTCGGCCCATGAGATCAAGAGTTCCGAAGCGGCCCCGGTCAAGGCGAAAGTCTTCGCCCGGACGTCTATTGGGCTGGTGTCGAAATCGCCCACATCGTTTCCTGACCACCGGTAGAAGTTCTCGGCAGCACGCAAAAGAATTTCGTTTCGACGAGCGCCGGCGCGATCGCCCTTACCCAGTGCTTCGATAAAGATGATCCGGATCATGCGGGGATCGCTGGCCAGCGCGTCGACAGATGTTCGCAGTACGATCGATAGCCGCGAAATATCGTCGTCAGGCGCCTCGACGACAGCCGCGTTCACCGCACTTTCGACCGTCTCGTTGGCGAGCTCGAGCACCGCGTCGAACAATGCGTCCAGGTCGCTGAAGCTCTCGTAGAAGTACCGCTCGGTCAGGCCGGCCTCAACGACTATGTCTTTGACCCGAACCGTTCCCGAATCCGCCGAGCCGAATAGGTTCATGCCGGCCTCTATCAGCTTTCGGCGTCGCTCAGCGATTCGCTGCTCACCTGTTGCTCCGCCGTACACGCGGCCAGCCGACACCTTCGCTCCTGCCAGTTAAGTTCTCCGGCTCAGCATAAGTGCTGACCGTCGGCGCGCCCGGCCAACGACATTCGTCTAGATGGTCGGAGATAGATGGTCAATCGACCGTTCGGCAGTCCGTGGGCCTTGATCAAGCCGTACAAAAGTCGCCCGGGCAGTATTGATGGAGTATCTGAAATTAGATATTGTCAGAAGTATGGCACGGCCAGCAGGGCACACCATCCGGCGGCGAAAAATTCCCAGGCAGGGCATCGCTTTGGCGACCTCAAAACGGCCGCAGGGGAATCACGGCGCGGCGACTCGGACTGATGAGCGTCGCCCGATCGTGCGCACCGAGTTCGCCGACACCCTCAACAGACCCTCGATTGCAGGCAGTTTGATTGACTTCAGTCCCGCGAGGCGCCTCGCAATCGTCATCGCCCAACCTTGGCGAGGCATGACTATCGACGACCGTGGCGAATCCGGGTGCCGCTGATGTACGTGTGTCTGTGCCACGGCATTACGCGGCAAACCGTTGTTGGCGCGGTCCTCGAGGGTGCATCAACAACCAACGAGGTCGCTAATGCGACAGCGGCAGGTTCAGACTGCGCCAGGTGCCGGCGCCTCGTTCAGGCAATCATCGAAGCGGAAATCCGGGGTCTAGTGACCGATTCCAGAACCGGCAAGCTAGTGGCTCCGGAGCATGAAAAGTCCACTCACTCAACGTGTTGCGGTCGGCGGGGGAGATTTACTCCACATTCGGCGCAGCAGCCACTGCCGGGGACGTCACCGATCCGATCCGCGACCCCATGATCGCGTGGAATTAGACTTAGAGGTTTGGTGGCACATCGAGATTCGTGATGCGGTTCAGGTCGGCATTCGGCGTTTCTTAATGCGCGGGTTCGACATCCCTGCCGGACTGCCGCCCGGCTGGAAGCTACTGGGGGTCGAACTCGTCGTTATCGACAAATCAGATCGGCTGGCCGATCGCCGGCCCGATGATCAACGCAGTCAAGAGCTTTGCCTGGCCAAGGATTCAAGGCTGAGCCTGCGCGAGGAAGCCTAACCAGTCGGCGCGCCGGCGGCGCTATCGCGATCGAGCAGAACGGCGATAGCCTGCTGGGCTTTGGTGATGTCTGGTTGATCGCCAGTGATGATGTCGGCGTAGAGGAAGGACTCGACAATCCGCACGATCAGGTAGGCGAGGTCATTCGGCGGTAACGGTGGATGTAGCTCAGAATTTGTAATCTCTTCGCGCAGAAGGGTTTCCACCGCAGCAACCAACCGCTTCTGGACTGCGCTCGCGCGGGTGGTCAGGATTCGTAAAGCCCGCTCGGGTTCGCGCCGCAGAAACTCTCGGAAGTAGTCGGCCTCGTCGAGGATGGTGGCAAATCGATCCATAATGGCCACAATTCGCTGCCCTCCGCGGCCGGGTGCACCCTCGGCTGCCAGCGCCAGCGTCGGCTCGGCGAGCGACCAGATGATCTCGGCGAGCAACTCGTCTCGCCCGCCGACCCAGCGAAATAGGGTGGCACGGTTCACCCCTAGTTCGGCGGCCAGTTCCTGCATCTCGATCCGGCGACTCGCGATGAACCACCGGCGAGCGATGCGGAAGGCGGTCAACGCGTCGGGGCGACGGTCCGCCTCCGCCAGCATGCGGGCCAACTGCGTGTCGGTGATAGCAGACCTCCTGGTGGTTGGGTCCGGCGGCTTCATCCAGCCGCGCAGCGCAGGACTGCAACATTCTATCAGGCGTTGCACACTTGGGCGGCCTCCTGAGTGGTTCGGACTCCGCGACTAAGTCAATACAGGCGGTGATCTGGTGGTGTGGCGATGCCTTCTGCCGACTGGCTAAAGTGTGACACATATCTTATCCGTTGCAGTAGTGCAACATATAGGAATACGATGCACAGCGATAATCCTCGAGCTGAAAGTTGAGAGTTTGATGGGCATCCTGGACCGCTTCCGGATCGATGACCGGGTCGCGATCGTTACCGGCGCATCCAGCGGTATTGGCGTCTCGTTCGCACAGGCCCTCGCCGAGGCCGGCGCCCACGTGGTGCTCGGAGCGCGACGCGAGGACCGGTTGGCCGAAACCTGCGCTCTCGTGGAGTCGGCTGGCCGCAAAGCCGTCGCGGTTCGTACCGATGTCACCGATCCAGATGCTTGCCAGGCGTTGGTCGACGCCGCGATGGACACGTTCGGGCGCGTCGACATCCTGGTCAACAACGCAGGGGTGGGCACCGCCGTGCCAGCTATCCGCGAGACGCCCGACGAATTCCGGTCGGTCATCGATATCAACCTGCACGGTTGCTTTTGGATGGCTCAGGCCTGCGCCAAGGTGATGCAGCCGGGCAGCTCGATCATCAACATCAGTAGCATGCTCGGCCTCACCACCAACGGGTTGCCGCAGGCCGCGTACGCGTCGTCCAAGGCCGGCCTTATCGGCCTCACCAGGGATCTGGCCCAACAGTGGACCGGCCGCAGGGGCATCCGGGTCAACGCACTGGCTCCCGGCTACTTCAAGTCCGAGCTGACCGATCGTTTAGACGCCAGTTACTTCGAATCCGCCGTTATCCCGCGCACCCTCAGCGGGAGGCTCGGTGATGCCGAGGAGCTCAGCGCCGCGCTGATCTTTCTGGCCAGCGACGCCGGCAGCTATGTCACTGGCATCACGCTGCCCGTCGAGGGCGGCATGTTGACCAGATGAGGATCGGCGCAAGCCGGCCCTCACCGACGTCAAACCGCGACTCCGACCGGTAAGTCGCTCAAATGCCCACTGCGCGAATAATTTCCGTCGACGTACCTGAGTAAAAGGAGCAGCCCGTGAAGCAGCTCAGCGGTTTGGACGCCGCCTTCCTTTATATGGAGACTCCGACAACGTTCGGCCACGTCACCGGCCTGACGATTTTTGAAAGGCCCAACCCCGATTACGATCCGTATACGGCGGTGTATGCGAAGTACGCCTCACTGATCGGCAAACTCGAACCGTTGCGGCGGCGCCCCGTTGAGGTGCCGTTCGGGCTCGACCACCCGTACTGGGTCGTCGACGCCAACTTCGACCTCGAGTTCCACATCCGCGAGCTGCACCTGGCGCGGCCCGGTCGTGCCGATCAGCTGGCCGATCAGGTGTGCCGGATCGTCGGGCGGCCGATGGATCGCAACCGGCCGCTGTGGGAGGCGTACGTCATCGACGGTCTGGCTGATGGGCGCTGGGCGCTGCTCAACAAGTATCACCACGCCACCATCGACGGCGCGTCCGGGCAGTTGTTGCTGGAAAGCCTGCTCGACGCCACCCCCGACGCGCCGCCGGCACAACCCAGCCCCGAGTGGCGACCCGAACCGCTTCCCACCGATGTCGAGTTGTTGCGCCTCGCGCTGGTGAATCTGGCCGGTAATCCGTTCAAGGCGCTGCGGGTCCAGGCTCGAATCGTGCGTCAGCTAGCCGACGCCGCCGGAATCGACAGCCTGAGCAGCGCTGCGACGGTGGCGGGAAAGGTGGTCAAGCGCGTGGGCCGGCTGGGCAGCGGAGCTCGCCCCAGGATCCCACTGCCGGCTACGCCGGCACCCCGCACGCCGTGGAATAAGACGATCACTCCGCACCGCCGCTTCGCCATGCGCACCGCGTCGCTGGAGAACATCAAACGACTTAAGGCCGCGACCGGCGGAACGGTCAACGACATCGTCATGGCGATCTGTGCCGGCGGGTTACGGGAGTATCTGCTGGCTCATGACTGCCTGCCGGACCGTCCGTTACGGGCCATGGTGCCAGTGTCGATCCGGACGGGCGATGAGGCGGATCCGTGGACCAACCGCGTGTCGGCCATCGTCGCCGAATTGCCGACAGACTGCGATGATCCGGTCGAACGCGTCGTCCGCTGCCGGGAAGCTATGCAGCGCGCGAAACGTCAGTTCGAGTTGGTTCCGGCGGCCGAACTCGCCGATCTCACGCAGTATTCTGCACCGGTGCTGGCCATAGCCGCGGTGCGGCTGGCGTCGCGGCTGCGGCTGGCCAACCGGGTCGCCCAGCCCTTTAATCTGGTGATCTCCAACGTTCCGGGGCCCCGTCGGCCGTTGTACTTCACCGGCGCGAAACTGTGTCACCAGTACCCGATGTCGATCGTCACCGACGGGCAGGGCCTCAACATCACTGTGACCAGTTATCTCGACCGGCTGGACTTTGGATTCATCGTTGACCGTGATCTGGTGCCCGATGTCTGGGACCTGGCCGAAATGCACATCGCCGAGATCAGCCGCCTGTTCGAGGCCACCGGCGCCGAGTGGGCACAGCCGACCATGCCTGACTCCCCGCGACGCGGACAGATTGAGCTCGCCCAGACAGTCGGTACGGCAACCACAACTTGAGTCCCGCAGTCGGGATGGACCGACTCCTTGACTTAGAGCCTCGCCCGTGACTGGTCGCGAGCTTGACAGTGTGACGCCCCGCACACATAATCTGACATGTCGACATGTCAATTTGGTGTCGACGCGGCAAGGTCAGCGGGTCCTCAGCTCGCGGATACGACGATTGCGTTCCCTTCGCGAATAGACCCGTTCCCCGCGACTAGGAAGTGAGTGAGGCATGACGAAATCTCCATGCTTCATAAGTTCGCGCCTGGACGACGGATCATTCTTGCCGGCAACCCTCGAGTCGGTCCGCCGTTGCCCCGCCCGGTCCGACTTCATCGAGCTGTGCTTCACGACGGAAGAGGGCTCGTGGACGTGGTGCTTTCGGGACCCGCCTGAGCGGAGCGACTGCGGCTCGGGTGGCCCGCTCGCCTTGACGATGGGACCGTATGGCGCCCGGGCTCGTTACGTCGACGACGGCGGTCTAGGGCTTGCGTTGCCCGCCTCGGAAGCCCTGCCCATGATCCTCGACGGTTCCCAGACGTACGTTGCACGGCGGCTGGTCGAACGGACGGCAGCCAATTCGGCAACGCCCCCTTCGACATTCAGGTCTGTGGCGCCGAGAGCGTGATCCGAGACTGCATCGGGTGAGCACGGTGGACATCAGCGCAGGGCGCACAGCAGAAGGCGTCGATTTGCCGCGAACGGTGCGGTCGGCCTACAGCCGCATCGAGTCGGCGCAAATTGGTTTCGGAGGTTGCGAATGAGATCGGTCATGATGCGGCCTGGCGCAAAACGCCGCGTATCCGTAGTGCTTTGCTGTCTCGCGTCCCTGGCGGTGGTTTGCGTCGCAGTGGGACTTCCTGCAAGTGCCGATCCGTCGGACCCACCCCCTCCGCTCTTGCCACAGTTCACTCCGACTGCGAGCAACTTCACCCCGCAGTTCCCGTATCCCTACGACGAAACGCGTAATAAGGTCACCCCCGCCGACATCAACGCGGAGCGGGAAATGTGTCAGTGGTTCAATGCGCAGTATTACGACCTGCGACGCCAGCTCGATCAATTCGGATTCAATCTGCTGGCGGCCAACAACGACTGGACGGTCGGCACAATCCAGGCGCAGGCTGACAACGTGGCCACCAACGTCGAGCAGGCCGTCGCTTTCCTTGCCCCGCGCGCGCAGGCTCTGACGCAGACCCAGGATTTCGCGGGCGACAACTACTTCCCCATCTATCAGGGGGAGAGTTTTTATCGGTTGTGGCAGCACCTGTCCAATACCGGCGTCGGTATCAGGGCAAGAAACACTGCCTGGATATACGGTCCCTCGCAACAACGAGAGGAACACTGGGGCAGCAGGATACAGAAGTCGCACGTTTGTGACTAACGGCCAAATCCGTTGTGGGAAGGATAGTTTGCTGAAACCCGGGAGTATGCAACCTATGACTTGCCGTCGTGTCAGAGGGGGGTTGTGATGTCCGCGCTGCATCAGTCCAGCAGTCGGGCGTCCGGGCGGCGGACATCTCGTCTCGCTGGCCGACTCACGGTCGTCGCGGCCTTGCTCGCTACGTGCTTCGCCACCGTGACCACCCTCGGTGCGGTGAAATCCAATGCCAAGGTAGGCGAATTGGGACCGCCTCCTGCCGACCCGGAGGTCAAGCAAGCCCTCATCGACCTTTATCAAAGGGGTCAGCCGCCGGACTTCGCGGTGGACGTTCAATTCGTCGGCCCGATCCTCGTGGGTCAGCCGACGGTGCATCCAAACCCTCCGCCCCAACCATGGTGCGTGCGATGTGCTCATCCTGACCCCGGCTCGAGCGCTATGTACCCTGTGCTGGCGCTTGTCACAGTGACGACCACACAGGGACTGGTGTCCAGTGCGTTGCCCGCTACCAGCTCGGTCGACACCACCACGGTCACCTATGACGGCAAGCCCTGCCCTGGGGATCCCAAGGCGCAATATTGCCCGACCTACTTTTTCTACCGCGACGATGGCGGCCATTGGCAGGTCGCCTGACGAGAATGTAAGTGCTTGAGGAAGTGGTGTTTTCGGTGTCGACTACGTGGGGACGGATCGAGATGGCGACTCGGCGTGCGGTTGTTGTGGCGGTGATGATTGCTGTGACGGCGATGGTGCTGGCGCCCTCGTCGTCGGCGGATTCGACCGCGGATTTGCGATCAGCGGTGGCGGCTAAACGTGGTGGCTGTCCTGCACTGCAATCCGATCCAGTGCTTGAGGGGATCGCTCAGCGCGCCAACCTAGAGACGCAGAACTACGCAAACCACACCGCACGGTTCCAGCCTATGGAGGATCCGATGCCGACCTTGCGCCAGTTGTCGTACCCTGCGGGCAAAGCCAAATTGTTGTCCGGTTTCGCAAACGCCAACCAATTCGCGGACGCCCCGCAAAAGGCCATCTACGGGGCCACGCTATTTGGTTGGGACACCATTCCCGATTGCTCCTACACGCGGTATGGCGCCGACGTCGTGACGGACACCAACACCGGCAACACCACTGCAGTAATCGTCTTGGCAGGCGACTGAATCTCCTTGCACACGGGATGGCCGGTGCGGCCGTGGTAATTCATTGCATGCCCACCGGGCGGCGCTGGTGACTGTCGCCGATCCGGGGATGGAGCCGGTTCAGTTACCGGCGCCGATCAATAGGCTGCGCCGGCCATTTTCAGATGCGCGGCGAGCGCTGATTTGTTTACGCTTCAGCAAATTTATTCGGCCACGTCGGCGGCCCAGGCATAGGCGCAGTCGACAGGAGCCCAGCTGCAACTGGGCGGTGGCGATCCACTGGCGCAAGTCGTCGCCTTCAGGGCCCCCGCCGCTGCTTTGGCACTATCGGCGGGTAGACGCCAGCGCGCCGGTGAGCACTCGGCAGAGTGCGGGACCGCAGGTGAGACTGTCCGTATGTCGATCAAGCGCACATTATCTGGACTAAGACTAATTAGAGCGATCTATTTGACAATCTGACAATGCAGTGCGATAAGATCCTCGGAACGACTGAGATGGCGGTCACAGTCACCTACGCTTACGCAGGTGACTGCACCCGGCAACTTCATCTCGGCCATCAGATGATAGGGAACGAGCCAGCAAACAGATGACAGTCACGAGCACTGACGCACGCGTCGCAGTCGACCCGGCTCGCGGGCGACGCGGCCGGGTACTGGCGGCGGGTCCGATCCGCCGTCGCCCGCCCGCGGGGCTCCAGCGGCTGGCGAAGGCGCCGGTGGTCAGTGCTAACACGGCCGGTCGTGCGGTACTGATGGCAGCAGCGGTCGTTCGCTACATCGTCCAGGACGCGATATCCCTGCGATTTCCGGTCGGCGAAACGATTCACCAGTGTTGGTCCCTATATAAGGTCACCGCGCTGCCGGCGCTTTTGATGGCGATTCCTTTCGGCGGCATGGTGGCCGTCCAGACGTCGGGTTTGATCAATCAGGTGGGGGCGGCGTCGATCGTGGGCGCAGCCAGCGGCGTCGGCGTCGTCCGTCAGGGAGCGCCGCTGACGGCCGGCTTGCTGATGGGCGGCGCCGCGGCATCGGCGATCGCATCGGACCTCGGTGCACGGGCGATTCGCGAAGAGCTCGACGCGTTGCGTGTGATGGGAGTCGACCCGGTCCGGAATTTGGTGATGCCACGATTCGTCGCCTTGATCATCTTGGCTCCCGTTCTGATGGCCGTCATTCTTGCCTCGTCAGTCATCGCGTCGTTCATGCTGGCGATCACGGTCAGCGACGTGACGAGTGGGAGCTTTTGGGCGTCGTTCGGCGCGTTCGCCAAGATGGTCGACGTCTGGTTCGCGATCGGTAAGGCGGTCGTGTTCGCGGCAATCGTGGGAATCGTGTCATCGCTGAAAGGCACTGAGGCCAAAGGCGGACCACGAGGTGTGGCCGATGCCGTGAACGCGGCCGTCGTTGTGAACGTGGTCGGGATCGTCCTCGCGAATCTCGTGATCACACAGGTGCAGGCGATGTTCTTCCCGATGGCGGTGGCGTAATGACCAGTAGGGCAACGGCGCCGTCCCGATACCTCGATCAGTTTCCATTCGTCGAACGATCCCTCGGTGTTCTGCAGGCGCCACTGCATACGATGGGCGGCGCCCTTCTTTTCGTTGGGCAAGTCTTCTATCTCGCGCCGGTAACCATCAAGAATTACCGCAAAGAGACTCTGGCCCGGATGATCAGCCTGTCCTTTGGTCGTGGGTCTTTGATCGTCGACGGAGGTGTGATCAGTGTTCTGACCATCCTGGGCATGGCGATCGGTGCCTCAATCGCAATTGAGGCGTGGGCGACGTTGAACCTGTTGGGTTTTGGTGCGCTTTCAGGAATTGTGGGTGGCCTGGCCAACGTCCGGGAAATGTCGCCCCTGGTCGCCGGGATCGCTTTCGCCGCGCAGGCCGGTGCCCGAATGACAGCCGAGATCGGTGCGATGCGCATCGCCGAGGAGATCGACGCGATTGAGGCGCTCGGTTTGCGGCCGGTGCCGTACGTGGTCGGAACGCGTTTTATCGGCGCCCTGCTGATCGTGATACCTGGGTACGCGCTCACGCTGCTGGTTAGTTTCTTCGTCTCCAACGCCATGATCACCACGGTCTACGAGTCGCCCGCGGGAACCTATAAGCACTATTTCGTTCAATTCCTGTCGCCGACTGACTTGATGTATTCCACGCTGAAGGCAACGGCCTTCTGCGCTGCGGTGACGATAATCCACTGTTACTACGGTTATTTCGCGTCCGGTGGTCCGGTTGGTGTGGGTATTGCCTCTGGGCGTGCGGTACGTGCAAGCCTGGTGGCGATCATGGTGCTGGACTTTGTCCTCACCGTGGCCTTATGGGGCCTCAAGCCGACATTTGTGTTCACCGGGTAAGGGTTTCGATCATGACTACGCTGCTCAACGTCGGCGACGAACGGCACAAGCGCATTCTCACCTTTATCGGTGCAGGGTTCGTTCTGATCGTGCTCCTTGCCCTACTGCTCTACGTCACCGTGATCAATCCGTCCGGGCGGCCCGCAAAGAACACCATCTCGGTTGCCTTCGAAACGCCATACCTTGGGCAGGGGGTCGACAACGGCACCGCGGTTATCTTGCACGGCGTCAAGGTTGGTCAGGTTACGGATATATCCAAACTTGCCGGCAATCACGTCCGGGTGAACGTCGAGTTGCAGAACGGCCCCACCAAAGGATTGACCGACGCCGTCGGGATCGACTTTCGTCCGGCCAACTACTTCGGTGTGACCGGCATCAATCTGCTCCCCGCGGATCGCGGGCAAATGTTGCGCAACCACGCATCGATCAATGTCACGCCGACGGGCAACTTCACCCTCCAAACCCTGTTGTATCGCTTGGGTGAGCTGTCGCACCAAGTCATCACGCCACAATTGATCAGTGTGACTGACCGGGCCACCCGCTACACCGATGCGCTCAATCCACTGTTCGAAACGATGATTCTGGTTTCAACAACCGTCACCGACATTCAAACCGTCCCCACGGAGCAGCTTTTGCGCAACACGGCCGCGATCAGCGTCGGTCTGCCTGGCTTCCTGGACGCGGCGATCAGCACCGGTAACCACTACCTGCACAACTACCCCGGCGTGGGTTTCGACCCCGTTAAGGATCGGGAGGGTGATCCGTATCTGCGGTACTACACGCCCCAGGAGTTGAAGCAATACAACGATGCAACTCACCAATTGGCCACCGATCCGGATAAGTTCGTGTTTGGCCGGCTCAGATCTTACTTCTACGGTGCCCGGTACGACCTCTTCAGCAAGATCGGAGATCTGGAGAAGTCGCATACGTATGACTTGTTCCCCCTGCTGGAAGAAGCTCGTGTGATGGCCGACGTCGTGCCACAGATTGTGAACCCGCAAGACTTCGGGGACAAGCTGCGCGAACTGCGTACACGGCTGGAACGCATGTATGCGGGTTCGGGGGATCAGCGCGCTCTGCAGGTGCGCATCGTGCTGGACCAGTTGCCCGGGGTCGCGGCGCCGCTGGGGCTCATCCTTGGGGGGGCCGGATGAGGAAAAACCTTGGTGCATTATGGAAATTCGCCGTCGCGGCGGCGGTCAGCGGGCTGTTGCTGATCGTCATCTCGAATGTGATTCGGCAACCCGTTGCAGGCGAGACCCGTAGCTATACTGCAGAATTCACTGACATCTCCGGCCTGCACGAAGGGGCGGACGTGCGCGTTCGCGGTGTGCGGGTCGGCAAAGTGCAATCGCTTGCGCTCAACAGATCACAGGGGCGCACCGTTGCGAAGGTCCAGTTCACCTTGGAGCATCGCTACACCATCGTGCCCACGAGTCGCCTGGCGGTGAAATTTCAGGCGCTCACCGGATTGCGCTACATCGACGTGGCCAACGCAGCCCAGGGGCCGGCGCCCAATCGGATGACCAGCATCCCGACGTCGATGACGGTACCCTCCTTCGATGTCACCGTGCTGTTCAACGGTCTGCAGCCGGTCCTGGCAACATTGGATCCCAGCGAAATCAACATCTTCACCGAGAATGTCGCCACCTTCTTGGCCGGCGACGGCAATGGTCTGGGCCCGATGCTCGACAGCATCAAGAGACTGACATCGCTGGTCTCGGATCGTGAAGCGGTGATCTCGACGATCATGCGCAATCTGAAGCGGGTCGCCGAAGGCGTGCGCGGGAAGTCCGATGAGCTGCCCAAGATTTTGGATCAGGTTCGAATAGTTGCCGATTCTGCAATGACAGTGCTGGACGAGTTCCGCAAATCACAGATCTATGGCCCAGCCTTCACCGGTGAGGTAAGTCGCCTCCTTGACGGCCTGGGACTCAATTCCGGGGAGTGGACGACGCCCTCAGTGGAGGGTCAGCCGGTTGGCACCCCGCTCGTCAACCCGAACTACAAGCCTGGGTGGGATCCGGCAAAAGCCTTCGATAAGGCGATCACCAATGTTTACAACGAGATCGAGGGCATCAAGCGGATACCGGTGGTGTGGGAGAACATCCCCGAGCCGCCCGCCGCGGGTACACCCGCCCCGTGTTCCAAAGGCCAAGCCGTGCTACCCATTCCGATGGACGTGCTCCTAAACGGACGCAAGGTTCTCATATGCAATCAATGACGAGGTCATCATTGCGTAGCCCCCTGCTTTGGGGTGTCTTAACGATCGCCTTGACGACGATCATCGCGTTGGTTGTTGCCTGGGTGTACATCTCACCGCCGCACCGCCAGCTTGTCTCGTTCTATACCGATGACGCGGCCTCGGTACGGGCGGGCGATTCGGTTCGTGTGGCGGGTATGGACGTCGGCACAGTGAAGAAAGTTTCACTTGAACCGCAACACGTCCGGGTGCAGCTTTCGGTGAAAGACGGCGTGTTCATCGGGGACCAGACGCAGGTCGATGTGCGTATGCTCACTGTCGTCGGCGGGCATTTTGTCACCCTGGTGCCGCTCGGTGATCGGCCTCTGGGGCGCCATCCCATCCCTGTTGACCGAGTTACAATGCCTTACAGCCTGATTCGGACTTTGTCGGACGCGACGAAGATCACCGACCAGGTCGCGCCCAAGCCGATCAACGAATCGCTGAACCAGATTCAGCAGGGCCTGACCGGAAGCAACACCGAAATCCTGGCCAAGATCCTCGACGCCGGCGACTCCGTCAGCGAGGTTCTCGAACGCCAGCGCGGCCAGCTGACCAGCATCCTGGAAATGTCCAACGAATACCTGCAGATGATGAACGGCAACAGGAAACTGCTTGATTACCTGATTACCCGCGTCGCCATACTCGAGGAAACACTTACCCTCTACGGCAAAGGATTTGCGTCGTCGATCGACGGTCTCGGTCTTATCATCGATAAGATTTTCCCATTCGTTCCCTTCTACATGTCTCACCGGCAGGACTTTGTGGCCAGGGTTCGCGGGGTACTCGGCGAATTCCGTGCAATCGCTGACCGCAACGGGCTTGTCGTCCGCGTACTGCACCGCATCAAGGGACGGATGCAAACAACTCTCGACGCGCAAAACAATGGAACGCCACCCGAGCTCCTCGCGACAGATCTGTGTTTCCCGATCGAGGGGAGTCGCTGCTAATGCGCGGTCTTGGTGCGGCGAACCGTTCTTTCGTGGCCACGGCGGTGGCGATCACGTCTATCCTCGGCGTCAGCTCATGTTCGATGTCCTCAGCATCGTCAGCGAATGAGTACTGTGCGATCTTGTCCGACGGAGTCGGGCTCTACGAGGGCAACCATGTGACCCAGATGGGTTATCCGATAGGCGAAATCCGCAACATCGAACCACGCGCCGCCGACGTCAAGGTCTCGTTCTCCCTCCGGGCGGGACGCCCGGTGCCAGAAGGGGTTCGGGCGGTTACCCGGTCGCCGTCCATTCTGGCCGACCGTTCGCTCGAACTGGTCGGAAACTACACCGGCGGCCCGAAACTCAAGCCGAACGAGTGCATTCCGCTCCGCCAAACCTCCACCCCGCTGAGTATCTCGCGGATCATCGGTTCGGCCACCGAATTCGTGAATGCGATCAACCCGGAAGGCTCGACCAACATCGCCGATGCGCTACGCGGCATCGACCAAGCGATGGCCGGCCAGGGAGATCGCACCAATCAATTACTGGCCCGGTCCTCGCGGCTGCTGGATAACCCGGATCAGACGATCTCCCAGATGGGCGAGATCACCCGTAACCTGGCTGAATTGACCTCGATGCTCCGCGCCAACCGTGCGCCGATCAAACAGATCCTCACCGACGAAGCTGCCGTAGGTCCTGACTTGGTGAAGACCGTGCATGGAGCCCTAGAATTCGACGGGCCATTGTCCGAGATCGAGTTCATGATCCTTGACATCGAGTTGGAAATGGGGCCCGAGCTTCAGAACCTCCTGGATGAAACGGGCGAACAGATGCGGATCTGGAGTCCGCACTACAAGGGCATCGCCAACATGCTCAATTTCTTGCCAAGGATGATCAGCGGCGTCAACGGTGAGCCGCCGGGAGCGATAGCCGGGGGAATCGCCAAGCACCTCAACAATCACTTGTTCCCAGTGCTCACCTGGCGTCCGCCGTTGTTCCGGATACCGACACCCAATGGGCTGCTGGCGTGCGGGGCCATGAATGCCTCGGCCCCGGGCAGCTGCGCCGATGTCGGCGGGCGGCCCTACGCGGTCGACGTCGCACTCTTACAGTACGTACTCACCGAGGCCCAGAAGCGATGAAAATTCGGATGCGTGCGCTGCTCTGCGCGGTGGTCTGCGGCCTTAGCGCCACGGGGTGCTCAGCGCTGAATTCCCTTTCTGTCGATGCGATTCCGGCGCCGGGCCACTCGTATAACGATGGCTACGACATCGTCGCCGAGTTCGCGAACGTCCTCAATTTGCCGGACAGGGCGAAGGTCGTCATGGACGGTACGACCGTGGGAGTGGTGAGCAAGGTCGCGGTGGCCGGCAACCATGTCGATGTGACGGCTCGCATCGCTGAGGGGATCCAGGTTCCGTCCGACACATCTGCGGTGCTCCAACAGGCCACGGTGCTCGGTGACATCTACCTGGCACTGGAACCTCCGCCTGGTGGCGCAACCGCGGCACGGCCGCTAGCCGCTGGAGGACGGATTCCCCTGCAGCAGACGGTATCTCCACCTCAACTAGAAGACACCATCGCCAATTTGGCGAACTTCATCGGCAGCGGCTCAATACAGCGAGGGCAGAACACGCTGGTGCGGCTGAACCGGATTACTCCGCCGAAGGACGAGGTGCGCAGGGTGGTGTCGCAGGTGACGACCGACCTCAACCAACTATCCGACAACGTCGACACTGTCGACACCATGATCGCCGGACTGGAGCAAACGTCGAATGCGGTGGGCGGGTGGGCCCCAGAACTGAGCTACTGGCTCACGCCGCAGGGCGTGCGGGGATTCGAACGATCCACCGTCATTGCCCGGGAGTTCGGCAACCTGCTGCCGTCGATTGGGACGATCTATAGCAGCGGTTACTACATCGTTCCGACCTTTTCTTCTCTCGCCAACGCCATGGCAGCGATACGAGGAGGAAAGCAGGCTTTCGAGGAGGAGTACCCACGCTTTCGGAAGTTCATCCTCGACTACTTCCTACCGCAAGAAAAGCATCCCGCGATCAACATCACCTCGATCGTCGGCCCTGACGGGCGAGAGTTGTCGGGCAATGTGGAACAGGTATTACGGATGTTAGGAGCCGTCCCGTGATGCACCGAGTGACAGCGGTTTTCGCCGTCTTTGCCGCGATGATCACCGCGTTCCTGGTCTACGTTGCCCATCTGGGCATCCGCGTCGCTCCGCCCGCGGACCGGACCAACCTTGCCATGGACGTCGCGGACGTGAACAACCTGGTCGTCGGCTCCAACGTTCTGCTGCGTGGGGTTTCGGTGGGCAAGGTGGACAACATCGAAACGTCGATCTCGCACGCCACCATTGACTTTTTCATCGACAACAAGTTCAAGGTTCCCCGGGACACCGTGGTTCGCCTGGAGAACCTTTCCGCGCTCGGCGAGTCCTACCTCGAACTCGAGCCGCGAAAATCCGGCGGGGAGGCATTCAAAAACGGGCAGCGCATCCCCAGCGAATTGATCGTTGCGCCGAAGTCGATCTCAGAGCTGGGAACCGCTGTCGGCCGGACGCTGAACCAGCTTGATCCTGGACAACTTCAGAAGGTGGTCAACGAAGCCGACGCCGCCCTGCCGGACCCTTACACCGTCCTTCCCAACTTGGAGCGCGCGAGCCAGGTCCTGCACAACACCACCGCGGGACTCAGCGGCCGGGGCAGACAAGCGCTGGAAAACCTGCAAAGTCTGCTGGAGCACGCCGGCTTCGTCGGTTCGCTGCTCGCCCAGGCAGCACCGGACATGAAAAAACTCGGCCCGTATATTACGAACATGTGGGCAGCCGGGGTGAACCAAAACTTGCGCAGCGACATGCCGGGGACCGTTTACCTCTTCGGTAGGTTCATGCAGCGCATCCAGAATTTTTTGGACGATCGGGGCTCTGATCTGCGGGTCCTTACCGAACCGCTGAAGCCCAACGTCCAGGCGATTGCGAGCGCTCTCCGCAACATCGACAGCAGCCAGATCCTGACCAACCTGTTGGCGGCGGTACCTCCCGACGGTGCGATCGAACTTCACGTCGCGCTCCCGCCCCAGGCTGCTAAACCGCCCCCACCGCAGGCTGATCAATGATGTGTCCTGAAACTGAAGACCCCGAGAAGAACACCACGGAAGATGGTGAGGCCATGAACGTCACTGAGTCGACCGCAAAGACCACGCCTGTGGATGCCGACGATTCAGACACGGGGGAATCGGACGATAGCGGTGCCGACGTTAAGCCAGCCGACGATCGCGACACCGACGTCGCGCAGAAAGATCCAGCCACCCGCGAGGGGCGACGGATCTCTTTGTCCGTTCGTAGTTTGTTGTTGGGCATCGTCATCGTCGGTCTGGTCGCGGCGTTGGGCGTGATGACCTGGATGTACCTCGGCGCTAACCGCAAGGTTGATGCCCAGTCGCAGCAGACCAGCGATAATAGCCACGCCGAGCAAGTCGCGCTCGACTACGCCGTACGCGCCGCGATTATGGATTACAAGGATCTGGGCCCGTGGAAGCGGGCGTTGGTCGAGGGAACCACGCCCGAGTTGGGCAAAAAACTCACCGACGCCGCGAATGCGATGGAGCAGATTCTGCTTCCGCTACAGTGGTCTTCTACAGCGAAACCCATTGCCGCCAAAGTGAGATCGCACGAAAAGGGTATCTACATCGTTGATTCGTTCGTCAGCGTCATGACCAAGACCATCCAGGCCAAGGACAGCCTGCAGTCCACGGCGACGTACAGCGTGACAATTGACCCGTCCAACGGCTGGAAAATCAGCGACGTCGGCGGAATCGGTCAAGTGATCGGAGACAGGTGATGCGTCGTGGCAGGCCTAGATCGGTCGTGATCGGGACCGCGTTGGCGGCGGGGCTGACACTGGTGTCCGGCACTATCGGAATTGGCCCCGCCAGCGCCGATGGCAAGTCCTATCTCCGGAAACTGAGCGATGCGGGCATCCACACCCCGCGCGGTGACTACGAGCTACAGGAGTGGGGTTTTGAGGTGTGCGCACTGAGGAGTCGGGGCAAGTCTCCAAAGCAGTGGGTGCAGCAAGCGGTATACCAGGACGCCACCCATCCACCCTATGGACTGACTGAAGCCCAAGCGAACTTCATCGTCGATACCGCGGTGAGCGACCTGTGCGACGACCAGGACGGGCCACCCCCTTACGTGCCTCTCCCATAGGTGAAACTGCTTTCTCTAAGGAGTTTCACCTTCCGACGCAGTGCAGCCGAGTAGATGTCAATATCTGTGAAGTCGCGCTTCGCCAAACGCCAGCTGATTTCGGCTGACTCGAGCCTGTCGTTGAGCGGCTCGTCGACCCGCATAGCCTGGTGAGGTAGCCGGCGACTTCAGTTGCGCTGGATGCAATTTCGCAAACCGAGCTGAGGGAGCGTTCTGAGTAAGCCTCTGCCCGGTGCGTGCGCTCTCATTCTCGTATTCAGATGCTCCGCCCTGGGTGCCACGTCGATTGCTTCGGAGTCACTCAGGGTGGGCCGAAGTTGATCAGGGGCATCTTGGCCAGTGGGTCGGCCGACGGCAAGCCGTAGATATTGAGCGGGAGCCCCGGCCCAATGCCCTCTGGATTCTCCAAATGCACATCACCGAGCGGCGGCGCAGGCCCGGTCGGCGCCGGTAGGTCGACCGGCACCACGCCGGTGGCATACGCCGCTGCCCAGCCCAGCACGTATTGGGCGTACGGCATGGAATTGTTGTAGCGCAGGATGGCCGACAGTGCCTGCTGCTGGTCCCGCAGGTTCAGCCCGCCGCTGCACAGATACCGAGCGGCGGCCAGAGTGGAGTCGTAGAGGTTCTGCGGATCGGCCACCCCGTCGCTGGCGGAAGCGTAGCGCGCCCAGGTGCCGGGCAGGAATTGCATCGGTCCCATCGCGCGGGCATAGGTGACTCGTCCGCCGACATTGCTTTCGATGATGACCTCGTTTCCGGCCAGCGTGCCGTCCAGCGTCGGGCCGTAGATAGGCGGTACGGCTGTGCCGCGGGCGTCCGTCGTACCGCCGTTGGCATGCATCGACTCGATGCGCCCGATACCGGCCAACAGATTCCAGCCGATCCCACACGCGGGATCGGAGGCCGCCATCATCTGTTCGGCATGGCGGTAGGCGGATAGCGCAATCGGTGGGATGCCCAGTGCATCAGGAGATTTCACCACCATGGTCAGCGTCGGGATTGGCGCAGTGGGCACCTCGATGTGGAAGCTGGCCGGTGGACGGTTGACCGCAATTACGGCGGGGCCGCGTGGGTCACTATCGAAGGCCATAAGGGCGGCCAGCGACGTGATGGCGGTACTGCGCACCGTCGTTGCGGGCGTGGGGAACCGGGAGGCGGTGGCCGCGCCGACCGCAGTGGCGAATACCAGGGGAGCGATCACCGCAATGCTTAACGCCGAACTCCACGCCGCGCGGACTCCTCTCTGGCGCGACGTCGGTGGCGACAGGCGACTCGGCGGCGAAGCGACTGAGGCAGCAGACGATCTGCACACCAAAGCCGGTCGCTTGGCGTGAGGTATTCGACGATGACGCGCCATCTTGTTGCGCCTCCTTTCCGCGCACGCCGCAACCAGCGCCGATGTCAGTTGTGATGGGCCCCTTGGGGCAGGGCCTCGGCACGTGCGCGATGCAGCGGTCGCACGATGCGATTGCCCACCGGCCGCTGAACGTCGTGCTGGGACGTGATGCACCGTGGTGTCACCGCACGGATGTACGCGCCGATCTGTTGCAGGGAGCGGACGGCCTCGGGCACCAGCGGGGTGGTGAGCTGAAAGTCGTGCATCTGACCCGGCCAGATCCGCACCTCGGTCGGCACGCCTACCGCGGTCAGCCTGGCGGCGGCCAGTTGCGCGTCGTGCAGTAGCGCCTCCGAACCGGAAACGTGGATCAATGTCTGCGGCAGGCCGGGTTCGATGTGATCGAGCGGCTCGTAAAGCTCTTCGGCCTCGCCGTCGAAGGTGTGTTTGGCGGTGGCGCCGGCGACCAGCGCGATCAGCGCGTCGAAAGCTTTTGGCGGGAACATCGCATCGGTCTTGATGTTGGGATGTGCCTGTTTGGGTTCCTTGGCCAGCTGCAGCAACGGCGACATCGCGACCAGCGCCGCCGGCTCTTCGCCGTCGGCTTGCAGCCGCTGCGCCAGTGTCAGTGCAAGGTAGCCACCTGCGGAATCACCGGCCAGCACGATCTGCTCCGGCTCGTAGCCGCCTTGGCGCAGCCAGCGGTAGGCGTCGTGGCAGTCATCGAGGGCCATGCCGACCGAATGTTGGGGGATCAGACGGTAATTGACCACCAGCACAGGTGCGTCGGCGTATCGCGAGATCGCGCTGACCACCCGGCTGTGTGAGTTCGTTCCGCAGGACAAGAAGGCGCCGCCGTGCAAGTAGAGAACTATCCGCCCGCTGCCGTCGGCCGGCAGTACGCCGGGGGCCCGGACCAGCTGCGCGGTTGCGTTGGGCAATGTCACCGTCGCCCTGATAGCTCTTGGCGCGGGAAGAATTGCGGCGCAGGCGTATTCGAGAATGCCGAATGGCCAGGGGAGATGGGGCATCGTGCTGCCCAGTGCCAGAGCCGGCTTGATTGTCAGCCGCGATATCAGTGCCGCCATCCGTCCGGCCATGCTGGGCCCGGCATCGTCTTGTGTCTCCACGCAAACGTCGTCGTGGCGCCAGCGACACTCCGCGGCGCTGTGGCGACTCGAGCGAAAATCTCCGATGATCGCACGACTGCGGACACCATCGACGGGTGTCGAGGCGAGGTTCATTGCAAACCCTCGTGTCCGCTCGCCGCGCTTGCAGTAGTCAACGGCGCGGTGTCAGACGATTCAGTGTCGATCACGACATGCCCCCTATTGCCGCGTTCCTCATTGGTTCGCCGCCCTGATGTACAGGCCGGCGATGAGTTCGAGCCACTGACGGACATCTTGTTGGGTAGGCAGTTGAATGCGGCGCGGGAATAGGTTGGCCTGCGACCGTTCGACGGCGTCGACGATCCTCTTGGTGACGTACATCAGCCAGTAGGAACAGTCGACAGGTTTGAACGCACCGCAGATCTCTACTCGGTCATCCCCGAAGACGCTTATCCGCCGACCGCCGTCGTGGTCAATGGTGGTGACCACGGTCGGCAGTCCTGAGTTTGCAGTGACTGCAGTCGGCTTGGCTTCTTGTGTGTTCGACACTGTGATCACGCTTCCTCCCTTGGTGTTTCACTCGGCCGGCGAGTCGGAGTTGAGCCCCTCATACGGGCCGCGTATTCTGACGAGCTCCCACGGACAAACCATCCGAGACGTGCCCATGGCCGTCTGCACTTGAATGAGCATGGTGCCTACGTCGGTGACCGTCCCGACATGTAGACCTTCGCGAACCTTGTCGCCGATGCAGAATCGCATTCTTGCTGCCCTCCAAGGCTTCCCATGCGTGCTATCACCAGCATTAGCAGGGATGGGACCCGTCACGACCATCACCGTCCGTAATCGAGTCGTGGGACGGTCAATTCATGGCGCCTGTACCAGCGGAGGGTGTCTCTCCCGTCGCGCCAATAGACCTTGTACCTGATGGCGTCTGTGTCAACGATGACGCCGGCACCGCATCGATGATCAGACCGTGACAGCACGGTATCGCCGGCTACCGGGATACGCGGATCGCGTCCGGTAATCATGGCCGGGGCCGCCGGCTTTGATAGCGAATCTCGGCGACGAAGCGACGCCCATCGTCGTCAAACACTTCCCATGAAAATGGACCGCGCCATTGTGTGGTTCCCAGTGCATGGACGGTACGGCGCGCATCTTGCTCGCAACGGATATTTGCGAGCCGCCGCCCGTCACTGGTGATAAGGGTCCACATCGCTACCGCCGCAGGCCGTCGTTGTCGGAGGGGCGCCGTCTATCGAAGGCGTTCGCAAGTGACCGATTGTCATGGTGGCGGCTCCCTTCGCCGATGAATCGATGAACCCATGATGTAACGGGTGACGTTTTACGTTATTTGTCAGCCTATTCCTCGGAAAAGACGAAAGTCAAGGTCAAAGTCGCATAGATCTGCTGACAGGTCGTGACGCATATACGTGGATTGTCACGCGCGGTCATGAGTATTTAGTACGATGAGCGCATGCCTCGAGGAGCCCGTAACCAGTCGACTGCACCTGCGGCAGCGAGGGACGATCCACGCGACCGGATTCTGGCCGGCGCCGAGCGCTGTATCGTGCGCCACGGCGTTCGAAAGACCACGATGGAAGACATTGCCTCCGAGGTGGGCATGTCAAGGCCGGGTGTCTACCGCTATTTCAGCGATCGCGACGACCTGCTCATCGAGCTGATCACTCGGCACGGAGCGATGCTGCGCGATCGCGCACACAAAGTCATGTCCCGACAGAACGGTCTTCAGGACCAGATCGTCGAGGGGCTTCTGTATGCGGCGAGCGAGTCCATCCTCGATCCCGTGTTGCGACATATCGTCGACCCGGAGAGCTCCGGCCTCGGTCAGCGAGTCATCGAATCGCGGAATTCGGAGCTGCTGTCCGCCGAATTCTTTGATCCTTTCCTTGACGTCGCTTACGTCAACAATGAACTGCCACGTGACCTGCCACGGTCGGACGTCTATCTCTGGTTGACCAGCGTCGGATTGATGCTGATGCGAGGGCTCAAGCATGGTGAGGTCGACCCGGCGCGCTATCGGTCCATATTGCGCCGTTTTGTCGCCCCGGCTTTCGCCGGCCCAAAAAGTAGACCGTCAGCCAAGCGATCGACATAAAACTCGTAGCGGTTCAGGGTATTTGAAGGCCCGTCAGGGAGTCGCGGCTGGACTGGCGGGATCGATCAGAATCTTGGCGTGTTCGGCGTTACCGAGGGCCGCGAAGGCGGCATCCACACCAGCCAGTCCGACGGTTCCGGTGATGAGGGGCGCCGCGTCGACTGTTCCGTCAGCGAGCATGTGCAGCGTGTCGCGGAATTCGCCGGGGTCATAGCCGGTGGAGAAGCGAAGGTCGATCTCTTTGTTGATGGCCATTGCGGGGCGGAAGCTGTCAGGTTCGAGGCACGCGCCCGCCACGATGATTCGACTCATCATGGGAACGGTCGCCAACAGGTTGTCGATCATGCCCGGCACGCCAACGCACTCGAAGATGACCGGGCCCGAAGGGCCCATCTCCAGCTTCTGCGCCGCACGAAAGGCTTGCCACCAAGGCAAATTCGGGATCCGGCGCAACTTCTCCATCGTGTCGAACCCGAGGTTCAGCAGGTCCGGGACATTGTTGAGCCGATTCGGCCGGGGCGACGACGAGAACGGATCCGCGTTGCGCGGATCGACCACCACGTCAGCACCCAAGCGGGTGGCCAACTCCCGGCGCCGCGGAGAGAAGTCGGATGCGACCACGGTCCGCACGCGGGCCGCCTTCAGCATCGCGATCACGGCCAGCCCGATCGGCCCGCAGCCGATGACGTAGGCATTCTGCTTCTTGCTGATTCGGCTGCGGCGCACCGCATGCCAGGCGACCGCCATCGGTTCGGTCAGCGTCGCGTCCGCGGCCGGCAATCCGTTTGGCACCTCGAAGGTCATCGATTCCTGGACGACGATCTGTTCGGCATACCCGCCGGGCACCTGTGTAGAGGCCCCGATGAACTGGATGTCGCGCCCGTCGCGACAGATGGGCATCGCCACCACCGGGGTGCCTGGTTTCCAGCGGCGCCGCGTGTCGGGCCCGTATTCGACGACCTCGCCGCAGAATTCGTGGCCGAAGACGACTTCGTCCATGTGCCGGGGCATCTGATCATAACCGACGGTCGCGGCCATATCGGCAAGCTGGTCAGTGTGCACGCGCGCGTGCAGATCCGAGCCACATATCCCGCACCGGGTTACGTTGATCAGTACCTGGCCCGGTCTCGGCCGAGGATTAGGTATTTCAGTGACTTCCAGCGCACCAGCACAACATACGACTGCCTTCATGTTCCCACCGTAGTGTCGATCGGCCTATTGAATACCCCGCAATAAGGTGGCATTTCGACACTTGCGGGGTTGGCGGCTCTCGGTCAGTCGGTTGCCCTGTCCGAGAGCTCCCGTCGTACCCACCGTCCGAGCCCTGATGGTCCGGCCGTCGTCTCGCCGCCGTCGACGATCAAGATCTGGCCGGTGGCGTCGTTGTTGGCCATGTCGCCTACAGTCGGACGATCGTCCGGCCTTTGACACCGCCGCCGAGGATGTTTGCGGTGACTGCGGGGATCGCGTCAAGGCCAATCTCATGAGAGATGCTGTCCGCCAAATTCTTTGGCTTGAGGTCAGCTCCGAGGCGCTTCCAGACGGCGACACGCACGTGCGCCGGGCACTGAACGGAGTCGATCCCCAGCAGGTTGACGCCCCGCAGGATGAATGGCAACACGGTGGTGTTCACCGCGAAACCGCCGGTGAGCCCACAGGTCGCGACCGAGCCGCCGTAACGCGTAGTCCGCAGCAGGTAAGCGGTTGTGTCTGCACCCACCGGGTCCACAGCTCCAGCCCAGAGCTCGGCCTCCAGCGGGCTGTTGCTTTGCGCTGAGACTTCTTCGCGACCGAGGATCTTGCTGGCGCCCAGCTGTTGGAGGTACTCGTGCTCCGACTCCTTGCCGGTGCTCGCGGCGACCTCGTAGCCGAGTCCTGCGAGCATATTCACCGCTGTGCTGCCCACGCCGCCGGTGGCGCCCGTTACGAGCACGGGGCCGTCTCCTGGCTTCAGGCCGTTCTGCTCGAGTCGTTGGATCGACAGCGCAGCGGTGAAGCCGGCGGTGCCCAGCGCCATCGCCTCCTTCAATGTGAGGCCCGCAGGGAGCGGCTCGAGCCAATCACTGGACAGGCGTGCGTACTCGGCGTAGCCGCCGAATTGCGCTATTCCCAGGTCGCGGCCGATCGCGAGTACTTCCTGGCCGGCGGTGAAGCGCGGGTCGCTCGACTCGACAACCGTGCCCGCGAGGTCGATGCCCGGCACCATCGGGTACGACGCCACCACGGGGCTCTCCGGTAGGCAGGCGAGGCCATCCTTGTAGTTGACGCTCGAGTACTGCACGCGCACGGTGACGTCGCCAGCAGGCAGGTCATCGAGCGTGAGCTGCTGCACTCCGGCACGGAACCCGCCGTCATCCTTGTTCAAGACGAACGCGCCAAAAGAATCGGACATGACACCCTCCTAGATCGGGCGCCCGGCGACAACGGCTGCGGAGGCCGCAGCGAGTGTGGTCTCGGGCATTCGCTTTCTTCACTGGTTACTGCAATGGAGACCGGATCGATCACCGATGGACGCGCCACCTAGCATCTGAAACCCACACGGACGGCACCTTGCGCGACACCGGGGCAAGCCACAGGCGATAGATTGATCTAGTAGACCGAGCCTAATCATTGTGCCGCGACCTCGTCAACAGTGGGCCATTGCCCTGGCATGTGACCAAACCCCGTACGCCGGTTGCGTGTGGGACCGTTGACTACACGAGGAGATTGTGACTAGGCTCATGGCCCTAGATCAATCTATCTAATGGCGATGTCGCGTGAATCCCCATCGCCGCTGTCGAGTAGGACAGCGGCGATGGGCGCGCCCCAGGTTGGCGATAGATGCGATCTCAGCCCGGTGACGGATCAAAGGAGACCCTGCAGGCGATGGAAGAAATGACCAAGAACGAAATGGAAGAAATTCTGCTCGCGCACGAGAAGGGCGAGCTGGAAGAAGACCTCGATGCCACGATGGCCACCCTGGTTGACAACCCACACTACGAGCTTCCGACCCTGGGATTTGCATTCGACGGATACGACGCTGTCCGCGAGGCCTACAGCCGCATCATGCCCGGCACCCGGAAGCGGAATGTGGCAGCCAAGATGCGAGTGCATGCCATCGACAGCAACACGCTGGTCCGTGAGGCGCACGTGTCGTTCACGAAATCTAACGGCGAGCGGGTGACCGGCAACTACATCGTCGTGATGTCGTTCGATCCCGCGCAGAAGCTGATTTCTGGCGAGCGGATGTACATGGACACCAACTTCGCCGAGATGATGAGCGAGAACCTCGGTCCAGACTTCGCCGAGGTGCCCGGCGTCACAAAGCTCAGTGACGTGGCTCCAATGATCGACCGGCACGACGCGTACGAAGTGGCCGAGCGTAAGGGAATCACCATCAACTAGCTTTGCTTTCGCCGAAACATGCCGTAGCGGTGAGGCATTTGCAATGAACACTGTCTTCTCGCGGTGGCCCCCGGCCATCGGGGCCACCGGCCATCGGGGCCACCGCGAGAGTCGCCGTCGGCGGTGTTCTCTGTCCGGGGCGAGCCTGACGCTCGCGTCCGGTGAGCTGTTCCGCATTGGTGGCGGGCGTTTCAATCGCTATGGCATCTACGGCAACAAGGGCATCGAGAACGCCAATCTGACTGCGGAGTTCGTTGCTGACCGGTTCGCTGAAAGCCGCGATATGAGCGATTCGGAAATTGTGTCCGACGCCGCGTATGACATGGCGCGCTTCAACGCCACACTTGCATCTGATTGGCAGAAAGACCTCACGTCGGACTGGTGCAAATAGTTCCAGGGATCGATGGGACCACGCTGATGAACTCCGGATTCTGTTACGGCGCATGCCCCATCGGGATGACGGTCGCCACCACGGCCGCTACGGCACGCACGGCTACGTCAGGATGTAACTGATGTTGGTGGCTGCGGGTGTGGAAGAGGGTGCCGAATGAGCGATCTTGACGTGATCGTTGTGGGTGCCGGGCTGTCCGGCTTGACTGCGGCCTCGGACATCGCGAGTGCCGGGCTCTCCGTCGGAGTGATCGAGGCGCGTGACCGGATCGGTGGCCGGATATACACCATCTCAGATGATTTCGGTCACCCCGTCGAGTTCGGCGCCGAGTTCGTCGGACCTCATCAGACGGCGATCCTTGAACTCGCCGACCGGTACGGCCTTCGACTCCAGCCGACATTCGACGTCGGGATCCACATCGGCAGTTTCGGCCGGGGGGAGCGGCGGTGGACCGGCGATCGGCCCGCGTTGAGCGTTGGGGGCCTTCTCGGCACGGGAGCCGGTATCGGACTCTTGAATGCACTGTCTCGCACCGTCGATCCTGCAGCGCCGTGGTCGGGGCGACTCGCGGGATATCTGGACGGGCGGTCGGTAGCACAGTTTCTGGACCGGCTGCCGCGCGAATCCGTCGGACTGCTGGGCGTGGCGATGCGGTCCATCTTCGCCACCGACATCGACAGGTTGTCTCTGCTGCATGCGGTGATGTGCATTCGGTCGGCCGGCGGCTTCCGTCGCTACCTGCGAACAAATGGGTCACAGCAGCTGCGGTTCGTCGACGGCGCCTGCGCGCTGTGTGAACGACTGGCCGCGACCTTGCCCTCACCGCCGATCTTGAACGCACCTGTCTCGGCTGTGGCGCAGGGCGATTCAGGTGTAGAGGTCGTAACGGACGATGACACGCTACGCGCTGCCGGGGTCGTCGTCGCTCTACCGCCACCGCATGCGGCCGCACTCAGATTTGACCCGCCGCTTTCTGAGGGCCGCCGGCGCCACCTGGCGGCTGCGAACCCCGGGACGGTCCTGAAGTATCACCTCGCCTACCCCAGGCCGTTCTGGCGCGGTGCCGGTCTCAGCGGCAAGAGCATATCCAACGACGATCTGGTCAATGCGACTTTCGACTTCTCCACCGACGATCAAGGGGTCCTGGTGGCCTTCGTCGTCGGGGCGCAAGCACGTCGTCTGCTGGGCCGGTCTGTTCCCGAGCGGCTCGACGCGGTGCTCGCCGACCTGTCCCACCGCTTCGGCCCCGAGGCGGCCCACCCGACCCACGCTCGTATCCACGTCTGGAACGAGGACCAATGGTCACCTGGCTGTTTCGGAGCGTTCCACAGCCCTGGCACCTGGACGTCGAACCGGGCGGTTCCGTCACACCCACAAGGCCGGATCCATTTCGCGGGAACCGAGACGGCTAGCTGCTTCTACGGTTCGATGGAGGGTGCGGTGACAGCCGGCCACCGCGCCGCCACCGAAATCATTGCCGCACAACGGAAGAGACGGTGACCGTGCCGTCGGCTCACCGTCGCGCGTTTCCACCGCGACGCCTCCTGCACTCGGTTTGTGGATACACCCGCACAGGAGTACCTCGAACGGGTCGACGCCTTCATCGACCGCGGGGTCGCCCCGGGCAGAGTCACGTTATGAGCGGCAGCGGCGCGACCGCCCGCGGGCCGTTCCACCGCACCACAGCCTCACGCGCGAAATCGGATAGCCGAAGAAGGATTTATTTCCTAGTGATGAGGAAGCCAGGTCGGACAGATGACCAACAACGGTGCGGCGTCAGGGAACGATTCCTCCGGTCGCCAGCACCAATTGTCCGGTGATCCACCGCGCGTCCGACGATGCCAGCAACGAGACCGCGTCGGCGATGTCGGCCGGCTGCCCGATGCGGCCCAGTGGTGTCCGGGCGATCAAGGCATCGTCCTGCTCTTTGGTGTTCGTCCCGATCAAGTCCGTGGCGGTGAAACCCACGCCGATCGCGTTGACAGTGATGTTCCGCGGCCCGAGCTCGGCGGCAAGCGCGCGGGTCGCGGCCTCAAGCCCTGCTTTGGTCGCCACGTAAACGGTGCTCCATGGGAGCGGATAGACGGTGACGCACGAGCTGATGTTGATGATGCGGCCCCCGTCGGCCGGAAGCAGCGGCGCTGCAACCTGTATGGCGGCAATCGGCCCGAGGACATTGACCGCGAATGCCGGCGCGTGAACTCTTCGGTGATGTCCGCGAGGGGTTCTCTGCCCACGGTTTGTACCGCGTTGTTGACCAGGATGTCGAGGCGTCCGAACTCCGTGGCTGCCTTCTCAACGAGCATTTGCGCTTGCGACCAGTCACCCATGTCGGCCTGGATAGCGATCGCCCTACCCCCCGCCTGCTGAATACGTTCTACTACTGCCTGTGCTTTGTCCACGGACGCAACATAATTCACCACGACGGTCGCCCCATCGGCCGCCAACCGCTCCGCGGTTGCCGCACCGATGCCGCGCGACGATCCGGTAACGATCGCAACTTTGCCTTCCAGATCCGCCATCCGAACACCCTTCTCTTACATTGACAAAAATTCTGTGCGGAACAAATTTCGCGACAGTTGTTGCAGTCATTCGCGGCTCCACCGGATTCGAGCGGCCGCAGTGCTCGAGGCGGGGCACGTCGAACGGCTAAGAGATCATTGCGATCCCGCGTGCAGTTCATGTCCATCGGGGATAAGGGTCGTGAGAAGTTATCTTTCCTTGTGCGGACCGATGGTCAGCCCCTCCGATTCGGCCCACGCAAAGGCGTCGTGCTTGGCGATGATCGGCAACCTATCCGCGGTCCGGGACACGCCGGGCACCTCTCCGAAGTCGGGGCCTAGTTGTTCAGACATCATCTGCCCGAAGAGGGGATCCATGTACATGCGCTCACCCGAGATGAGTTTCAGTTCAGGATCAAAGGCCAGCACCACCAGGTACAGGCCACTGACCCGTTGGCCCTCGAGGTTGTTGAAGGACATGACGGCCTCGCGCAGCAGCGTGTTCTCGGCGATCGCGTGTATCCGCTTCTCAGCGGCGACATCACGATGGTCGACCGGCAGGATTCGGCGGTACATCTCACGTACCGCCGCCTGTCCGTCGATGATCCATCCGAGCGCGGAGAGCTCGTAGTGCGGATCGGGCACCACCGTGGCCATCGTGGCGTCGATATCCTGTTCCAGCTCAGCGATTTCGTGAGCCAGCAGCACATCTTCCATTTCCTTGAGTGTCAAACTCATATGACGCGCCCTCTCGGTGATATTGCTGCATCGCTTTGCGGTTGTGTCGGCGGTTGAATCGAGGGCCGCAGGGCGGGAGTCGTCACCGGCCTGCGGCCCTCGTAATTCCTCCGGCCGCGACCGTGATTTCGTAATCGCTTGTGGCGGTGTCGAGCACGAGTTCGGCGATCCGGGACCGGTGCTCCTCGACACTGCCGAGGAGGGCGGCGTCGGTGAAGGCGCGCTTGAAGTACAAGTGCGCCTGGTGTTCCCACGTGAAGCCGATGCCGCCGTGCACCTGGACGGTATCCATCGCTATGCGGCTGAAGGCGGCCGAGCAGGCCGCCTGCGCTATCGACGCTACAAGCGCTGGATCGTCAGTGCCGTCCTGCAGTGCCCACGCGCCGTAGTAAGCCGCGGAGCGAGCGTGCTCCTGATCGACCAGCATGTCAGCGAGCCGGTGTTTGACAGCCTGGAACGATCCGATGGGTCGGCCGAACTGCAGCCGTTCCTTGGCGTACGAAACGCTCAGGTCGAGCAGGTGCTGGGCGCCACCCACCTGTTCGGCGGCCAGCAGCACCGCGCCGACGTCCAGTGCGTGCTGGCAGATGCGGGCCGCCGCCTCCGGGCCGGCGAGTAGCCGCGCCGCGGCGTCGGTGAGCGTGACGGTGGCCTGCGGCCGGGTCAGGTCCATCGTGGACAGCGCGGCGCGTTCTATCCCTGACCCTGCGGCGTCGATGACCAACAGCGCCAACCCATCCGGTACGGTCGCGGCGACGACCAGGTCGTCCGCGGCGCCCGCGTCGACGACGCGCTCGACGGTTCCGGAGACCGTCCACGTGTCGCCCGATCCGGTGGCCCGCATGGTCACGGCATCGACGGCGAGGCGCCCTGCCTGTTCCGGGACGGCGAAGGCGGCGGTCCGGATGCCGGCGACGAGTGGCCCCAGGGTCTCGGTGCGCACCGGTGTGTCCGGCGCGGCGACCAGCGCGGGAATCGACAATGCGAGGGTGCCGAAGACGGGCCCGCAGAACACGGCGGCGCCCAGCTCCTCGACGGCAATCGCGGCGTCGACGAGGCCGCCGCCTGAGCCATCGAGCTCCTCGGGTACACCGAGTCCGAGCACACCGAGCTCGGATCCGAGCCGCCACCATGCCTTTTGGTCGAACGGGGGAGTGGACTCCATCAGCCGCCGCACGGTGGACTCGTCGGAGTGCGCGGCGCAGAAGCGGCGCACCGCAGTGCGCAACTCCTGCTGCTCCGGCGTGAAGACGAATTGTGCGCTTGGGATTGAGCTTTGGTCAGCCACGGGGCACCTCACGCCAGGGTCCGGCGTCGGCACGCAGATCGCCAGGCAGGCCCAGGATCCGTTCGCCGAGAACGTTTCGCAGCACCTCGGAGGTGCCGCCCTCGATGGTGTTGGCGCGTGAGCGCAGAAATCGCTGCTGCACCGGCCCTTGGTCCTCATCGGGGCTGGCGGCACGCATGGTGTAGTCGCCGTAGAGAAGACCCTCCGGTCCGAGCACGTCCATGCAGAACTCGTAGATCTGCTGGTTCAGTTCGGCGCCGACGAGCTTGTCGATCGACCTCTCTGGGCCGGGGCCGCGGACGGTCGCGGTGGCGCGGGCGCGCTCCGAAGTCAGCCGCTGTGCCTCCGAACGCAACCAAAGTTGGGCGAGGCGATCGCGTCGCACCGGGGTGTGGCGGTCTGGGCGCTGGGCCCACAGCGCGACGGCATCGGCGATCGTGCCGCCGCCGCGATGGGCGCCGCTGGCGCCGATCGAGTTGCGCTCGTTCATCAGCGTCGTCATGGCGACCTGCCAGCCGGCGCCGACCGCACCCAGCCGGTGCGCGTCCGGGATCCGGACGTCGTTGAGGTAGACCTCGTTGAACTCGGCGTGGCCGGTCATCTGGCGCAGCGGCCGGGTTTCGACGCCCAATGCGCGCATGTCGACGACGAAGTAGGTGAGGCCCTTGTGCTTTGGCACGTTCGGGTCGGTGCGGGCAAGCAGCAGTGCCCAGCCTGCGCGGTGCGCCAGGGTGGTCCACACCTTCTGCCCGTTCACCACCCAGTCGTTACCGTCACGGACGGCCGAGGTGGATAGCCCCGCGAGATCGGACCCGGCACCGGGCTCGGAAAACAACTGGCACCAGATTTCCTCCGTGGTCGCGAGTGGGCGCAGCCACTCGCGCTTGAGCTGGTCGGTCTGCGCGTGCTCGCAGACTGTCGGCGCGGCCATGCCATAACCGATGAGATTCAGGGTGTACGGGGCGGGGATGCCGGCGCGCTGCAGGATCGCGTCCGCCACGGCCTGGTGGCCGCGCGAGACTCCCAGTCCGCCAAAGCCTTCGGGAAAGTGCACCCAGGACAGGCCGGCGTCGAACCAGGCCCCGAGGAATTCGGTAATGGAAACGGATCGGGGGTCGTGGTCCTGTACGACCCCGCGCGCCGCTTGCGCTACTTGCGCAGATTCGCCTTCAGTGCTCAACTTCAGCTCCAGTGATCACGGCTCGCTTGCGAGACGATCGCATTGCGCTCCCGTCGTCGTCGGCAACAAGTGATCGGACGATCCGGTGCCGCCCACACCCCGCGGACAACGGGCGGCGCTGGGACCACACGAGCGCGGTCCGGAAAATCGGGCTGGCATTAGATAGAACGATCTAATACCCTAAGCTATCGGGATGCGTCCCGTCATGTCAATGTGGGTCCAGGTACGGCAGGACGTCGTGAGGGGTTGCGCGCGTGAATACACGGAAGGCGAGTAAGTGCTGGTAGCAAAGCAATACAACCAGATAGCCTGGGTTGTAGATGATCTCGACGCGGCCGTCCAATATTGGCTGCAGACAGCCCGGATCGGTCCGTTTTTCGTTGGCGCGCATGTCGGTGGGATCTTCACCGAAGCGTCTCATCGGGGCAGCCCGGCCGAATTGGACATCAGCTGCGCGATCGCCCAGGCGGGTCCGGTTCAGATTGAGCTCATCAAGCAACACGATTCAGCTCCGTCGCCGTACCGTGACGTCTTCGCAGAAGGCGAGGGCGGCCTGCACCATATCTGCAGCTTCGTCGATGATATTGACGCCGAATGCCGCAACTATCAGGAGCACGGTTTCGAGGTGGTGATGAGGGGAGTGGTTGCGGGCCAGACGCCGGTTGCCTACGTCGATACTCGGCCGATGATCGGTTGCATGAGCGAGCTGATGGAGCGGCGTGGTCTCGCGGTGGAGATGTTCGCCGCCAGCGCGGCGGCCGCAGCCGACTGGGACGGTACCGATCCCATCCGCGACCTGGCGACACTGATGTCTTGAGGCTCAACTCCGCCGCGTATTTCGACGCGACAACGCCTCGGGTCGCACGCGCGGCATGACTTCTCCTCGCGTTGTTCCGCTCAACCCTTGGACGAAAAAGCATGTGACATGGCTGGGATGAATCCGGCATGGGTGCTCAAGCACCGACCCGATCATGAGGTCCAGAGCACAGACCTCGAGTTGGTCGAATCGCCCATCGCGCACCTCTTGCACGATCAGATCTTGGTGAAGAACATCTATCTGTCGTTGGATCCGACCAACCGAATATGGATGAGCAGCCGCGATCAGTATCTACCGCCGGTAGGCATCGGTGAGGTCATGCGCGGAGTAACGGTCGGTGTCGTGCAGGACAGCACTTCGTCTCGTTTCCAGCCAGGCGATACCGTCCTTCTCGGGCAGGGCGGCTGGCAGCTGTACACCATTTCTGATGCTGCGACGGCGACCCGCATCCGGCAGCGGCACCACATCCCGCTCACCGCCTCGCTGTCGGTCTTGGGTGCGACTGGCCTCACCGCGTACTGCGGTCTCCTTGACATCTGCCGTCCCAATCCCGGTGAGACGCTTGTCGTCTCGGCGGCCGCCGGTGCTGTCGGATCAATTGTCGGCCAGATCGCGATCAAGGGTTGTCGGGTGATCGGGATCGCCGGCGGCCCTGACAAGTGTCGGTGGATCGTAGATGACCTGGGATTTGACGGTGCAATCGACTACAAGTCCTCGGATGTCGGAGATGAACTCGACCGGCTCTGTCCTGAAGGGGTGGACATGAACTTCGAGAATGTGGGCGGGCCGATCATGGATGCCGTCTTCTCCAGGTTGAACCGAAACGGTCGAATGGCGTTGTGCGGCATGATCTCGTCGTACAACACGGAGGGACCCATGGCCGGCCCGACAGACTTTGGCCGTGTGCTCATGAACCGGTTGACGATTCAGGGCTTCGTCGTGCTCGACCACTTTTCGCGGGCTCGCGAAGCCTACGCCGACCTTGCCACCTGGATCGGCTCCGGACAGTTGCGCTGGAGAGATCGCGTCGTGCACGGTTTGGACAGCGCGCCGGAGGCGATGAACAGGCTCTTCTGCGGGGATCACGACGGCAAGCTCATCGTGCAGATCGCGGATGAAGCCCCGCTTGAGGCCCGCTAGGGCGCCATAGCGCGAAATCGACTCGACTCGCCGAGGGCCGTGTGGCTGGCCCGAAAACTGTCCGCTGATTTCCGCGTCAACCGTTTGATAAATCTGACACAATTTCATGTCAGATTGGGTTATGGTGTCTGTATGACAACGAATTGGCCAGCAGGACAGGCGGCTTTCGTGACGGGCGCGGCGTCGGGAATGGGACTCGGGATGGCCCGCGCGCTCGTCGCCGCGGGCGCCAAAGTGGCGCTCGCCGATATCGACGCCACCAGGTTGGCGAAGGTCGAAAAGGAGTTGACCGATACCGGCGGCACCGTGCTCGCTGTGCCACTCGACGTCACCGACGCCGACCAATGGGCGGCCGCGGCCGATCGCGCCGAAGAGGTCCTCGGCCCGATCTCGATCCTGTGCAACAACGCGGGCGCCAACGGTGGAGGGGAGCTCGACAAGACGCCACTGGAAGTCTGGCGCTGGGTCTACAAGATCAATGTCGAAGGGCAGTTCATCGGCTTGGCGACCTTCCTGCCGCGTTTCAAGAGGCGCGGCGGCCGCGCCCATATCGTCAACACCGCGTCAATGGCCGGGATCGTGCCAATGGTCCGCGTCGGCGCCTACTCGTCGGCGAAGTTCGCCAGCTTCGGTCTGTCGATGGTGCTGCGCAGTGAACTCGAGGGCACCGACATCGGTGTCTCGGTGCTGTGCCCCGGAACGGTGAACACCCGCATCAGCGAGAGTTCTGGCGAAGGCGAAGCGAAATTGCTCGGCGTAGAAGTGAACACCGCTGCGGTCGAAGGCAACAACGCCCTACTGGCACGGGGTGCCGACCCCAACCGCGTCGGTGAGCAGGTTGTCGAAGCCATTCAGAAAGGGCAGTTCCTGATCATCACGCATGGCGACTGGCTGCCGCTCGTCGAAGCCGTGCACACCGAAATCCAAACCACATTCCATGAATTCGACAATCGCCACGGCCCCGACATCACCGCCAAAATTCTGGCCGGGGGCATCAGCCCGGTCACCACATAGATAACGGGCGAAGGGCCAGCGCACATGGACGATGCGGGGTCAAGCTAGAACGATAGAGAGTGGAATGACCGTCCAGGCCATCATGGAACTCACAATCAAGGAAGGTCGCTACGACGACATCCGTGACTTCATGGTGAAGATCATCCCGGAAACCCGTCCCTACAAAGGTTGTGTGTGCATCGAATTCGTTCGGAACCAGGACAACCCCGCACATCTGCTGGTGATGGAGAAGTGGAATAGCCGTGAGGACTATGAGAACTACTTCACCTGGCGGATGGAATCCGGGATCATGGAGACGATCGCCGACATGATCGAGGGTGAGCCGAAACTGCAATTCTTCGATCCGGTCGGACTGTGAACTCGGGTCTACTGGGCGAGTGATGTTCTCGCCATGGCAATTTCGGAGGGCTGACAAATGATCGCTTTCAAGTCGCCTGCCGCCGAACCAGACCTGCTGCGTCGGGCATTCGGATGCTTCCCGTCCGGGGTCACCGCCGTGTGCGCGATGGTCGATGACGCTCCGGTGGGTATGGCCGCCAGCTCGTTCACGTCAGTGTCGCTCGAACCTCCACTGGTCTCGGTGTGCTTTCAGGCATCGTCGACTACGTGGCAGCGGCTGCGTGAGCGGCCCCGCTTGGGGATCAGCGTGCTGGCGCAGGGCCAAGACAAGATCTGCATGAGCCTTGCCCAGAAGGCCACTGAACGCTTCGCCGATGTCGCTTGGGACCACGCTTCCGGGGGTGCCGTGTTCATACTTGGCGCCACCGCGTGGCTGGAGTGCTCCCTACACGGTGAGATTCCGGCCGGCGACCATGCCGTCGCACTGCTGGAAATCCAAGGCCTGCAGGCCAATCCCAAGTCCGCTCCGCTCGTCTTCCACGGCAGCCAATTCCGCCGACTCGCGGGCATCGCGTTCGAAGCGGACGTGGCCGACTTCGCCAACAACGAGTAGATCCCTAGAAGATCGAGTATCCGCCGTCGATGACGATCTCGTCACCGGTGTGGAACCCGCCGACGCCGCCGGCAAGGTACACGGCGATCCGTGCGAAATCGTCGGGTGCGCCCCAACGGCGCTGTGGCATTCGCTTCATGACGTTTTCTTCGAACGTCGGGTTTCCGAACTCTCGCGACACCAAGGGCGTCTCGGTCCAGCCGACCACCATCGAATGTGCGTTGATCCCATACCGCGCCAGTTCCACGGCGCACCCCTTGATCATCGCGGTCAATCCGGCCTTGCTCGCCGCGTAGGCCTGACCGCGGGGGGTTCCGTGGTGAGCCGAAACGCTCGACGTTCCTACCAGCACGCCCCCGCCGCCGCGCGCGATCATGTGCCTCGCCGCGCTGCGCAGGGTAAGGAATGCTCCATCCAGATTCACCCTGGTGACCTCTTGAAAATCAACGAGACTCGTGTCGACGAACGCAATATCGGGGGCCCGCACTCCCGCGTTCGCGAAGCAGGAGTCGACCCTTCCGAAGTGCTCCACTGTCTCCGCGAAGCTCGCGGTCACCGCGCGCTCGTCGCCTACGTCGCACCGGATCGCCCGCACCCGTGTGCCGTGCTTCGCGAGCTCCTGGCCCGCGGCCTCGTTGCGCTCGGCGTTGGTGCCCCAGATGCATACGTCGGCGCCACTTTGGGCGAGTCCGTGTGCCATGCCGAGCCCGATCCCGGAGTTGGCTCCGGTGATCAGAGCGACGTGTCCGGTGAGGTCGAAGAGCGAAGGCAAGCGTTGTCCTCGGGGTCGTCCTAGCCAGGCGGAAGGGTGTCGAGATTGTGGGCGCGCGCAGGAGCCTCCTCCGGCACCGATCGGCCCACAGGGTGATGACCGCTGGGAACCGCGTGAAAGCCCCAGCCGCGGTGAAGCTTTCACGTGCACATCAGCGCAGTTTCGAGAATTCGGTGGGTTCGATGAACACGGACGTTGCGCCGGCCGTGACCTGCTCGCCGCTAGACCTCGCCGCAGTCCATTCGGGATCCGCCCAAAAGTCCTCCCACGATTTCTTGGCGGCTTCCCTGCTCGCATGGGCCACGACGTAGATGAGGGTGTCGGTGCGCTTGCCCTCGTCGTCGGTTTGCACCCAGAAGCCGATGTTGGTCATACCGTGCTTCTCGAACAGCGCCGCGGCATGATCCCCGATGCGACTCACGAGCGCGTCGATTTTGCCCGGCACTGCCTCGTACGTACGGAGTTCGAAGATGCGGGTATCTGAGGCCATTAGATCAATCTATCATATGGTTGGCCAGCCCGGAGGAGACGATGAACTTTCCGGGGTCGACCCGGGCCGCATGATTGGGCGTAGCGCTTTTTGTGGGATCCAGACGCATATGCAGGGCCTGGCTACGTACTGAAAATGATTGCGAGAGAGGGCCGAAGCTAGGAGACGTCTGGAGCGGTCGAGGTCTGAGGCACCGCGATTGCCCAAGCGCTCCAGGTGCGAGGGCCTAGCGTCAGATTTGTGACAGATTGATCTAGCAAGGTACTGTAGACACGTGTCTACCACCTCGTCAGCGACCGCAAAGCAGCCAGACACACGAGTGCGTCTGGTGGAGTCCGCGGCCGAGCTGTTCAGCCGGCAGGGCTTCGGCGCGACCGGCATCAAGGCCGTCCTCGCGGCCGCCGCCGCACCTTACGGATCGCTGTACCACTTCTTTCCCGGCGGTAAGCAGGAGTTGGGGGCCGCCGCCCTCACTCATGGCGGCGCACGTTACCGGGAGCTTCTCGAGTCGGCGTACCCGCCCGGCGCGGACGTTGTCGAGGCGACGGCCAATTCCTTCGTCCAGGCGGCCGGCATGCTCGAGGAGACCGACTACGGCTATGCCTGCCCAATCGCGACGATCGCGTTGGAGGTGGCCAACAACGACGAGCTGATGCGGACAGCCGCCGCGGACGCGTTCGAATCGTGGCTGGAGGTGCTCGAGCAGCGATTCACCGCGGCCGGGATGACCGCGGAGCGCGCCCGCGATGTAGCGGTGGAGATCTTTTGCCTGATCGAAGGCGCGGTCCTGCTGTCACGCACCACGCGATCGTCAGTGCCGATGCACACCGCCGGGCGGGCGGCGGCGAAAGCGGTTGCCGCTGGACTTGCCGAGCGCAATAACCGAAAGAGTCGCAAGAACCGAGCGAGCTGACCGATCGGGCAACGAAGGGAGCGCCGACAAGCCCGTCGATCCGCACCTGGGCGCGAATCCGGGACCACGCGGCTTCGCTCGTCACCGCATCTCATGCCGTGCGAGTCGGTAAGCAGTCCGATTCCGTATCACCACTTGTCAGTGGATAGATTGATCTAGTAGAGTCGACTTTGCTGCTTTGTTGACGAAGCAGGACATGAAGCTCGCTGCGCTGAGAGCTCACTGCCTGGTGAGAGTTGCTCGTCGTCGCCGCATCAAGGGGAACGGAATCGGAGAGGTTTAGGGCAAATGATCAAGATCGAGAGGGTGGCGCACGTCGTCATAAAGGTTCGCAGCCTGGAGAAGTCGCTTGATTTCTATACCCGGGTCCTCGGGTTGAAGGTGATGGGCAAAATTCCTCCGGCAGTCGTCTTCCTTTCGACCGGCCGCGACCACCATGAGCTAGGAATAGCCGAACTCGGTTCCGAGGCGCCAGATGGAACGTTCTACCAGATCGGAATGGAGCATTTCGCATTCAAACTCCGCAGTGAGGATGATCTGCGCGAGGCGTATGACACGCTCTTGCGCGAAAACGTCAAAATCGCCTACACCGTCAACCACGGGGTGACGAAGAGCGTCTATTTCTACGACCCTGACGGCAATGAGCTCGAAGTCTATGCAGACAATTCCCCAGAGGAAGTCGCAAGCTTCGAGAATCCTTATGGCGGGATGGAAAAACTATCATTTGCTGCCGACAAGCCTTCACTGATGGATTCACTCATCGAGGCTCAGCAGTCGATGGCCGGCGCGGCGGCACCCGAAGCCTAAGGGATTCAGCGCGATACGGCCATCGCCGCGAACACCGCGTTCGGGTAGCGGGCTGACCGCGCCGGACGAGAGGACGTCGGCGCGGCCGCTTCGCGGCAGATGCATCGGTCAGCCCTGAGCAACAATGCGGCTCGGCAGCAAGGTGATAGCGACCCGCCCCTCGCGCGGCCCAGGAAAAGCGGCTGGATCATGGCCGTAATGCCGAAGAATATTCTCGAAAAGCTCCAGCTTCGGATCCTCGCCGACTTCCACCGCCCCCCGAATCTCGAGTGTCCGGAACGGATTACTCGGATCGATGATGAACAGCGTCGCCTGCGGATGTGCAATCACATTTTTGTACTTTTGCCTTGAAGTCACCAGCGACGCCTTCACCGTGTCACCTTCCGTGACGAACCAGATCGCCGTCACTTGAGGTGTCCCGTCGGCGCCGACGGTGGACAGCGACGCGACAAGCGGCGCCTCGACTAGGTCGCGGTGGGATTCAGGAATGACGGGCATGGTTCCCTTCCAGTTGGGTGATGGTGTGCGCCCTCGCCGGGCTGTCCGCCAAGGGTTGACGAGTTCGGACAATTATGATTGTCTGATCGTACTAGAGCAATCTATTTAGTCTGCTGGGTCGGCGCTACGTCGGCGGAGCATCAATTGAACCGGCGGGGCGAATGTGTAGCGGCCGACTTGGAGCCATGGGAGGCGTGTATGGGCACCAAACATGGAGATCGCATGGCACTGGAACGCGCGATCTGGAGAAGGTCAACCGGTTCTGCGCCGATGTCCGCGGCGCAAAGGCCAACTCGAAGGGCAACTCGAGCGGAACTCCCGTTGGCGCTTGCTTTCAACCCACTCATCATGAACCGCGAAAGAATCAGCCAGAGAGGTTGCAATGAAGCTCCTTGCACATGACGTTGACAGTCACGAGATGATCCCCAGCCACCTGCTCGAGGACGTCCTGGGCCAGCCCGGCCGAATCATGGGCAAAGTCTTTGAATCCGCGGACAAGCTCCGCCCAGATCCGACTGCGACCAACATGCACCAGACGGACATCGTCGGCGACATGAAAGATATTGACCCCGAGGATATCTGGAAGGTCAAGGGACCGTCGGCACCGAGCGCGATCGACCTCGGCCGGCGCGTCGAGGTGCTGGACGTGATGGGCATCGATCGTCAGCTGGTCTTTCCGACCACGGCGATCGCAGCGATGATCGTCGGTGGCATGAATGACATTGCCTACGAAATGCGGTTCGGCGGTGACATGTCGGTGTTCGAGGGTGCATCACGACCAGACTTCGCCAAGAGTTTCCTGCGCGCGTACAACGAGTGGGTCATGGACAACGCGGTTTTGGCCGACGGGCGAATCCGGATGGTAGGCATCGTCCCCACCCGCCCCGACGTGAACGAAATGATCGACACGGCAAAGAGATTGATCGAGGCCGGTGTCCGTGCGGTATACTTGCAGGCCGACGTCCCACCCGGCGGGGTCTCACCGGCGCACTCGCAGCTCGACCCGTTGTGGCGCCTCTTCGAGGAAAACGACATCACCGTCACGCTGCACATCGGAACCGAGTTCGCCTTCTTGGACCCGGGGTGGATGATCGCCGAGACCTTCCAGGATCTGTTCCAGTCACCGGAGATCCCGAATACCAATATTCAGCTCTTCTCGACGGTGCATATGGCAGTCGACAACTACGTCTCTGCCATGGTGCTCGGTGGGGTGTTCGAGAGATTCCCCCGGCTGCGGCTCGGTCTGATGGAGGTCGGGGCGCACTGGGTCGGATGCGCCGCGCGGCGGATGGACATGTACATCAAGGTGTTTCCCGGAGCCGCGGCGGCGAAATTCTCATTGAAGCCCTCCGAGTACATCGCGCGCAACATCCGAGTCTCACCGTTCAATTTCGAGCCCGTCGACCGCTACTTCCAAGATGACCCCGAGTTGGCCGACGTGTTCTGTTACTCCACCGACTACCCGCATGTCGAAGGCACCAAAGACTCGATGAAAAACATGCTCAACAAGATCGAGCCCCTCGGCGAGGAGATCACCACAAAGTTCTTCCGAACGAATGCCGAGTGGCTCTTGCCGTGACAGCCGCTGTGACTGACAAGGCTTGCATTCCAGACCTCGGTCCGCTCGGCATCTGGTCGGCACAGCTCGATGTGCAGCCGATGACGCGCGCCCAACAGGCGGCTGCCGAGCTTGACGAACTGGGCTTCGGCGCGCTGTGGGTGCCCGAGGCGGTGGCTCGCGAGCCATTCGCCAACGCGGCGCTCCTGCTACGGGATACCGCTCGTATCACGGTGGCGACGGGCATTGCCAGCTTGCACGCGCGCACCGCCATGACGATGAACGCGGGCTGGCGCACGCTGAGCGAGGCCTTCCCGGGGCGGTTCCTGCTGGGTGTGGGGGTGAGTCATCAGCCGCTGGTCAACGGCGCTCATCAAGGTGAATACGGCGACAAGCCATACTCCACGATGGTCGACTACCTCAACAAGATGGATGCGGGCGTTTTCCTGGGAGCGGCCTCGCCGGTGGCCCCCCGGCGCGTGCTGGCAGCACTTGGACCGCGGATGCTGCGACTGGCCGCCGAGCGCGGCGTGGGCGCGCATTCGTACTTCGTGCCAGTTGAGCACAGTGCCGTCGCCCGTGAGGCGCTCGGCGGGGACGCACTGCTTGCCCCCGCCCAGACCGTCGTGTTCGAGAGCGACCCGACCGCCGCGCGCCAGATCGCTCGCCGATTCATGGCGATGTATCTGACGCTGCCGAACTACACGAACAACCTCCGGCGCCTGGGCTGGGGTGACGACGATCTGGATGGCGGGGGAAGCGATCGGCTTGTCGACGCGATCGTCGCCTGGGGGTCCCTCGAGCAGATCGCAGCCCGGGTGCAGGAGCACCTCGATGCCGGTGCGGACCACGTGTGCGTGCAGGTGCAGACCTCGGATACGCAGCGTTTGCCGGTGGCCGAGTGGCGCGAGCTCGCATCGATCATTCCCTCGCTGCGCACCAGGTCAGCCCTAACACCCATCCGAGTACCGAATAGAGAGCCGTAAATGTCGCAGACCGCCGCCACCCGCTATCTCACCGCGCTTGCCGAGCTCGGCATCGAGTCGTTCTTCGTGAATGCGGGGACCGATTTCGCGCCGATCGTCGAGGCCTATGCGGACAACAAGAAAGAGGACGGCGGTCCGACGCTGCCGACGCCCGTCATCTGCGCACACGAAAACCTTGCCGGCGGCATGGCCCACGGCGCTGCTCTGGTGACGGGACGCCCACAGGCCCTGATGCTCCACGTCAACGTCGGCACGGGGAACGCTGTGTGCTCGGTCGCCAACGCCGCCCGCGATCGGGTACCGCTGCTTGTTACCGCCGGTCGTTCACCGATCCTCGAATCGGGCGCCACGGGCGCCCGTGACCTGCCGATCCACTGGTCACAGGAGATGTTCGACCAGGCCAGTATGGTGCGTGAGTTCGTCAAGTGGGACTACGAGCTGCGCGATCCACGCCACGTCGAGGCCGTTGTCGACCGCGCCCTGAGCGTCGCCGCCGCCCACCCCCGCGGGCCCGTCTATCTCTCGCTGCCCCGCGAGGTTCTCGCCGAGGCGGTGGATAAACCGGCGGAAGCGCACCGGCGCACGCCGGTACAGACCGCAGTGCAGCCCGACCCGGACGACGTCGAAGCGCTCGCGGACCGGCTGGCCGCCGCCGCCTTCCCGGTCATCGTGGCGACAGCGGCCGGCGCCGAGCCCGAATCCGTGAGTCTGCTCGGCGACCTGTGCACCCGGTTCGGGATCGGCGTCGCCGACCCGTGGGGCCGCTACCTGAACATCCCGTCCGACCATCCATACCGCGTCGCGTCCACTGTCGCGGCCGTGCTCGACAAGGCGGACGTCATCGTCTTCCTCGAGTGCGACGTGCCATGGATTCAGGCGCGGGAGACCCCGCCGGCAGATACCTTCATCGCCCAGGTCGGTGTCGATCCGCTGTACTCCACGTATCCGATGCGGTCGCACCGCTCCGACCTCAACATCAGCGCCACACCGGCCGCGTTCCTGACCCGGCTGATCGAGGCCCTCGAGGACCGCGCCGACGGCATCGATCAGGCCCGGCCCGAGCGCATCCGTAGCGTCGCCTCGGCGAGGCGTGACGGTATTGAAGAGCAGCGGCGACAAGAGAACAATCGCGACGCCGACGCACCGATCACCGCCGTGGCCATCTCGGCCGCCCTGGGTGACTTGCTGGACGAAGACGACATCGTGTTCAACGAGTACGTGTCGACGTACTGCCTACTCCGCCGCAGGAAGCCGGGCACGTACTACTTTTTGCCCGCATCGGGAGGTCTGGGCTGGGGCCTTCCCGCGGCGCTGGGCGCCCAGTACGCCGCGCCGGACCGCACCGTGGTCGCCACGCTCGGTGACGGTGCCTACATGTTCGCCAACCCGGCGGCCTGCCACCACGCGGCCGCCAAGCACAACCTTCCGGTGCTGACGATCGTGGCCAACAACAGCAACTGGACGGCGGTCGACATGGCGACGGAGCTCGTCTATCCGGACGGAACAGCTGTCACCACTCGCGAGGACCGTTTCTCCAATCTCTCGCCGTCGCCGGACCTGGCGGCCTACTGCATCGCGTCGGGCGGCCACGGCGCGACGGTCCACCATCGCAGCGAGCTCGTCGGCGCACTCAAGGAGGCGCTGCGTGTCGTGCGCGACGAGCGACGTCAGGCTCTCGTCGACATCCGCTGCAGCTAGGCCGATCTCATGCCGAGTCGCAGGCCCTGGTTGATCCCCAGCGTCGGGGCCTGCGACTTTTCCACGTTGCCCCCGATGGAGATCTGATGCGATACAACCACGCCGAGTTGTTCGCGGGGATTGCTGCGGCGATGCCCGAGCGCGACTGCATCGTGTTCCGCGAACGGCGGCTGACGTACCGCGACGTGGCCGAGCGCACCAATCGCTTGGCGAATATCCTGCTGGCACAAGGCATTACCGCCAACCGGGAGCGTACTGACCTGGCGCCGTGGGAGTCCGGCCAGGACCACGTTGCGCTGTATCTGCACAACGGCAACGAGTATCTGGAAGGGATGCTCGGTGCTACCGGCGCTCGTGCGGCGTCGTTGAATGTCAACTACCGCTACGTTCAAGCCGAGCTCGCCTATCTTCTCAACGATGCCTCGCCTCGCGCGATCATCTACCACGCCCGCTTCGCACCGACACTCGCCGCGGTCCTCGATCTGCTGCGCGAGCCGCCGGTTCTCCTGCTCCAGGTCGCCGAAGAATCCGGCAACGCATTGCTACCCGGCGCCCTGGACTACGAGGACGCGCTATCGGCCTCCAGCGCCGCCACGCCCCCAACCGCTCCGACGGCCGACGATCTCTACCTGCTCTACACCGGTGGCACCACCGGGATGCCGAAGGGGACGATGTGGACCCAGGCGGACATCCTCGAGGGCGCCGTGGCCGGATTTCTGCCCGACGGCATGTTCGACGCGGCGTCGCTCGCCGACGGTGTCGCCTTGGTTGCGGCCGCTGACCGGCGCGTCGTGCTGCCTCTGCCGCCGCTCATGCACGGCGCGGCTCAATGGCTGGCCATGTCCGGCATTCTGGGCGGCGGCACGGTCGTGTTCCCCGATGTCGTGGATCGACTCGACCCCGCGTCGGTGTGGGACCTGATCGACCACGAAGGCGTGCAGGTCATGAACCTCGTCGGTAATTCGTTCGCCACCCCGCTGTGTGATGAGTTCGAGCGCGGCGGCCGCCACGGGCGTTCCCTGCAGCTGATCGGCGTTGGCGGCGCCGTCACCAGTGCGTCGGTCAAGGACCGCATCTTGCGACTCCTGCCCCACGTCGCCGTCGCGGATGTGGCCGGTTCGTCGGAGACCGGTTCGCAGCTGACCAACGTGAGTACCAGTGCGGCGCCGGCGGTCTCGGGTGTCTTCACCCCGGCGATGGGCACCTGCGTGGTGGATGAGGATCGCGGTCGGATCCTCGAGCCGGGGGATCCCGCGACGGGATGGTTGGCCCGATATGGTCCGATTCCGTTCGGATACCTGGGGGACCGCGCCAAGACTGAGCGGACGTTTCCCACCGTCGAAGGCCACCGCATGTCGTTGCCCGGCGACCGGGCGCGGCACCTCGCAGACGGCCGTGTCGAGCTCCTCGGACGCGACTCGGTGACGATCAACTCCGGTGGGGAGAAGATCTTTGCCGAGGAGGTCGAGGACGCGCTGATCGGCCATCCTGCTGTCGGCGACGTCATCGTGGTGGGACGGCCGAGCGAGCGATGGGGCAATGAGGTCGTCGCCGTCGTGCAGCTACTTTCCGGGCACGATCCCACCGACAAAGAACTCCTGGTTGACGCCGAGCAGCGACTGGCCCGGTACAAGTTGCCGAAAGCCATTGTCCGCGTAGACGCGGTGGTGCGCGGCCCGGCGGGGAAGGCCGACTACCGGTGGGCCAGCGAGATCGCCGCACAGTATTCGCCTGCACAAAAGGAGCCGAGCATATGACTGACCAAATGATCAGGACCACCGAATCGATCGCCGAAGTCGCGCCCGAGGAACTGCAACGCCTTCTCGATGCTCAGCGGGCCGCCCAGGCCGCTGATCCGATCCCCGACGCCGCGACCCGGCGCGACCGCATCGACCGCTTCGTGGCGGCGGTCCTGGAGCACAGTGCCGAACTCGCCGAGGCGCTCGACGCCGACTTCGGCAGCCGGCCCTCGACCACTTCGATGGAGCTCGACATCCTCGGCGGAATGGCGACGATCGCCTACGCTCGGGAGAACCTCGAGGCGTGGATGGCCCCCACCGAAGTGCCGGGCGGACTGGGCGGTGCCTTTCCGACCTTCATCCAAAATCGCCCCAAAGGTGTTGTCGGAGTGATAGGTCCGTGGAACTTTCCGGTCGTCCTCGTGTTCACGCCGACCGTCGAGGCTCTCGCCGCCGGCAACAGGGTGATGATCAAGTTCTCCGACATGACGCCACGCACCGGGACGGTGTTCGCGCGTGCGGTCGCCACCAGGATGAGCCCCGAGGAGGTCGTGGTCGTCAACGGTGGGCTGCAGACCGCCACCGCGTTCACCAACCTGCGCCTCGACCACATCTTCTTTACCGGCTCACCCAAGGTCGGACGTCTCGTCGCCACGGCCGCCGCAAAGAACCTGGTGCCGGTGACACTCGAGCTCGGCGGCAAGAACCCCGCGATCGTCGCCCCTGACGCCGACATCGCCGATGCCGCAACACGACTCGCCGCAGCCCGGCTGGTCAACAACGGTCAGGTGTGCCTGTGCCCGGACTACGCCTTCGTCCCCGAGTCGGGCAAGGACGCCTTCGTCGAGGCGTACCAGAGCGCGGTGCTCGCACACTTCCCAACCTTTATCGACAACCCCGACGTCGTGTCGATCATCAATGACGCCAACTACGCGCGCGTCCGCGGTCTTGTTGAGGACGCAAAATCTAAGGGCGCCAGGGAGATCGTGATGGTGGCCGAGGCCGAGAAGGGCCGGATGCCGGACGCCGGCTCTCGCCGATTCCCCCCGACGCTGTTACTCGATACCCCGGCGGATGCCGCGATCAACAGCGAGGAGATCTTCGGTCCGGTGCTGGTGGTGCACACCTATTTCGACGTCGAGGAAGCGATCGCCTACGCCGCAACCGGCGAACACCCGCTATCGTCCTACTGGTACGGCGCGGACACCGATGATTTCCAGCGTTTCTTGCTGAACACCACCTCAGGTGCTATCTCGCGCAACGACTTCGGGCTGGCCTACATCAACGACGCCGCACCGTTCGGCGGCGTCGGGATGAGCGGCTCGGGCGCTTATCACGGCAAGGCCGGGTTCGACACGTTCTCTCACCGACGTCCCGTTGCCCAGAGCGACCTGCCGACCCCCTTTGCCGCCGCCTTCACCCCGCCCCTGACGCCCGAGCGCGTCGAGGGCGCTGTAGCCACGGCCGCCGCTGTTCTGGCCGACACCACGTCCCGGCTGCTCCAGACGGATGGGCAGGCGTGACCTTGAGCGAGTTCGAGACGATACAGTACGAGCGGCCGGCCGAGAAGGTCGCTCGTATCTTGCTCGACCGGCCCGAGGCGAGGAATGCGCAGAGCATGCGCATGCTGTACGAGATCAATGACGCGTTCGACTCTGCCGCGCAGGATGATTCGGTCAGCGTCATCATTCTCGCCGCGAACGGCCCACACTTCTCCGCCGGGCATGACCTGCGCGAGCGCAATGCGCTCCAGGTGGTGGCCGATCACCAGCGGGTCGGCACCTGGTGCGGCTTCGGTTGCGCCGGTGCCGAATCGCAGATGGCGGTGGAGAAGGAGATGTACATCGGACTGTCGGAGCGGTGGCGCAACCTTCCGAAACCGACCATCGCGGCCGTGCAGGGCAAGGTGATCGCCGGTGGCCTCATGCTCGTATGGCCCTGCGATCTGATCGTTGCCGCCGATGATGCCCTGTTCCAGGACAACACCGTGTCGATGGGCGTCTCCGGCGCGGAGTTCTTCAACCACCCGTTCGAGGTTGGCGTCCGTAAGGCCAAGGAGATGTTGTTCACCTCCGACTTCCTCACGGCTGAGGAGGTCCATCGGCTCGGCATGGTGAACCACGTTGTGCCCCTCGATGAACTCGAGTCGTTCACGTTGCAATTGGCGTCGCGCATCGCCGAAAAGCCGTTGTTCGCGCTGAAGCTGGCGAAGGAGGCCGTCAACGTTGCCCAGGACAATCAGGGGCGCGTCAACGCGATGCAGACGTCGTTCGCATATCACCAGCTGTGCCACAGTCACAACCAGCAGGTGCACGGGATGTTGATCGATCCGGCTTTCATGGCGAAGACGTTCAAGGCGAAGGCCGAGGCTGGATCATGAACCCGGCGGAGCCGGGCTGCCGCCTGGCTGGGAGGTATTAGGCGACGAGTTTCTTGTCCCCGAGGGGGCGGGTCGGCCGGCTGATGGTTTGGTCCAGAGCGGACGCTGAGAAGGTATCAGGTATCAGCGGTCGCGTGTGCGCAGACCGTCGAGAAGGAGGCCTATCAGGTCTTCGTGATCGGAGACTGCAAAGAAGTCGGCCAGATTGGCGGACGCGCGCAACGAGATAGCGCCGATGATGGCGTCCGCCACGGTACTGGGTTTGATGTCTGCGCGAATTTCGCCGCGGGTGATGGCGTCGTGAAGGGCGTCTTCGATGGCAGCCAGGCAACGATCGACCGAGTCGCGTTTGAAGACGACGTACAGGTCCGGGTAATCCGCGATCTCGGCCGCGCACCGTTGCAGGATGGTGAGTCGTGGTTCGACGAACACGGCGGCGATCTCGTCGACCAGGACGACCAGGTCTTGGCTGATCGATCCCGTACGAGGCGGGTCCAATGTGGCTGCGAGGGTGGATATTCCGGCCAGGATGAGGTCTTCGCGGTGAGGCCACCTCGCGTAGATGCTGCGTTTGGCTGCGCGCGCCCGTGCTGCCACCGACGTGATGGTGAACTCCGCAATGCCCTTGTCCGCCAGTTCCTCGACCGCAGCGGCCAGCACGCGCCTGTCGACGGTGTCGTCACGAGGCCGTCCGCGGGGTCGGGAAGTCATGCCGGGCAGTATATGCAGTAAATATGTCACGGTTATCGTTGCATAATTTGTGCGAATCAAATAGCCTCAACCTGAGGGCAATTCACGTTCCGAGGATGTGTAATGTCAGGGTCCTTTAACGGTTTCGTCGCCAACATGAGTGACGCTGTGCTCAGCGGCGGCGTGCAGCAATTCACCCTCGATGGCCTGACCCCAGGCAACGCCGCCGTGCGCGTGCACTATCTGAGCGTCAAGAACGACGGCCCCGCCTTCCTCCCAGAAAGCGCCGCTTTCGGCCGTGGCGACAAACGCAATCGGCTGGCCCGAATTCCCGTGGAGTGACAAGGCGTCACGTCCAAGTACGAGTACAAGAGAGGAAACACAGAAGATGGAGAAATCAACTCTGAAGCAGATGGAAGAGATCCTCATCGTTCATGAGACTGCTGAGTTTGACAATGATCTTGACGCGGTGATGTCGACCCTCACTGCCACACCGGTGTACGAGCTTCCCAGCATTGGATGGCACATCCAGGGCGCCGAAGGAGTTCGCGAACTCTACAAGCGGTGGCTGACCGGGGCCGAGAAGCGCAATGTCTGGGCGGAAAAGCGGGTTCAAGCGTATTCGATGGATGAGAACGCGCTGATCCGCGATGCTTACGTGTACTACGACGATGACAACGGTAAGCGTGTCACGGGCCGGTACTCGACGGCGATTTCGTTCGACGGCGGTCTGATCAGCGGCGAGCGAATGTTCATGGAGACGCCGTTCGCCAAGCTGATGTACGACATCCTCGGTGCCGACTTTGCCGACGTCCCGGGCGTTTCGACGCTGGAGGAAGTCGCCCCGCCGCCGGTGGATCGACTGGATCGAGCGGCCGCGCACGCGGCCAACCCGCACCACTGATCCAATAGAACCAATAGCCCAACAGCCCTATGCACAGCTGGACATCGGCGCACGGCCACGTCGTAGATGACGGCTGGCGCCGCGTGGGTGGTGTGCAGCACTCGATGAAGGTGTGCTGCACACCACGGTTGTGCGACTGCGGGACGACCCCTTGCTTGCTGTGATATCCGGGAATACTCCTGCAGCCCTTGCTGTTCGGTGGCATCTCAGGAACACCTAGGGCAAACTAAGCGGCGGAGCCGGCCGACTGTGGCGCCGCTACGACACGCTAAGAGGCTCGGAGCGCCGAGCTTCCCGAAACAAAGCCAGAGAGGTTGCAATGAAGCTCCTTGCACACGACGTTGACAGTCACGAGATGATCCCCAGCCACCTGCTCGAGGATGTCTTGGGCCAGCCCGGCCGAATCATGGGCAGGATTCTCGAATCTGCGGACCAGACTGCGGGAAATGCGGACAACATGTGCCAGCCGGACCTTGTGGGCGATACGAGCCATGTTGACCCCGAGGATATCTGGAAGGTCAAGGGACCGTCGGCACCGAGCGCGATCGACCTCGGCCGGCGCGCAGAAGTCTTGGACGCCATGGGCATTGATCGTCAGCTGGTCTTTCCGACCACGGCAATTGCTGCGATCATGGTCGGCGGGATGACCGACCTCGTCTACGAGCAGCGCTGGGGCGACCAGTCCGTCTTTGAAGGCATGTCCAGGTCGGACTTCACAACGAGCTTCCTGCGCGCGTACAACGACTGGGTCATCGACAATGCGGTCTTGGCCGACGGGCGAATCCGGATGGTCGGGATCGTCCCCACCCGCCCCGACGTGAACGAAATGATCGACACGGCAAAGAGATTGATCGAGGGCGGTGTCCGTGCGGTATACGTGCAGGCCGACGTCCCACCCGGCGGGGTCTCACCGGCGCACTCACTGCTCGACCCGTTGTGGCGCCTCTTCGAGGAAAACGACATCACCGTGACGCTGCACATAGGAACCGAGTTCTTCTTTCTGGATCCTCGCTGGATGATCGCCGAAACGTTCCAGGATCTGTTCCAGTCACCAGAGATCCCGAACGCCAACATCCAGCTCTTTTCCGCCGTGCATATGTCGCTAGACAACTACGTCTCTGCCATGGTGCTCGGTGGGGTGTTCGAGAGATTCCCCCGGCTGCGGCTCGGTCTGATGGAGGTCGGGGCGCACTGGGTCGGATGCGCCGCGCGGCGGATGGACATGTACATCAAGGTGTTTCCCGGAGCCGCGGCGGCGAAATTCTCGTTGAAGCCCTCCGAGTACATCGCGCGCAACATCCGAGTCTCACCGTTCAATTTCGAGCCCGTCGACCGCTACTTCCAAGATGACCCCGAGTTGGCCGACGTGTTCTGTTACTCCACCGACTACCCGCATGTCGAAGGCACCAAAGACTCGATGAAAAACATGCTCAACAAGATCGAGCCCCTCGGCGAGGAGATCACCACAAAGTTCTTCCGAACGAATGCCGAGTGGCTCTTGCCGTGAGTCACGTGACACAGTGCGGCTGCCGGTGTTCGTGATTCTGACAGCCGGGCCAAGACGAGCGATTCGCTTAGCGCTGCTGGCTTTCGGGCATGCGCAGGATCAGGCCGTCCAAGGCATCACTGACCTTGATCTGGCATGACAGTCGTGAATTGGGCTCAACTCCGTCAGCGAAGTCGAGAATGGTTTCTTCCATCGCGGTCCGCTCGCCGGTCTTGGCCAGCCAGCATTCATCCACAAAGACGTGACAGGTGGCGCAGGAGCAAGCGCCGCCGCACTCGGCGTCAATACCGGGCACATTGTGTCTCACCGCCCCTTCCATCACCGAAAATCCCGCCTTCACGTCGACGGCATGCTCGGTGCCGTCGTGTTCGATATAGGTGATCTTGGCCATGTGCTCCCTTTCGCGCCCTTGGGTTACGTTAGGCGGCAACCTCTTTCATTGAAATCGTGATATCCAAAAGCCGTTCTCGCGCAATCGGCTTCTGCGCGGCGATCAACTGTTTACCGCCCATGAATTCCGGGGCGGCGTTGACCGCTTCCACGGCGCGGATCACGTCGCCCTTCAGGTGGAAGGCAGCGAAACTGCCGTTCGCAGGATCTCCGCGCAACAGAATCGAGTCGGCATCCACCGCAAGCCCGCCGATCTGAAGCTTCAGATCGTATTGGTCGGACCAGTTCCACGTGACTTCTGGCCGCGGCTCGGGCTTGCCGACGATGGCCGCGGCGGCCTGCCTGGCCTGCTCCAAGGCGTTGGCGACGCTTTCCAGGCGGACGTGACGGCCATAGAGTGGCATGGGTCTGCGCGTCACGTCGCCGATCGCGAAGATGTCCGGATCGGAGGTCTGAGCAGTCAGATCGACGACCACGCCGTCAGCACATTTCAGGCCGCACTCTTGCGCCAGTTCTGCATTGGGAATTGCGCCGATGCCGACTAGGGCGGCGTCACAGGGGATCACGCGCCCATCAGCCAGCTTGACCGCGATGACGCGGCCATCCGCACCTTCGAATCCGGTGACCCCCACACTCAATTCGAATGCAACACCGCGGGCACGGTGATAATCGTGAAAATAGGTCGACAATTCTTCGCAGGCCACCCGCGCCAGAACCCGGGGCATGACCTCGATCACCATTGCCTCGGCGCCCAGGGCCCGCGCCGACGCGGCCGATGTAGCCGCCGCCGATCACCGCGAGGCGCTTGCCTTTGCCCAAGGACGCCTTGAGTATCTCGGCGTCCACCGAATTGCGCAGGGACATCACCCCGAAGAGGTCGGCGCCCGGTACGGCCAAGGGTCTGGCCCGCGCACCGGTTGCCAGAATCAGCTTGTCGTAGCAGACCGCCGCACCGGTGTTGACGTGAATTATCCTGGCGGAGCGCTCGATCCGCACCGCCTTCTGGTTCAGGCGCAAATCGATCTGAACCTGCGGATAAAAGCTCGCCGGCCGCAGCGCCAGAGAGTCCGCGTCAGCCTCTCCGGTTAACCACGCCTTGGAAAGCGGCGGCCGTTGGTAGGGAACGATTGCCTCCTCCCCGAGCAGGGTGATGGGCCCGGTCAAGCCATATTGTCGCAGGATGGCGGCGGCCGACCCGCCTGCGTGGCCCGCCCCAACGATGACGACGTGGGGGCCAGATTCGCTCATAGCACCTCTTGAGTCTTCGCGCACCGTCGTCGGCGTCGCTGCGGGCAAGCATCCGGCTAGATGGTCGGCTGGACTCCGAGGTATCGGTTCAACGTTTGGTGGAAATGGCCTATGCGAGACTCGTTGCGTGCGAGGACCACCGTCTTTAGCGCCCGGTTGCGCAGACCGCGCTGCTGACGCGGGATCTGCTCCCGGTCCTGGTCGAGCACGAGGCCCAAGCTCTGGTCCTGGGGGATCCAATTGTGCTGCGTTGTCAGCTTTTCGCGGTCCTTCGGGGGAACCCACTGATAGTTGACTACGTCGAAGATGCAGCGGTTCGGATCGCCGGAGGGATCAGGGCGGAAGCGAAAGAACAGCGTTTCCCGCGCGCGCACGACCATGGTGGTGTTCGGGAACAGCAACCAGGAGTGCGCGTCGCTCATCTGGTTGTCGGTCAACCCGGACACGTCTTGCCCGTCGGCCTCGGCCGCGGCGCGGTTGGCCTGCTGGAAGAGGGAGCGCAGCGAGACGCCGGGGGGGAATGTGATCTTGCCGGTCTCGTCACGGTAAGGAGTGACGAGTTCCTCCATCGGATTGCTCGCGCCGGGGCCCTGGATCGCCTCGGCCATCGAACCGAATCCTTTGACGATCCGCTCCGGTATGACGTTGCCGAGGCGCGGGCTCGCGACGGCGTAGGCGACGGTGAACACGTCGTGATCGCCGAAAAAGCCGTAGTGCATGTCCTTGTCGTCGCTTGTGGTCAGGACCTGAGGGTGGATGGCGTGAACGTGATATTGCTCGATAAACGCCTCGATGCCAGCCTTCCAGTTGGCTGCCAGAGGCTGACTCACGTTGAAGCCCAACGGGATCAGCTCTTTCGTTCGGTAGGGCGCGAGCAGAGCCTTGACCTCGTCGCCCAGATAGTCGTCGAGGGGCGGTGCATCAGGATCCGGATTGATGAAGACGAACCCCCCGAAAAGCTGGCGCGGACTGGGATCAGTCCGAGGTTCGACTTATCGCGGGAGGCGAACTCCTCCTCCTCATCGGAGATCTTGCGGAGACGGCCGTCGAGTTCGAACTGCCAGAGGTGGAAGGGACAGGTTAACCGCGCGGAATGGCCGTGGCCTTCGCATAAGGCGTTGCCACGATGCCGGCAGGCGTTGATGAATGCGCGAATCTTGTTGTCATTCCCGCGCACGATCAAGTACGACTGATCAAGCAGCGTGTATTCGAACCAATAGCCCGGTTGCGGCACCTCAGACTCGTGGCAGGCGACCTGCCACGTGCGCGGCCACAGGTGGACACGCTCGAGCTCGGCGAATTCGTCGGACCAGTAGCGCTCGGTATCAAGCTCCATCGGCCATTGGGACGTGTCGAGGTCGGCAACCTTGGGGCCGAGCTCGAGACGTTGAGCCGGGGATAGGTGCGCCTCCGGCGCGTACGTAGATGCCGACATTTCGTATCTCCCACGTGAAGGTATAGCCGCGGACACGGTCCATACGCCGTGGCTGAGCCAGACTTGACCCTGAGGTCATGTTGGCAACGGTGACACCGGATCCGCACTGCGGTCCGCGCATGCCCCGGACTGCTGCAGACTGCCCGCCGTACTAGATCAATCTATCAACGTATGCCACAGCAAATTGGCCGTCTAAAGCCTGTCAAGCAGACCCGAGCGATTGGCCCAAAATCTGACATGGCGTAATGTCGGATTGGTATAGATTCGCCGGGTGCATCAACTCAGACCGGCGCCCGATGCTCGCGAATCTGGGCATCGCAGCGGCGATCGTCGGGTGAGCGGCATCCGTCGATATTGCCGTGGTGGTCATCGGGTCTTTCACCAGTCCCTGACAACATTGACAAAGCAAGGAGCGCAACATGTCTGGACCTGACATAGGGGTTTTCCTGCCCACCATGAGTCCTACTGCGGAGGTGCCGTCGGATGTCGTCGCCGCCGCCCGGCAGGCGGAGGGCCTCGGTTTCGAGTCCGTGTGGGTGATCGACCAACTGGTGGCCGGCAGCGAAATGGCCTTTTTCGAGAGCACCACAGTTCTGGCTGCGGTGGCCGCAGCCACAGAGCGAATCAAGCTGGGCTTCGGCATCATGGTGCTTCCACTGCGGCCGGTGGCCTGGGTGGCCAAGCAAGTAGCCACGCTGCAACACCTGTCCGATAACCGGGTGATCCTCGGTGTTGGAATTGGCGAGGACCGTCATCCAGGGTCTTGGGGGGCCGTAGGCGTGGCCCGACGCGATCGGGGCCGATTGACCGATGCGGCTCTGCGTGTGCTTCCTGATCTGATCTCCGGCCGTTTTGCATCGGGGTGCGACGGTGTCGAGTATCAGTTGCTGCCCGGCGCCATCGTTCCACCGATCCTGGTGGGCGGAATATCGCAAGCGGCCCTGAACCGGGCTGTTGAGGCCGGCGGGTGGTTCGGTCTGCCCCTGCCGCCGGCTGAAATCGCTCGGGTCCGCGACGGGCTCACGGAACTCGCTGTGGCGGCGGGCCGGCCGGCGCCGAGCATCACCGGGTTCGTGATGGCCGCCATCGCCGGCGATCCGGCGGTGCCCGATCGTCGCGCCGCGGTGGAAGCCGTGGCTGACCCTGCCGGCATGTACGGCTTCCCGTACGAGCTGGCCGTCGCGATGGTCATGGCCGGTACTCCGGCCGAGGTCGCCGAGGAGCTGGCCGCTCTGCGCGAAGCCGGAGCCGAACGGGTAGCAGTCACTTTGGTGGGTAGCTGGTCTCGGCAGGCCGAGTTGCTCGCCGAAGCCAATCGCATTCTCGGCTGACATTGCGACGATTCCGGCAATCCCGCGCGGCGCCCCCGATCGCGCCCGATTGCGGTGCCGACTCACGCCGCGTCTTCTCCCGCCGGAAAGAACGGCGCGATAACCCAATTCGGTGTCTGCGGTGCGACGCGCTGCTTAAGGGACGATTGCGTAGTCACGAAAACGCTTGACGTGGGCGACTGGCAGGGCTTAACTGACAGTACGAAATGTCAGATGCTCCACATGTGGGAGGGGTGCCCGATGCGAGCCAGCTTCGATGTGCGGAATGCCGACGCGGAAACCCTGTCGAGTCCAAAGTTGAGACCGATGACGATTGTGTCGGCTGACTCGCATGTCTCGTTGCCGCCCAAGATGTACAAGGAATATCTGGATCCGAAGTATTACGGCTCGTGGGACGTTTTCCTTGACGATATAGCGCTCATCAACAAGGTGGTCGATCTGCAGGGGTATCCGTTCCCGCCGGAGGCTCTCGAGGTGTACGACAAGCGGCGAGTGGTGGAGAATGCCGGTGAGGTCGGCTTTTTCGATCCGGTGTGGCGGCTGCGGCAGACCGAGGCCGAGGGAATTGTGGCGGAGTTCTTGCATCCGCTCGGGCCGATTGGTTGCGCCCCGTTCATCGATGTGACCAACTCGCGGTGTTCGCCCGAGTTGCGGATGGCGGGGGCGCGTGCGCACAACCGGTTCTTGGGTGATTTCTGTTCGGAGGCCCCGGGCCGACTGTTGGGGGTGCCGTTCATTTACCCTTGGCCGGATTGGAATGCGGCGGTCGCCGACATGGTGTGGGCCCGGGATGCCGGTTTCCGCGCGATCTTCCCGCCTTACATGGCGGGGGCGCCGGGGGATATACCGGCGCTGTATGACGCCTGGTGGGATCCGATGTGGGCGGCTTGTCAGGACCTGGGTCTGGCAATCCACATCCATGCCGGTTTCGGCAACCCCCAGGGCGCGGTTGCTGAGTTGTCGCGGCAGGCTTTCGGCAACGCCAACGGGGCTGGGGGCGGCGATGGTCTGTCGATGATCGACCCGAATATGCTTCCGCAGTTCGATCCCGACGGCGATGGCGAAAGCCAGAACTCGTTCTTGTCCGCGTTCTTCGAATCGTTCACCGAGCGTCGGCCATTGTGGCAGTTGATGTGGGGTGGGGTATTCGACCGGTTCCCGAACCTGAAGGTCGTCTTCACTGAGATTCATGCAGATTGGCTGCCTGCGACCCTGGGCTATCTGGGCCGTGCGCATGCGGCTGAGCCCGGTCCGATGAAGTTGACCCCGACGGAGTATTGGCAGCGCCACTGTGCGGTTGGGACGTCGCTGATGCGGTACGGCGATGTGGCAGTGCGTCACGAGATTGGTCTGAACAAGATGATGTTCGGTAGCGACTATCCGCACACGGAGGGGACGTGGCCGAACACTCATGACTGGATTCGTGCGACTTTGGGCTCGGTCCCCGAGGTCGAGGTGCGTGCCATCTTGGGGGAGAACGCGATCGATTTCTACGGGTTGGACCGCGCATTGTTGGAGAAGACGGCCAAGCGTATCGGCCCGCTGCCTGGCGAACTGTTCAACGGTCAGCCCGTGGACCGCAAGTTGATCCGGCACTTCGAATTTCGGGCCGGTATCAATAAACCCGTCAACTTCAGTGTCGATCAAATGAACCAGGCATTCGAGGATGACCGGACCGGAGCGACCAAAGCTCTTGCCGCCTATGGGAACTGAGTGCTCGGAGTCGGTAATTCGCGCCGGCCACTGCTTCCTGGGCTCAGCCGGGACTGAGATCGCTATATCGCCCGTCAGCTGGAGAGGACGAAATGACCGAGATTAACCAACATTCCGAAATAGGCGTAGAACCTGTCGGTGCGGACCAGATCAATCGACTGCAGGCCGCACTCTTTCATCACGGCCTGATGGAACTGGAGCAAGACCTCGACGGAACGATGGCAACGGTTGTCGCTGATCCGCACTATGAGCTTGTGAACGTCGGGTGGCGGATCGATGGCCGAGAGGCGGTTCGCGAACTGTACCGACGCATGTATGCCGGCCCTCAGCCCTTGTCAACCGAAGGAGCAGTTTTGGGGGCGTCACCAAACTCGCTCTGCTATCAGGTCTCCGTGGAGTTCGAGCCCGGCGTGGTCAGTCGAGATCTGACCGTGCTCACCTTCGACGGCGGTTTGGTTGCCTCCGAGGTGTTCTATACAGATCCGAGTTTCACAAAAGTAATGGGCGAGGCCCTCGGCGACGACTTCGGAGATATCCCGGGCGTTTCAAGAATTTAGAGTCGCGATTCAGTAACTGTGGGCTGATCGGGACAACCTCCCCACCATGGCGCGCCAACGGGGGATGCGCACACCCGCATGTCGATGGGCCAGACGGCGATCCGCTTGAATCGGAAGTCGTGAGCAACTCCGTCGGTCATCGCGGTGAATCGCGCATCTCACCACCGCCGTTTGGTTCATTTCCTCCACGCGGTGGCGCCTGAAGAACTATCCGGTGAATAGGCAGAAGGCCTTGACGAGACTTCTGATCGGGGGCAAACTGACATTTATAAATGTCAGATAATCGTGTGGAGGGATCTCGGGATGCGGGCCAGTTTCGATGTGCGGGAGGCCGATTCGAATACGCTGTCGAGCCCGGAGCTGAGGCCGGTGACGATGGTGTCCGCGGACTCGCACGTGTCTTTGCCGCCGAAGATGTATAAGCAGTACCTGGACTCGAAATACCATGACTCGTGGGCCGGCTACCTCGACGATGTGTCGGTCATCAACAAGGTCGTCGAACTGACCGGCTACCCCGCCCCGCCGGAGGCCCTCGAGATCTACGACAAACGTGGTGTGGTCGAGGGTGCGGGCGAGGTCGGCTATTTCGATCCGGTGTGGCGCCTGCGTCATGTCGAGGCCGAGGGCGTCGTGGCCGAATTCCTCCACCCCTTCGGCCCGATCGGTTTCGTGCCATTTGTCGACGTGCAGAACCAGATGCGTTCGCATGAGTTGCGCTGCGCGGGTTCGCAAGCGCACAACCGGTTCCTGAAAGAGTTCTGCTCAGAGGCACCGGGACGCTTGCTGGGTGTGCCACTGATCTACCCATGGCCGGACTGGAAGGCCGGGGTCGCCCAAATCGTGCAGGCGCGCGAGGACGGATTCCACGCCATCTTCCCGCCGATGATGTCCGGGACGCCGGGCGATCTGCCTGCTATGTATGACTCGTGGTGGGACCCGATGTGGGCGGCGTGCCAGGACCTGGGCATGGTGGTGCACATTCACGCCGGTTTTGGTAACCCGCAGGGTGGCGTCGTCGAAATGGTGCGAAATGTGTTCGGCCGCAATGATGCAGATGGTCCTGACGCCAGCAAGGAAGGTCTGGCGGCGATCGACCCGAGCCTACTGCCCAAGTTTGATCCGGACGGCGACCCTGCGGCCGCCGGTACGAATTCATTTCTGAGCGAGCTATTCGAGACGTTCGGTGAGCGGCGGCCGTTGTGGCAGTTGATGTTAGGGGGAGTGTTCGATCGATTCCCGAGGTTGAAAGTCGCCTTCCAGGAGATCCATGCCGACTGGGTACCAGTGACGCTGGCATATCTCGATCGTGTGCACGCGGCCAATCCTGGTCTGATGAAGCTCACACCGAGTGAGTACTGGGCCCGCCAATGCGCCGTTGGGACATCGCTGATGCGTTATGGCGACGTGGCGGTGCGCCATGAGGTCGGAGTGAACAAGCTGATGTTCGGTAGTGATTACCCGCATTTCGAGGGAACGTGGCCGAACACGCACGATTGGATTCGCGCGACCTTGGGGTCGGTTCCCGAGGTCGAGGCGCGTGCCATTCTGGGGGAGAACGCAATCGATTTCTACGGGTTGGACCGCGCGTTGCTGGAGAAGACGGCTAAGCGCATCAGCCCGTTGGTCAGCGAGCTGTTCAACGGTCAGCCGGTGGATCCGAAGTTGATCCGGCATTTCGAATTCCGGGCGGGGATCAACAAGCCCGTCAACTTCAATGTCGATCAAATGAACCAGGCGTTCGAAGAAGACCGGGTTGGGGCAACCAAAGCACTGGCTGGCACGGGAAATAGTGTGTGACGCCGAATATCGTGATCCGCAAAGGGCGGTATTGGTAGCGGCACTTGAGCGGCGGGTCGCGAATGGGGTGTCCTCGGTTGGTGTGTCGAGGCGGCAACCGAGGAAGCCGGGCTCGGACCTCGTAGCCGGGCGACGGCCGCATGCGCAATGACGAGCCTGCGCCTGTTATACGGCGAGATGGACCGAACATAGGATTCGCGTGCAACGCCTGAAACGCGATCGGCGTCGCCGAAGGTTTCGCGATGAAACTCGCGAGAGACGTCCAAGTAGACAGCGGTGCCAGCGCAGCATCGAACACTCCGATAACCAACAACTACAGCGCCGTTCGTTGCGGCGGCGGTATAGAAAGTGAGCCCCGGGCATGGCAGGAAAGCTTGAAGACAAGGTCGCGTTCATTACGGGTGCAGCTCGAGGTCAAGGCCGTTCGCATGCCGTCCGTCTCGCCGACGAGGGTGCCGACATCATCGCGATCGACGTGCCGAAGCATATCGTTGGCCTGCCCTACGAGCCTGCGACTGCCGCGGATCTCGCCGAGACGGTACGACAGGTCGAGGCCCTCGGCCGCCGGATCGTGGCTGCCGAGGCGGACGTGCGTGACCTCGCTGCAATGCAAGCCGCGGTCGACGCGGGCGTGGCCGAACTCGGACGGCTGGACATTGTGCTCGCAAATGCGGGCATCTCGGCGCCCGCTCCCACGCTCGACATGAGCGAAGAGCATTGGCAGACGATGATCGACATCAACCTGACCGGTGTCTGGAAGTCCCTCAAGGCATCCGTTCCGCAGATCATCGAGGGTGGCCGCGGCGGTTCGATCGTGATCACCAGCTCGCTCGCGGCAATCATCGTGCAGCCGAACATCGCGCACTATTCGGCGGCCAAGGGCGGGCTGATCCAGCTGTCGAAGGTATTGGCTAAAGAGTTAGCGCCGCAGGGTATTCGGGTCAACACCATCCACCCGGGGACGGTCCTGACCCCCATGGTTTTGAACGAGCCGTCCTACCGGCTGTTCCGGCCCGACCTCGAGCACCCGACCCAGGAGGACTTCGAGGAGGTGGCGCGCTCGATGACCGGGCTACCCACAAGTGCGATCGACCCGGTCGACATGTCGAATGCGATCGTCTATCTGGTTTCCGACGATGGTCGTTACGTGACGGGTACGAGTCACGTGGTCAGCGCGGGCATGTTCTGACACCACGTTGCGGCAGGCTCATGTATGTGCCATTCTCTGGAATGGATGCCGTTGGGGCAGAACGAAAGTCAGTACCTGTGCTTGGTCTTCACAACTTAACTGGTAGGAGCGAAGGTGTCGACTGGCCGCGTGTATGGCGGAGTAACAGGTGAACAGCGAATCGCTGAGCGGCGCCGGAGGCTGATTGAGGCCGGCATGCACGTATTCGGTTCTGCGGGTTCCGGATCGGTGCGGGTCAAAGATGTGGTGGTTGAAGCCGGATTGACGGAGAGGTACTTCTACGAGAGCTTCAGCGACCTGGACGCGTTGTTCGACGCGGTACTCGAGCTCACCATGGAGACGGTCGAAATTGCCGTGAACGCCGCGGTCCTGGATGCACCTGATGACGATACTTCGCGACTATCGGTCGTACTCCGAACAACTGCAGATACGCTGGCCGGCGATCCGCGAACGATCCGGATCATCTTTGTCGAGGCACTCGGCAAAGGTGGGCGCGCCGGTGCTCGTCGAAATGAGATCCTTGTGCGTGCCGCCGAGAACTTCTTCCGGTGGTCGGGAACCGACATGGGTGATTTTGCCAGCAGCTCCCTAGAGGTCCGAACGAAGACTTTCGCCTTGACCGGTGCCGCTTCGGAGCTTTTCATCTCGTGGGCCGAAGGGCTTCTCGACATGACCGCGGCCCAGCTCGCGGACTTCCTTGTGGGACTTTACTGGCGGATCAATCTCCCCTGACGGATGCGGAAGGGGTCCCACGGTGGTGCCCCGTGTGGCGAGAATATAACGAAGCTGGATCTGGGGGTCCGATTGTCTAGCAAGAGTGTTCGCACGAGCTCGTAGATAGGCGCCTCAGGTCCATCGGGACCCAGTGCGATCGGTGCTTGCCGCCGCGTCGGGCTTGGCGCCGACAGCATCGAGCATGCGTCGTACGCACCCGGCGTAATCGACGCCTGTGTGTCGCTTTGGCATTCGCGCCTGCGATGATCGCCCGCATCCGGACTCCGCCGGGACCGGCGCACGACGAGCCCGATTTCATCTGCAGGTCGGCAATGAGATACCGCGCGGCGGCTGAGCCCGTACTAACCGGTTCGCCCCGGAACGGCCTTGCCGGCGTCACGTGTAGTAACAACACCGATCCGCCGGACGTGTTCTCGAGCCGTCGGGCGACGCGCCAGATGCAACGCCCAGTGTCGCGTCACCTCCAAGGCGCTCTTACCGGTCTTGGGGCTGGGACCCGCGTCCCTCGGCGATGTGGGCCCACCGACACGCGAGCATATCGGGAACGGCACTGTGCCACTTATCGCGCGCGTGGAAGCTGATCGAGGACCGCGAGGATGAGCACATAGGTTGCCTCGATGAGCTGTGCGCGAGGGCGTCGGCGATGATCGAGGAGCCACTGGGTGGCAACTGAGGTGATCACCCCGAAGATTCCTTGTGCGATGACGTCCAATTGGGGCTTGGGAAGGTTGCTGGTGGTGAAGGCATCGCCGGCGAGTGCTTGCACGGAGCTGGCGACTCTTCTGAATTGCGCCGCATAGGCCTCATCGACGGTGGTGCTGACGCCGAGCACTTCTAGAAGGGTGATCCTGGCGCCGCGTTGGTCGGCATCGATGGCGCTGAAATAGCCGACGAGCGCGGCGCGGAGCTGGGCCTCAATGGTTGCAGACGCGTCGGCGACCGCCAAGACCATTGCGTCGTGGAACTCGTTGACACAGCGCTCATAGCAGGCGAGCAGCAGCGCCTCGCTGTCGGGGAATGATTCGTAGAAGTAGCGCTTGGACAACCCGGCCCGCGCGCAGATGTGGTCAATGGTGGCCGCGCGGTAGCCGATGGTCCCGAAGATGTCTATCCCGGCGTCGACTAATTGTGCGCGGCGCTGCTCGACGCGCTGGTGCGGGGAAGCGCCCCGATAGGCGCGAGACAACGAACTCACGTCTAGATGTTGACACAACTTGGTTCCTGATGAAAACTAGAACCACACCGTTCCCGAAAGGCGGTCATTGTGATCATCGGCAACGTGGCGCTGAGTGCCGGCGCGGCGAACCGGGATCGGGGCGCCCCCACCTTGAATCTCGTAGCAGACCGGCAGCTGATCGGCCACGCGTTGGCACAGCTGTCCGTCGAGCAGCGCGCCGTGATTCGCCGCTCGTACTACGAGGCGCAGACGACGGCCCAGATCGCCGACGATCTCCAACTCGCCGAAGTCACCGTGAAATCGACACTGCACTACGCCGTGCGGGCGCTACGGCGCGCGGTGCAGGATATGGGGTAACCCGCGCAGTCGCGGCCGCCCCACGGGGTGCGCTCGGTCTGACAATCGGCTGCCAGGGGGCTATCCCGTGCTCGCGATGATCGGCAACGATTGCCGATGCCGACCGTGAGAAGACGCGCCGCCCGGCTACACGCGGCGTGAGTTATTGGTTAAAACGCGGTCACTGGCGGCGCACCGCCGCCGGTCACACCCTGGGCAACTACGCAGCCCGACGATCCCAGCATCACACCGGTCAGCATCGCGATCACTGCAGCAGTTTTAAGAATCTTCTTCTTGCTCGCGCTCATCGGTTCGCCTTTCTGCCGGTAGACACAACCGCGGAAAATATTATCGCGATCTTTGGGCGGAGATGCGTTATTGCACGAACGTGGTGAAAGCGCCGTCGTCGCATCGGCTTCAGAGGCGTTCGACCGTCAGCTCATCCGATCTCGAGGCGTGGCGGAAAGCCCGCGCCGGCGTTGCTCTAAGTTCGTGGAGTAATTCGCGGCGGCGCCGCCGCGAGCGTCAGGGGGAGCTGCCGATGGCGAAAGTGACCAGTCTGCGATCCGGGCGCAAAGCGCGACGTGCCCGCACGACCAGCCCGTCGCCCTTCGTCCCGGAATGGACGCCACCCCCGGCGACGTACGGCGTGGGGGTGCAGCACAATGTCGCGGTGCCGATGAGCGACGGCGTCGAGTTGCGGGCCGATATCCACTACCCCGCGCTGCCCGACACCGGACAACCCGCCGCCGGTCCGTTCCCCGTGTTGCTGTCGATCACGCCCTACGGCAAGAAGGCGCCGCCGCCGGCCGCCCAGATCGGCGGCGGCGCGGCTCCCTACCTGATCAAGCGCGGTTACATCGAGGTGATGGTCGACGTTCGCGGGACCGGATCATCGGGCGGCTCCTTCGAAATGTGCGGCGACCGCCAGACGCAGGACGGAGTGGAGCTGGTGCAGTGGGCGTCCACGCTGCCCAACGCCAACGGTCGCGTCGGCATGGTGGGGCTGTCCTACCTGGCGATCAACCAGCTGTTCACCGCGGCCGCGGTCGGCCCGGACTCGCCGCTGAAAGCGATCTTCCCGGTGATGGCCGCCCGCGACTTCTACCGCGACGCCGCCACGATGGGCGGCGTACCGCACCTGCACGCGGTCCGCGGATACGGTTCCGTCTACACGCTGCTCAACGTGGTCAACCCGACACTGGAGTGGCTCGCCCGCGGCGGTCACGCGCGACCGCGCTCCGGTGGCCTCGCCGCGGTCCGGCAGCGCGGACGCGACCAGCGCCACTACTTCCGGCCGTTGATCGCCGAGGTCGTCGCCGGCGGCGAAACCGCCTACGACGGCCCGTTCTGGGACACGATGAGCCCGGGGCTGGTGCTGTCCAAGGTCGCCGCCAACGGCGTCGCGACCTTCCTCGTCGGCGGGTGGCACGATGCGTTCCAACGCGGGGGCCCGCTGAATTACGCCGCGTTGCAGAACGCGGCCACCGGCCGGCCTGACGACGCACCGATGCAACCCGGCCAGCCCGTGTCGGAGCGCATCCGATTGATGATGGGCCCCTGGTATCACGTGTCGAATCACGGCGGACTGCACCTGGCCGCGCTGCAGGTGCGCTGGTTCGACTACTGGCTCAAAGACGATGCGGACGCGGCCATCTCGGGGAAGCCGCTGACGTTCCAGGCGATCGGAAGCTCTCGGTGGTTCTGCGCCGACAACTATCCGCTCGCCGAGGCGACCCCTACGCGCTTCTACCTTTCCGACGCCGGCCGATTGAGTTCGGACGCCTCGCCGGACAACACCGTGGCGCCCCTCACTTACGTGGCGCGCGGACCGCTGTCCGGTCGCAGCCTCGAGCAGTGGTCGCTGGGCCTGAACAGCTTCATGTTCGCCCAGCGGGGCCGCGCGATTCGCTACGACCAGGACAACCGCCGCCTGCAGCGCGGCGCGCTGACCTACACCACCGAGCCGTTCGGTGCGGCGAAGCTGGTGGCCGGGCCTATCGCGCTGACCATCCACGCGACGGCCACCACCACCGAGACCGTGTGGGTCGCGCACCTCGACGACGTCGCGCCCGACGGGTCCAGCCGCCCTCTGACCCAGGGCGCGCTGCTGGGTTCGCACCGCAAGCTGGATCCCGACCGCACCTGGTACCTGCCCGACGGAAGCGTGTTGCGGCCGCAGCACCTCAGCACCCGGTCGGCCGCGCAGCCCGTGGTGCCGGGCGAGGTGACCCGCTACGACGTGGAAGTCTTTCCGACGGCCGCGCTGATCGAGGCGGGCCACCGGCTGCGCCTGACGATCACCACCTACGACTTTCCGCATCTGGTGCCCAGCAAGCCGGCGCGACGGGCGTTGGCCGGCGGGCGCTACCAACTGCATCAGGGTGGGCCGACGCCGTCATACATCCTCGTCTCGCTGGCAGACCCGGAGGCCGTGAGCCGAACCGGGGATCCGGCGGGGCCGTCGTCGCCGCCCGTGGGGTAGCCGCAGCCCCGCACTGGGTACTGATCCACTGAACCCCGGCTCGAGAGGAACCCATGGCGCACGACTCGGTCGACGACCTGCTGCAAGAACTTCTCTGGACCTACGGGCCGCCCGGCCAGGAGGACGCGGTGCGCGCCGTCTGCGCCCGCGAGCTGCAGCCCGTCGTCGACGACATGTGGACCGACGACGCCGGCAACCTGATCGGATACGTCGCCGCCGATCCTGCGGCCGTCGATGCCGGCGCGCACGACCACCGCTACCGGACGACGTCCGAACCCGGCACCGCCACGCGGGTGATGGCACACATGGACGAGCTGTCCATGATCGTCAAGCGCGTCGAACCCGACGGCACACTGCATTTGACCCAGCTCGGCATCATGTACCCGGGCAACTTCGGGCTGGGCCCGGTCGCTGTGCTGGGCGACAACGAAACCCTCACCGCCGTACTGACTCTCGGCTCTGAACACACCACGAAGGAGAGCCCGCGGATCTGGGAGACCAAGCCCGATCAAGGCGACCGCTCGCTGGACTGGCAGCACGTCTACGTCTTCACCGGACGCAGCACCGACGAATTGGCCGCCGCCGGGGTGCATGCCGGGACCCGGGTGTGCGTCGAGCGCAGCAAGCGGGACCTGGTCGAGATGGGCGACTATGTCGGCGGCTACTTCCTCGACGACCGCGCCGCGGTGACCGCCCTGCTGCGCGCCGCGCGCCTGCTGCATGAGCGCGACCAACGACCCGCCGACGACGTGTACGTCGTGTTCACTACCAACGAGGAGATCGGCGGGGTGGGGGGCAGCTACGCCAGCTCGCACCTGCCCGGCGACCTGACGCTGGCCCTCGAGGTCGGCCCGACCGAACGCGAGTATCACACCAGCGTCACCGGTGGCCCGATCATCGGCTACAGCGACGCCCTGTGCGTGTACGACAAGAGCATCGCCGACCGGCTGCTCAAAATCGCCACCGACCGCGATCTGTCACCGCAGCCGGCCGCCCTGGGCGCATTCGAATCCGATGCGTCGCACGCCAAGGCCTACGGGCTGACCGCACGGGCCGGGCTGCTGTGCCTGCCCACGCTGAGCACCCACGGCTATGAGGTGATCGCCCGCCACGCGATCGACGACATGGCCGGGATCGTGGTCGATTTCGTGTTGGAGCCGAGTCACAAGACGGCCTGAGACCGCGGCGCGGGCGGTGCTCGCACCCGCTCGTCCTTGCCGGAGCCGCGACCGTGCTCATAACCTGGCAATAACCGGCCGCATCCGGGGGGTTGGGCCCGACGCGGTAGACGACGGCAAGCAGGCGGGCAGGTCAATGGCAGCAGCGCGACGCGCACCGCGGTGTCGCGACGCGGCGGGCGGCGGTCGTGGGCGATGGCCGAACTGACCGGCGCTCGGGTGGACGAGCTGGCGGCGATGGACATCTTCGAGGGATGTCCCGCCGAAGACCTGGCCCCGCTGGCGGGCCGACTGCAGCCACTGCGGGCCGCGGCCGGCCAGGTGCTGATGCGGCAGGGGGAGCAGGCGGTCTCATTTCTGTTGATCTCGTCGGGTACCGCCGAGATCAAACACGTCGGCGACGACGACGCGGTGATCGTCGAGCATGCCTCGCCGGGCATGATCGTCGGCGAGATCGCCCTGCTGCGTGACATTCCCCGAACCGCGACGGTGACCACAGCCGAACCGTTGACCGGTTGGATCGGTGATACCCGGGCCTTCGCCAGCATGGTGCACATCGGCGGCGTGACGCCGCGGCTGCTGCGCACCGTGCGTCAGCGCCTCGCCGCGTTCATCACGCCGGTTCCCATCCGCGTCCGCGACGGCACGCTGCTGCTGCTGCGCCCGGTCCTCCCCGGGGACAGCGAGCGCACGGTGCACGGCCACGTCTACTTCTCCGCGGACACGTTGTATCGCCGGTTCATGACGCCGCGGCTTCCCACCCCCGCGTTGATGCACTACCTGTCGGAAGTCGACTACGTCGACCACTTCGTGTGGGTGGTCACCGATGGCAGCGACCCGGTGGCCGACGCCCGCTTCGTGCGCGACGAGAGCGACCCGGCGGTCGCCGAGATAGCGTTCACCGTCGCCGACGCCTATCAGGGCCGCGGCATCGGCTCGTTCCTGATCGACGCGCTGTCCATCGCTGCCCAGGTCGACGGCGTCGAAAGATTTTCCGCCCGAATGCTTTCGGACAACGGCCCGATGCGCGCGATCATGGACCGCTACGGCGCCGTGTGGCAGCGCGAGGACATCGGCGTCATCACCACGGTGATCGACGTACCCCAGCCGCGCCACCTGCCGCGCAAGGAGGCCGAGCAGATCAAACGCATGGCCCGGCAGGTGATCACCGCGGTCGGCTGAGACCGCGCTGGCGTGGGAGGGCCGGCGCGCTCGCATCGTGTGTTATCAACTCCTCATGCGGCCGTTCTGGATTGGCCCGTCGCTGCTGGGGGTGCTCACGCTGGCAATCGCCGCGTGTGGTCATCCACCCGCACGCACCCCGTCGGCAACTCCCACGAAATCCGCAACCCCGAGCCCCGTTATCGTCAATCCCGCCAATATCAAACGGGTGGTGCGCGACCTGCCGCCCGGTTACGAGGTGACCACCGCAATCCCCGGCGCCGCCTCACCGAGGGTGATCTGGAGCCTGGGGGAGGACGTGCAGGCCAAGCCGGCCAAGTGCCGGACGCTGGCCGACCCGGGAAACGGGCGCGACCAGTCGGCGCAGGGTGTGTCGGGATCGGGGAGCGGCGGCATCGTCGACGCGGTGGTGGTGGCTTTGCCGGAGCCGGTGGATTTTCCGGAAGGCCTGCTCGCCGCGTGTGCCCAGTGGTCGGAAACCGCCGGGCACACCGTCGCGCACGTGCTCCTCACCGATGCTCCGCACGTCGACGGTGTCGACACGCTCGGCATGGTGGCCGACGTCAAGTCCTCCGTCGAGTCGGGCACCGAAATAGACTCGCGCACATACACATTCACCGCATATCTGGGAAATTGCTACGCGTTCACCACGCTGACCACCGATCCGGGCTCGGGGCTTCCGGTGTTGCCGCCGCAATTCGCCGCGGATCTGCTCGTCAAAACGGTGTCCACGTTACGCAGCTGAGCGACGCGCTTGGGTAGATTGGCCACGATGTCCAAGATGTTGCTCGCGGTCGTGGCCGTTGGTCTGCTGACAGGCTGCTCATCGGGCAGTCATCCGGCGCAGGTCGACATCAACAAGGTCGTCGACGTCAAGTCCAGCTTCGGGCCCGAGTACAAGGTCAGCGACATCAGCGAACGTGGCATCGATCCCAAGCTGCTGGCCGGCCGCAAACTGCCCGACGGGTTGACGTTCGACCCCGCCAACTGCGCGAAAGCCTCGGCCGGTCCGGACATGCCCGCGGACCTGCAGGGCAACATGTCGGCGGTCACCGCGGAGGGTCGCGGCAACCGGTTCGTGGTGATCGCGCTGGAGACTTCAAAAGCGTTGCCGCTCAACGAACCTGGGAAGGATTGCCACAAAGTGACCTTCACCGGCCCGCAGCTGCGGGGCGGCGTCCAGGTGGTCGAGGTGCCGCAGATCGAGAACACCCGCACGCTGGGCGTGCATCGCGTCATGCAGGCGCTGACGCCGGGCGGCCCGCGAACGGGTGAGCTGTATGACTATTCGGCCGCATTCGGCGACTACCAGGTGATCGTCATCGCCAACCCGCTGGTGGCCCCCGACCAGCCCGTCGTCCCGGTGGACACCCAGCGGGCGCGCGACCTGCTCGTCAAAGCGGTGTCGGCGGTGCGCGGCTAGCGCACGCCGCGTGGCCGGAACTGGATGCTCACCCGCGGACCCACAGGCGCCGTCGTCTTGGGCACTGCGTGCTCCCAGGTGCGCTGGCACGACCCGCCCATCACCAGCAGATCCCCGTGCGCCTGGGGCAACCGCAGGGATGGGCCGCCGCCGCGGCGGCGCATCGCGAACGAGCGGGTGGCGCCCAGGCTGACGATCGCCACCATGGTGTCCTCGGTACTGCTGCGGCCGATGGTGTCGCCGTGCCAGGCCACGCTGTCCGACCCATCGCGATAGCAACACAATCCGACCGTGGTGAACGGCTCGCCGAGCTCGCCGGCGTAGATGTCATTGAGCCGGCGCCGCAGCCGGGCCAGCTCCGGGTGCGGCGGCTCATCGGCCGCGAGGTCGTGAAAGCTCACCAGCCGCGGCACGTCGACGACCCTGTCGTACATCTGCCGGCGCTCCTCGCGCCACGGCACCGTCGACACCAGCGCGTCCAGCAGGTCATCGGCATCGGTGAGCCAGCCGGCGCGGATCTCGATGAACGCCCCGTCGCCGAGCTGCCTGCGCTCGGTGTGCTGGAACAGGGAGCCTTGGACCGCGATCTCCACGCGACCGAGTTTATCGCACATCCGTTCGATGACGCCGTGGGCGCGACGCGCGTGTAACCCGACCGCGGGGGCCACGCGCCGCTACGGTTGACGGGTGGGTGTTGTCGAGCTGGGCACCAATTCCGAGGTCGGCGCGCTGCGCGTGGTCATCCTGCACCGGCCCGGCGCCGAGCTGCTGCGGCTGAATCCGCGCAACGTCGACCAGCTGTTGTTCGACGGCCTGCCCTGGGTCGCCCGCGCGCAAGACGAGCATGACCAGTTCGCCGCGCTGTTGCGGTCCCGCGGCGTCGAGGTGCTGCTGTTGTCGGACCTGCTCACCGAGGCGTTGACGCACAGCGGAGCCGCCCGGATGCAGGGCGTCGCGGCCGCCGTCGACGCCCGGCGGCTCGGAGTGCCTCTGGCGCAGGAACTTTCGGCATACCTGCGGGGGCTCGAGCCGGCGCGGCTGGCCCAGGTGCTGATGGGCGGCATGACGTTCAACGAGTTGCCCTCCGACACCCGTACCGACGTCTCCCTGGTGCTGCGCATGCATCACGGTGGCGATTTCGTCATCGATCCGCTGCCCAACCTGGTCTTCACCCGCGACTCGTCGATCTGGATAGGCCGGCGAGTGGTGATACCCACGCTGGCGCTGCGCGCCCGCATCCGCGAGGCGTCGCTGACCGACCTCATCTACGCCCATCACCCCCGGTTCACCGGTGTGCGACGTGCCTACGAGTCGCGCACCGCCCCCGTCGAGGGCGGCGACGTGCTGCTGCTGGCGCCCGGCGTGGTCGCCGTCGGGGTCGGCGAACGTACGACTCCTGCTGGCGCGGAAGCCTTGGCGCGCAGCCTGTTTGACGACGACCTCGCCGACACCGTGCTCGCGGTGCCGATCGCTCAGCGGCGCGCCCAGATGCACCTGGATACGGTGTGCACGATGGTCGACACCGACACGGTGGTGATGTACGCCAACATCGTGGACTTGTTGTCGGCCTTCACCATTGCGCGCACACCCGACGGTGTCGCGATCAGCGACGAGGCCCCCTTCCTGGAGGCGGCGGCCAAGGCGATGGAGATCGACAAGCTGCGGGTGATCGACACGGGGCTCGATCCCGTCGTCGCCGAGCGTGAGCAGTGGGATGACGGCAACAACACGCTGGCGCTCGCGCCCGGCGTGGTGGTCGCCTATGAGCGCAACGTGCAGACGAACATTCGCCTGGAGGACGCCGGCATCGAGGTGCTGACCATCGCCGGTTCCGAACTGGGCACCGGCCGGGGCGGGCCCCGGTGCATGTCGTGCCCCGTCGCCCGCGATCCGCTGTAGCGGACGGCGCCGAGATTGCCGTGATGGTCGTGGTCCGGGCGCCGAGCACAGCCCTCACGGCAATCTCGGCGATGAAGGCCGCGCCAATGCCTCGCGTGCACGCTGCACGATGACGTGAGGGCGGTCCTCGTTGATCACCCTGATCACGTTCCAACCGAGTCGGCTCACCATTTCGGCTCGCCGAATGTCTTTCACGTATTGGCCTCGGTCGGTGCGGTGCTGTTCGCCGTCGTACTCGATTGCCACCATCGGCTGCTCCCACCCCATATCCAGGTACGCGACCATCCGGCCGTCAGTAACCCTGATCTGGGTGACGGGCCCTGGCAAGCCCGCGTCGATCAGCACGAGCCGCAGCCAGCTTTCTTTGGGCGATTGCGCGCCGCCGTCCATGAGTGAGAGGGCTGTTCGGCATCGGCGTACGCCCCGGGCCCCTTTGTGTTCGGGGATCAGGGGAGTGACGTCGGCGGCAGTGATACCCGTCGCGGCGGACAACGCGTCAAGGGTGGCGACCGCCGAGCCCCGCGGTAGGTGCCGAGCCAGATCGAACGCGGTACGCGCCGGGCTGGTGACAGGCAGTCCGCCGAGGTCGACGATCTCTTCGGCGCCGATTCGTTCACGGCGAACGATTACTCCGGTGGGCGGATGGTTGAGCGGTCCGATGATTTCTATAGGTGTGAACTCGTCGACCCATCTGGCCCCGTGCAGCGCGGCAGCGGCGCGGCCCGCGACGATTCCCCGACTGCCGGACCATAACCAAGCCCCATAAATGTTGTCCCGCAATGACCTCGCGGCACTTTTCGGCAGGTAGACGTTCTGGTGAATTCGCGAGTAGTTCCAACGCAATTGGCCGCGGGTCAGCGCACCGCGCGCAATCGCATCGCTGCCGAGAAAGGTCGCCGCCATCGGCACATGATGCGTGCCGGGGCCGACACACCTCAGCGAGATTGCGGTCATGGTCGTGGTCCGGGCGCCGAGCACAGCCCTCACGGCAATCTCGGCGCAAAGCGCGAAGCGCCAAGATCAGCGCCAGCTGGGTAGCCAGATCTCCATGTTCCACGTCTGCTGCGAAATCGGCAGGCCGGTGAGCACCGGGAACAGCCACGCGAAGTTGGCCACCACCAAGGCCACGTAAGCGCACACCGCGATCAGGCCCAGCGTGCGTCGCTCCGAATAAACCCGCACCCCTAGCCGCCGGGGCGGGGCGCCCGGGGTGTAGAGAATGTCGCCGCAGATCAGCGCGATCGCCATCACCAAAAACGGCGCCATGGTCGAGGCGTAGAAGAAGTACATCTGCCGGTCGATGTCGGCGAACCAGGGCAGCCAGCCCGCGCAGTAGCCGACCAGCACTGCGGCGTAACGCCAGTCGCTGCGCACCAGCATGCGCCACGACGCGAAGGCCAGGACCGGCACCGCCAGCCACCACATCGCCGGGGTGCCCACCAGCATCTCGGCCTTGACGCACGATTGGGCGCCGCACCCGGCGACATTCTGCTCGTCGATGGCATAGAGCACCGGCCGCAACGACATCGGCCAACTCCACGGTTTGGATTCCCACGGGTGGTAGTTGCCGGCGGCGTTCGTCAGGCCTGCGTGGAATTGGAAGGCCTTGGCGGTGTAATGCCACAGCGATCGGATGGCGTCGGGCATCGGCACGATCGAGTGGGGCCCGATCGTCTGGCCCACCTCGTGGCGGTCGATGGCGGTCTCGGAGGCGAACCACGGCGCGTAGCTGGCCAGGTACACCAGCACCGGCATGACGGCCAGCGCGTACACGGTCGGGGCGAGGTCACGCCGCACCGTCCCCAGCCAGGGCCGGGTCACCTGGTACTGGCGCCGGGCGGCCACATCGAACGCCAACGACATGACGCCGAAGAACAGCACGAAGTACAGGCCGGACCACTTTGTGCCGCAAGCCAATCCGAGTAGAACCCCGGCGCCGAAGCGCCACCAGCGCACCCCCAGCCGCGGACCCCACACCGTCTCGGCGGTGCGGCCCTCCTGCAGCGCGACGTGCATTCGCCGGCGGACCTCGTCGCGGTCGACGATCAGCGCGCCGAACGCCGCGACCACGAAAAACGTGAGGATGCCGTCGAGCAGGGCGGTCCTGGCGGTGACAAAGCTGACGCCGTCGCAGATCACCAGCACCCCGGCGATCGCGCCGATCAGCGTCGAGCGGCTGATCCGCCGGACGATCCGCATCACCAGGGCCACCATGACCACGCCGAGCAACGCGCCGGTGAACCGCCAGCCGACGCCGTTGTAGCCGAAGATCGCCTCGCCGATCGCGATCAGCTGCTTGCCGACCGGCGGGTGGACGACCAGGCCGAACCCGGGGTTGTCTTCCACGCCGTGGTTGTGCAGCGCCTGCCAGGCCTGCGGCGCGTAGTGCTTCTCATCGAAGACCGGGGTGCCGCCGTCGGTCGGCGAGCCCAGATTGAGGAATCGGGTCACCGCCGCCACCAGCGAGATCACCCCGGTCACCACCCAGCCGCGGACGTGATCGGTCGGCCCGAAGTCGGCCACCGGCACCAGCGGCCCGGGGCTGACGACCGGCACCGCCCGCTGCAGCGCGTCAGCCGCCACGGGCTGCGGGGATTCGCGGGGCGGGGCGGACATCACGTCGATCGTAGGCTGTCGGTCATGACCACCGGCCGCCTGTTGCTGGGCGCAACTCCCCTGGGGCAGCCGTCGGATGCCTCGTCGCGCCTGGTGCAGGCACTGGCCCGGGCCGACGTGGTGGCCGCCGAGGACACCCGCCGGGTGCGCACCCTGGCCAAGGCCCTCGATGTGCGCATCACCGGCCGGGTGATCAGCATGTTCGACCAGGTCGAAAACGCCAGGGCGGAGGCCGTGCTGGAGGCGATCCGCGCGGGCGCGACGGTGCTGGTGGTCAGCGACGCCGGGATGCCGCTGATCAGCGACCCCGGTTACCGGCTGGTGGCGGCCTGTGTGGAGGCCGGCCTGCCGGTCGGATGCCTGCCGGGGCCGTCGGCGGTGACGACCGCGCTGGCGCTGTCCGGTCTACCGGCCGAGAAGTTCTGCTTCGAGGGTTTCGCGCCGCGCAAGAAGGCGGCGCGACGGACCTGGCTGGATTCACTGGCCGACGAGCGGCGCACCTGCGTGTTCTTCGAATCGCCGCGCCGGTTGCCGGCCTGCTTGCGCGACGCGGTCGAGCGGCTCGGCGGCGGCCGCCGCGCGGCGATCTGCCGGGAGCTGACCAAGGTGCACGAGGAAGTGGTGCGCGGATCCCTCGACGAGCTGGCGGCATGGGCGGCCGACGGTGTGCTCGGCGAGGTCACCGTGGTGCTGGCGGGCGCCGCCCCGAGCGCCGACGTGCCGTCGCTGGTCGCCGAGGTCGAGGAGCTGGTGGCCGCGGGCACTCGGGTCAAGGACGCGTGCGGTGAGGTGGCCGCCGCCCATCCGGGGGTGCGTCCGCGCCAGCTCTACGACGCGGTGCTGCGCAGCCGCCGCGACTGAGGCCTCCCGGTCAGCCCGCCGCGCTCGCGGCGGCGATGGACGGCACCCCGACGATGGGGGACGCCTTGTGCAGGCATTCGGCCCATTCGGCGTCCGGGTCGGAGTCGGCGGTGATTCCCCCGCCGACGCCCAGCACCGCGCCGCCCGCGGCATCGAATTCGACGGTGCGGATCGCGACGTTCATCTCGCAGCCGGCTACGGGCGAGGCCATTCCGATTGTGCCGCAATATATTCCACGACGGTTCGGTTCCCACTCCGAAAGTAGTTGGCGGGCACGGTGTTTGGGTGTTCCGGTGACCGAGGCCGGCGGGAAGGTCGCGTCGAGCAGCGCCGACGTCGGCAACTCGGCGGGGACCTGCGCGCACACCGTCGACACCAGGTGCCACACGCCGGGGGCCCGCTTCACCACCAGCAGTTCGGGCACGGTCACCGTGCCGACGATCGCCACCCGGCCGAGGTCGTTGCGCACCAGGTCGACGATCATGATGTTCTCGGCGACTTCCTTGGCCGACGCGCGCAGCGCCGACGGCCACGCGTCCAGAGGCAGGGTGCCCTTGATGGGGCTGGACGTGACGACCGTGCCGCGGCGCCGCAGGAAGAGCTCGGGGGACAGCGACGCCACCGCGCCCCACGGCCCGGCGAGGTAGGCCGCCCGGGCCGGTGAGGTGCGCGCGACGCCGTCGATGAAGAAGTCCAGCGGGTCGCCGGTGACCGTCCCGGTGAACTGCGTGCAGACGCAGGCCTGGTACACCTCGCCGGCGCGGATGGCCTCCAGGCAGGCCAGGACCCCGTCGCGATGCGAAGCCCGGTCGGCGATGTCCCAGTCGATGTGGCATTCGCGCGCCGCGGCCGCCGGCGCGGCGAGGGCCGCGGCGAGCCACTCGGGCATCGGGGCGCCGGGCAGGCTCTCGTACCACCACTGGCCGTCGCGGTCGCGGCGCAGCACACAGTCCGTCCAGCCGCCGGCGGCCTCGGGGATCCGCTGGGGCCGCCCACCGGCGCCGGGGTCGGGATACGACAGGTAACCGATCCAGCCGCCGCCCACCGCGTGCGGCTCCGGCGTGATCAGCGCCTGGACCGCGAACACATCGTCGGCGAGTGCCGGGCGCACCGACAGGCTGGGTGCGATCACCGCCAGGGCGCCGAACCAGTCGCCCGTCAGCGCGGCCGGCGGGGGCAGGCCGAGCCGGCGGGTGGCGTCGCCCACGGCGCCCAGCACCCGGGGCGCGGCGCCGAGGTCGCCCAGCCGGTCGATTCGCACAGCCCTAGCTTGACAGAGCGGCGGCGTTTCGCACCCCCGGCGGCCGCCGGCTCAGCCGCGGCTGATGTCGCGGGCGGTGGCCAGGGCGGCCAGTTTCTGCGGGTTGCGCATCACATAGAAGTTGGTGATCTTGTCCCCGGCGATCTCCAGCGTGATCACGCCTTCGAGCCGTTCGCCCAGGTAGAGCAACACCGCCGGGGCGCTGTTGCAGGTCACCGTGTCCGCCCGGAACGTGCCCAGCTCCGCGGCCCGCCGCATCAGGCCGCTGATCGCACGCGCCACCTTTTCGGCGCCGACCACCGGCCGGCGGGCGGCGCTCACCACGCCGCCACTGTCGGCCGTCCAGGTGGCGTCCGGGGCGAGCATCGACATCAGCGCCTCCACGTCACCGCCTGCCGCCGTCGCCAAGAACTGTGCGGTGATTTCGGCGTTGCGTTCCGGGTCCACCGAGTCGAATCGCTTGCGCCGGGCCCGCACGTGTCCGCGGGCCCGGTGCGCGACCTGCCGCACGGTGGGCGCCGGCTTGCCCACCGCCTCGGCGATCTCGCCGTAGTCGAACCCGAACACCTCGCGCAGCACGAACACCGCTCGCTCGTCGGGACTCAACGTCTCCAGCAGCACCAGCATCGCCATCGAAATCGACTCCGCCAGAACGACATCGGCCGAAGGATCCTGCTCGTCGAGCAGCAGCGGCTCAGGCAGCCACGGACCCACGTAGTCCTCGCGCCTGCGGGCACCGGCCCGCAGCGAGTTCAGCGCCTGGCGGGTGACCAGCTGGGCCAGATACGACTTGGTGTCGCGCACCGTCGTCAAGTCGACCGCCGCCCACCGCAGATAGCTGTCCTGCAAGACATCGTCGGCCTCGGTGGCCGAGCCCAGCATCTCGTAGGCGATGGTGAACAGCAGTGGCCGCAGCAGGGTGAACCGTTCGGCGTGCTCGCTGCCGGCCGGTGCGGGTGTCATCGCGCGACGACCTCGTCGGCCGGTGCCGGCGCGGGCCGCTCGCCGCCCTTGATCCAGAAGTACGAACCGGGCTTGGCGGCTTCCCGCCGGATCGCCCACACCGTGCCCTTGCAGATCGCCTCCTTGACCGAAGCCGCCGCGCGGCCGCTGAGGATCAGGTTCGCCGGGGTGTCGTCGGTGTGGGAGAACTGCACCGTGGCGTGTTTGCGGCCCAGGCTGATGCACTGCCCGGCGAACGCCTGGCTCAGCAACGCGGGAGCCTCACCGGCGACGCGGCTGAGCACGGTGTTGGCGGCCTGGACGCCCATCGGGCCCGCGGCCTGGCAGCTCATCCGCAGCGGTTGGCCGGACGGCGCGGCGGCGTCCCCGGCGGCGACGACGCGCTCGTCGTCGCCGCTGGTGAGCGTCTCGTCGGTGAGCAGCCGCCCCATCGCGTCGGTGTGCAACCCGCTGCGCGCGGCCAGGTCCGGCACGGCGAAGCCGGCCGTCCAGATGGTCGCCGCGCTGGGCAGTGCCACACCGTCGGTGAGCACCACCTCATTCCACCGCACCTCGGTCACCGCCACGGATTCAAGCACGTTGACGCCCAGGCGCCGCAACCGCCTGGCCACCGAGCGGCGGCCCCGCGCGCTCAGCGACGGACCGAGCACCGGGCCGCACACCAGGGTCACCGGGCGCCCGCCCTCGGCCAGCTCGGACGCCGTCTCGATGCCGGTCAACCCGCCGCCCACGACGGTGATGGGTGCGGGCAGGGGCAGATCGGTGAGCGCGTAGTGCAGCCGCTGCGCGCTTTCCAGGTTGGCGACCGAGTGCGCGTATTCGGCGCAGCCGGGCACCGTGGAAGTCCCGGTCGTGCTGCCGACGGCATAGATCAGATAGTCGTAGTCGAGCCCGGCGCCCGAGGCCAGCAGGAGCCGCCGCCCGGCGGGGTCGATGTGGTCGACGCTGTCGACGACCAGCCGGATCCCCTCGCCAAGCAGCGTCGCGTAATCCACGGTGGCCGTGCCGGTGTCGGCGACCAACTGATGCAAGCGGATTCGCTCGACGAACACCGGCCGCGGGTTCACCACGGTGACGTCGATGTCCGGGCGCTGGCGCAGGTGGTTGGCCGCCAGTGTGCCGGCGTAGCCGGCGCCGACAACGACGACGTGAGTTCTTTGCGGGGCGTTCATGGCTGTCTCCTTTTCGTGCGGACCTGTGTCCTTGAGACACCGCAGCACCGCCGGGCGTGACAGGCGGGCCCGCAACTGTGACCGGCCTCACTGCCCGTCGGCGGGCCGATCCGCGCGGGAACCGGCGCTGAGCTGCGGCGAAGCCATGCCGAGACGCGCATGCTACGCTGCGCTACGCCCGTTCGTGGCCTGCCCCGAGCCGGATTCACGCACCACCGGAACGCGCGATTCATGGGGCCACTTCGGTGCGCATCGGTGTGTAGTGGGAGAAGCAACCTTGACGACGATCGCCGTGACAAGTCCGTGCACCGCGAAATCGCGCGGGTGATGCGCTTCCCGGGCAAATGCGCGCTGGCCGCTGTCGTGTGCGCCGTGACCGCGCTCAGCGGCTGCGGCGGAAAAAGCGACCCGGGGCCGCTGTCGGCGATGGTCAGCCCGGCCATCCCGCCCACCGCGCAGGAGATCCCGAACCCGCTGCGCGGCCAGTATGAGGAAATGTTGAATCCGCTTTTCCCGCAAGGTAATCCGGCGCAGCAACGGTACGCCTCCTGGCCGGCGTCGTACGACGCCAGCCTGCGGGTCTCGTGGCGGCAGTTGCAGCCCGTCGACCCGCGCACGCTGCCCCCGGACGCACCCGACGACCGCAGGTTCGATTTCAGCGCCATCGACGACGCGCTGGCCAAGCTCGGCACGCGGAACATGCGGCTCGCCCTCGGCGTGTACGTCTACAAGTCCTGCTGCAACGACTCCTACGCCGACAACACCAACATCGCGATCCCGGACTGGCTGCGCCCGTCGGCGGCCACCTATCCCACGCCGCCGAACGGTTCCGCCCCGGGCGTCACCCAGGTGGTGCCGAACTTCAATGACGCCGACTACCTGAATGGCGTCAGCCAGCTGCTGGCCGCGCTCGGCCGCCGCTATGACGGCGACGAGCGGCTGTCGGTCTTCGAGTTCTCCGGCTACGGTGACTTCGGCCAGAACCAGCTCGCGTATCTGCGTGATTCGCTGGGCACGGCGGGCCCCACCCCCGACGACAGCACCGCAAAGCTGGGCTACTACAGCCAGTTTCGCGACCAGAGCATCACCAAGGCGTCCATCGCCCGGCTGGTTGCGGCCAACGTCAACGCCTTTCCGCACACCCAGCTGGTGGTGGCTCCGCAGAATCCGGAGATCGTGCGTCAACTGTTCGCCGACGACGTCACCAAGAGACTGGCCGCACCCGTCGGCATCCGCGCCGACTGCCTGGGGGTGCAGTCCCCGCTGCCCGAATGGGCCGAGGCCAACGACTCGCACTACGTCCGGTCCAACGACGCGGTCGTCAACGCGATCAAACAGCGGCTGGACACGGCGCTGGTGATCAGCCAGTGGTGCCGATTGCCAAGCGGAGCCGACGTCCGGTCCTACTACGAGAAGGGCTTGCACGACGTCATCCGGTATCACGTGGCGATGACATCGAGCACCGATTTCCCGGACCGCGATGCGACGACCGCGATGGACCCCAAACTGTTTGGGCTGTGGAGCCGCGCCAATACCGCTGCCGGCTACCGGTATTCGGTCGAGGGGCAACCCGGATCGCAGTCGATCCAGGGCACGGTGGCGAGCATATCGGTGGTCTGGACCAACTACGGCTCCGCGGCGGCGACCGAGCGCTGGGTGCCCGGCTACAAGTTGGTCGACTTCTCCGGCGCGGTGGTGCGCAGCCTGCCCGCGACGGTCAAGCTCGCGACGCTGGTTCACGACGAATCCAGCCAGTCGCGCGAGGAGCCGGTGGCGGAGTCGGCCGGCGAGTCGGTGCATGTGGACGTGACGGGCCTGGCGCCCGGTCACTACACGCTGCGCGCGTCCGTCGAGTGGCAGCAGCACAAAGCGGGTGCCTCACACGTCGTGAACTACGCGCCCATGGCCCTGGCCCGCGACGGTCGTGACGGCTCAGGGCTGTACCCGATTGCCACCCTTGACATTCCGGGCGACTCGACGCCGGTGAGCGGCCAGTGAGCCGGTCGCCGGGTCGTCAGCCGGGCGCGGGCTCGCCCGGATAGTCGCCGAAGGACCACAAGTTTCCCTCCGGATCGCGGACGGCGAATTCGTTTGCGCCGTAATCAGTTTGGGCGAGCGGGCGGATGACGTCGGCCCCGTTGGCAAGGACCCTCTGGTAGAGCCGCTCCGGGTCGCCGGTGACGATGTAGCCGCCGGCGGTCCCCGGTTGGCGTGACCAGTCCGCGTCGGGTTTGTGGCTGCCCAGCATGATGCCGCCACAACCCTCGGGCCAATTCAGCTGCGCGTGGTCGACCCTGTCGCCGTCGCCGTATCGGGCCGCGACGACGAGGCCGAACGTGTCGACATAATAGTCGATGAGCTTGGGGGCGTCATGGGCCTGCAGGGTCAACCAGACGCTCGGGTTCGAAGTAGTCCTCGCAGTAGTCATGGTCCCACTGTGAACCGAAGCGGTGGCCGCCGTCTTGGATGTTTCCGAACTCTTCGGCCAGCCAGACCCGCGGCGGCACACCGGCGAACCGGACGAACTCCCGCGTCAGGTGGGCCTGGTCGCAGTACCCCGTCTCGGCCGCGACCGCCGCCAGGTCGACGCGGCCGCGCCTCGCCGACGCCGAGATGCCGGCCGTGGCGTGCTGGAATCGCATCAGCATCGACACCGTCTTCGGTGACCTGCCGACCTCCCGTCGTAATCGATGACGGACAGTTCGGCGCTGGGCACACCGAACAGCGCGCGTGCCGCCAAAGGGTGCACCGCCAGCTGCACACCCGCCTGGCCGCGCCGCTGCCGCACATGACTGGCGTGCACGTGCAGGCCGCCGAGGACCAACGGGGTGGGCCGGGTACCGGCCAGCGCGTCAGCGTCGGACGCCGCCTCCACCCCGTCGTCGAGGCTGACGATGAACGTCAACGCCGACGACGGCAGGCCGCGATGCACCGTCTCGGGCACCTCCAGCGCCCGATACCCCACCATCGACGCGACGCCGGGCGCGCTCCGCGGAGGCGCCACCACGAACTCCCAGCTGCGCTGGACTTCGCCGACCATCGGCAGCAACGCTAGCGCAGCGATATCAAGCGCCGCGAAGGTTCAGCCGGCTTCGGAAACCGGCTGATAGCGCGGGAACACGCCCAGGGGAGCGGGTAGCGCCGTGCCCGGTGCCAGGCGCGTGCCGACGGCGGCAAACGCCCGCTGGTCTTCGGACTGCCCGAGCAGGTCGAGCAGCTTGCCGGCCGATTCGGGCATCACGGGCGCGACCAGCAGCGCGGCGATGCGGACCGCCTCGCAGGTGACGTACAAGACGGTGCGGAACCTTTCCTGGTCGGCCAGCGACTCGCTCTTGCGCAAGACCCAGGGCTGCTGCGCCGAGAAGTACCTGTTGGCCTCGCCGAGCATCAGCCAGATCGCCTCCAGCGCCAGATGCATCGCCTGCGAGTCGAAAGACGTCCGCACGCGGTCCAGCAGCCCGTCGGCCGTCGCGAGCAGCTCGGAGTCGGCGGCATTCAGTGCACCGGGTTCGGGCACCACCCCGTCGAGGTTCTTGGCGATCATCGACAACGACCGTTGGGCCAGGTTGCCCAGCTCGTTGGCCAGATCGGCGTTGATCCGGGTGACGATGGCGTCTTCGCTGAAGCTGCCGTCCTGCCCGAACGGGACTTCCCGCAACAGGAAATAGCGCACCTGATCCACGCCGAACGTGTCGACCAGCCTGACCGGGTCGACGACGTTGCCCACCGACTTGCTCATCTTCTCGCCGCGGTTGAGCAGGAACCCGTGCGCGAAAACCCGTCGCGGCAGCTCGATTCCGGCCGACATCAAAAAGGCCGGCCAGTACACGGTGTGGAATCGGATGATGTCCTTGCCGATCATGTGCAGGTCGGCCGGCCAGTAGCGGCGGAACGGCTCGGAATCGGTGTCGGGGTAGCCGACCCCGGTCAGGTAGTTGGTCAGCGCGTCGACCCAGACGTACATCACGTGGTCGGGGTGTTCGGGTACCTGCACGCCCCAGTCGAACGAGGTGCGTGAGATGGACAGGTCGCGCAGCCCGCCCGAGACGAAGCTGACCACCTCGTTGCGCCGTACGTCGGGCGCGATGAAGTCCGGGTTGGCCCGGTAATGGGCCAGCAGCTTGTCGGTATAGGCCGAGAGCCGGAAGAAGTAGGTCTGCTCCTCGGTCCACGTCACCGGGGCGCCGGTCTCCACGGCAAGCCGGGTCCCGTCCTCGAGCAGCCTGGTCTCCGACTCGACGAAGAAGCGTTCGTCGCGCACCGAGTACCAACCCGAGTAGGTGTCCAGATAGATGTCACCGGCCGCCGACATCCGGCGCCAGATCTCCTTGGACGCCGCGTGGTGGTCGGCATCGGTGGTGCGGATGAACCGGTCGAAGGAGATGTTCAACCGCTCCTGCAGCCGCTGGAACACGTCGGAGTTGCGCCGGGCCAGCTCCGCCGTGCCGATGCCCTCGGCCGCCGCCGTTTCCACCATCTTGAGGCCGTGTTCGTCGGTGCCGGTCAGAAACCGCACATCGAACCCGTCGAGCCGCTTGAACCGGGCGATCGCGTCGGTGGCGATGTACTCGTACGCGTGGCCGATGTGCGGGTCGCCATTGGGGTAGGTGATCGCGGTGGTGACGTAATAGGGCCTCATCGCCCTCAACCTTATTTGTGGGCACCTTATTGTGTGCGCGTGAGTTCCAAACGTCCGCCGCCGCCGGCCCCCGAGCCGCTGCGCCCGCTCGTCGATGCGCACACCCACCTCGATGCGTGTGGTGGCGGCCCGGACATGGGAGCCGAGGGGGTGCGGGCCATCGTGGACCGCGCCGCGGCGGTGGGGGTGGGCGCGGTCGTCACGGTCGCCGACGACCTCGATTCGGCGCGCTGGGTGGCCCGCGCCGCCGAGTGGGATCCCCGGGTCTACGCCGCGGTGGCCTTGCACCCGACCCGCGCCGGCGCGCTCGACGACGCCGCCCGCGCCGAGATCGAGCGACTGGTGGCCCATCCCCGGGTCGTGGCCGTCGGCGAGACCGGCCTGGACCTCTATTGGCCCGGCCGTCTGGACGGCTGCGCCGAGCCGGCCGTGCAGCGGGAGGCGTTCGCCTGGCACATCGACCTGGCCAAGCGGTGCGGCAAGCCGCTGATGATCCACAACCGGGACGCCGACTCCGAAGTGCTCGACGTGCTGGCCGCCGAGGGCGCCCCGGATGCCGTGATCTTCCACTGCTTTTCCTCGGACGCCGCGATGGCCCGCCGCTGCGCGGACGCCGGGTGGCTGCTGAGCCTGTCCGGCACCGCGAGCTTCCGCAACGCGCACGCCCTGCGCGAGGCCGTCCCGCTGATACCGCAGGAACAGTTGCTGGTGGAGACCGACGCACCATTCTTGACGCCGCATCCCTATCGGGGGTCTGCGAATGAGCCCTATTGCCTTCCCTATACTGTTCGGGCGATCGCCGAATTGGTGGATCGTCGCCCAGAAGAGCTGGCCCAGATAACCGCGGCCAATGCTGCGCGGGTGTACGGATTGGTCACAGTGTGAGGTGAACGACCAGGCGATTCGTCCGGGATCGGTGGTCGTGGAGTTGCCCAACCTTGACCGGTTCGTTACCGTCTTGTGATCGAACGACAGGGCCTGCGGGCCCTTGATTTATGACCTGCTGCTAAATGAGTGGTCGTTGAGGGTTGGGTAGCGCACGTTGAACGTATTGACAAAACTTCATCAGAATCCTTCGCCGATGTTGCGTTTCGTGGTCGGAGGGCTGCTGGTAGTCCTGGCACTGGCGGGCGGCTACGCCGTCTCGGTGTGCAAGACGGTGACGTTGACGGTCGACGGGGTCGCCATGCGGGTGACCACCATGAAGTCGCGGGTGATCGACGTCGTCGAGGAGAACGGTTTCGCCATCGACGAGCGCGACGACCTGTACCCCGCCGGGGATGTCGCGGTGCACGACGCCGCCAAGATCGTGTTGCGTCGCAGCCGACCGCTGCAGATCTCGCTCGACGGGCATGACACCAAGCAGGTGTGGACCACCGCGTCCACCGTCGACGAGGCGCTGGCCCAGCTGGCGATGACCGACACCGCCCCGGCGGCGGCCAACCGCGGCAGCCGCGTTCCGCTGGCCGGCATGGCGCTGCCCGTCGTCAGCGCCAAGACCGTACGCGTCAACGATGCCGGCGCGGTTCGCACCGTGCACCTGGCGGCGCCGAATGTCGCCGGCTTGCTCAGCGCCGCCGGCGCACCGCTGCTCGACAGCGACCAGGTCGTGCCCGCCGCGACAGCGCCGATCGTCGACGGGATGGAAGTCCAGGTCACCCGCAACCGGATCCAGCAGGTCACCGAGCGAATCCCGCTGCCGCCCAACGCCCGTCGCATCGAAGATCCGGACATGAACATGAGCCGCCAGGTCGTCGAGGATCCGGGCAGCCCGGGCACCCAGGACGTCACCTTCTCGGTGGCCACCGTCAATGGCGTCGAGACCGGTCGGCTGCCGATCGCCAACACGGTGATCGCGCCCGCCCGTGACTCGGTGGTCCGCATCGGCACCAAACCCGGCACCGAGGTGCCTCCGGTCAGCGACGGCTCGATCTGGGATGCGATCGCGAGCTGTGAGGCCGGCGGGAACTGGGCGATCAACACCGGTAACGGCTACTACGGCGGTGTGCAGTTCGACCAGGGCACGTGGGAGCGCAACGGCGGGTTGCGGTTCGCCTCCCGCGCCGACCTCGCCACCCGCGACGAGCAGATCACCGTCGCCGAGGTGACCCGCGAGCGCCAGGGTTGGGGTGCGTGGCCAGTGTGCAGCGGAAGAGCTGGTGCACGCTGACCGTCCGGCTGCTCGGGCGTACCGAGATCAGGCGGCTGGCCAAAGAACTTGAATTTCGGCCACGGAAATCTCTCGGCCAGAACTTCGTTCACGACGCCAACACCGTGCGTCGCATCGTGTCGACCTCCGGGGTGAGCCGGACCGACCACGTCCTGGAAGTCGGGCCCGGCCTGGGGTCGCTGACCCTGGCATTGCTCGACCGCGGCGCGGCCGTCACCGCCGTCGAGATCGATCCGGTACTGGCCGCACGGCTGCCCCAAACGGTCGCCGAGCACTCCGGCGGCGAAAGTCAGCGCCTGACGGTGCTCAACCGCGACGTCTTGACCCTCCACCGCGACGAGCTCGCCGCCGAGCCGACAGCAGTGGTCGCCAACCTGCCGTACAACGTCGCGGTCCCGGCGCTGTTGCACCTGCTCGCCGAATTTCCGTCCATTGCGACCGTGACGGTCATGGTGCAGGCCGAGGTCGCCGAGCGCCTGGCCGCCGAGCCGGGCGGCAAGGAGTACGGCGTGCCCAGCGTCAAGGTGCGCTTCTTCGGCCGGGTTCGCCGTTGCGGCATGGTGTCGCCGACCGTCTTCTGGCCGATTCCCCGCGTGTACTCCGGCCTGGTGCGCATCGACCGGCACGCCACGTCTTCGTGGCCCACCGACGAGGCGTTCCGCAGGCAGGTGTTCGAGTTGGTCGACATCGCTTTCGGGCAGCGGCGCAAGACCTGCCGCAACGCGTTCGTGGGCTGGGCCGGCTCGGGCAACGAGTCGGCGGACCGGTTGCTGGCCGCCAGCATCGACCCCGCCCGTCGCGGTGAGACGCTCTCGATCGACGACTTCGTGCGGTTGCTGAAGCGGTCCGCGGACCGGCCGCGCCGCACCGCGGAGAGCCCCGAGCAGGCCGCTGAGCAGGGGGCGTCGGCCGGCTGACGGCCCGCCGCGGGGGGTGCCGTTGCGTGTGATCGCCCGGCGGCAGCGATAGTCTGCTGCGGTGTCAGCGTCTGATGGCAACACGGCCACACAGTGGGTTCCCACCGGCTCGGTCACGGTGCGGGTGCCCGGAAAGGTCAACCTCTATCTGGCGGTCGGTGACCGCCGCGAGGACGGCTACCACGAGCTGAACACGATCTTTCAGGCCGTTTCGCTGCTCGACGAGGTGACGGTCCGCAACGCCGATGTGCTCTCGCTCGAGGTGGTCGGCGAGGGCGCCGAGAAGCTGCCCACCGACGAGCGCAACCTCGGGTGGCAGGCCGCCGAGCTGATGGCCGATCACGTCGGGCGGGCGCCGGACGTGTCGATCATGATCGACAAGACCATTCCGGTGGCCGGCGGGATGGCCGGCGGCAGCGCCGACGCGGCGGCCGTGCTGGTGGCGATGAACTCGCTGTGGGAACTCAACGTGCCCCGCCGCGATCTGCGCATGCTGGCCGCCCGCCTGGGCAGTGACGTCCCGTTCGCGTTGCACGGCGGAACCGCCTTGGGCACCGGCCGCGGCGAGGAGCTGGCGACGGTGTTGTCCCGCAACACCTTTCACTGGGTGTTGGCGTTCGCCGACCGTGAGCTGATGACGCCGGCCGTCTTCGCCGAACTCGACCGGCTGCGCGACGCGGGGGATCCGCCGCGGCTGCCCGCGCCCGGGCCGGTACTTGCCGCGCTGGCCGCAGGCGATGCCGCCCAGTTGGCGCCGCTGCTGGGCAATGAGATGCAGGCGGCGGCGGTGAGCCTGCACTCCGGCCTGAGGCGGACGCTGCGCGCGGGTGTCCAGGCCGGCGCGCTGGCGGGCATCGTGTCCGGATCCGGCCCGACGTGTGCCTTCCTGTGTCCGTCGGCGGCCGCCGCGGTGGACATCGGCACCGAGGTGTCCGGGGCGGGCGTGTGCCGCACGGTGCGGGTGGCCAGCGGGCCGGTGGCCGGTGCGCGGGTGGTCCCCACCCCCACTGAGGTGTGACTTTTTTCGCAACGTGTGCGTTGGTTTGGCGCTTCCCTAAGAGGAGTTTAAGATGAGGCGCGGCGGCGGGAAGTGTCGAGCAGGAATGACGCGGACGCATCATCGATTCGAGACCTAATCGCCGCGCAACTGTGTTGGCGTGCTTGCGGCCAAGTTTTACCCAGCGGGCGGACCATGAAGTCTGGGGTATTCGGACGAGGGCTGAAACCGAGGAGGGTTTTGTGAGCCGGTTTACCGAGAAGATGTACCGCAATGCCCGGTCCGCGAAGACGGGCATGGTCACCGGTGAACCTCACGAACCGGTCCGCCACACCTGGGGCGAGGTCCACGAGCGTGCGCGCCGTATCGCGGGCGGCCTGGCCGCCGCGGGCATCGGGCCCGGCGACGCGGTCGGCGTGCTGGCCGGCTACCCGGTGGAGATCGCGCCGACGGCGCAGGGCCTCTGGATGCGCGGCGCGAGCCTCACCATGCTGCACCAGCCCACCCCACGCACCGACCTGGCCGTGTGGGCCGAGGACACGATGAACGTCATCGGCATGATCGAGGCCAAGGCCGTCGTCGTCTCCGAGCCCTTCCTGGTGGCCATCCCGGTACTCGAGGAGAAGGGCATCCGCGTCCTTAGCGTTTCCGACCTGCTCGCGGCCGAACCGATCGACCCCGTCGAGGTCGGTGAGGACGCGCTCGCCCTGATGCAATTGACGTCCGGATCCACCGGGTCTCCTAAGGCGGTGCAGATCACCCACCGCAACATCTACTCCAACGCCGAGGCGATGTTCATCGGCGCGCAGTACGACGTCGAGAAGGACGTCATGGTCAGCTGGCTGCCCTGCTTCCACGACATGGGCATGGTCGGATTCCTCACCATCCCGATGTACTTCGGTGCCGAGCTGGTCAAGGTCACGCCGATGGACTTCCTGCGCGACACGCTGCTGTGGGCCAAGCTCATCGACAAGTACCAGGGCACCATGACCGCGGCGCCCAACTTCGCCTACGCGCTGCTGGCCAAGCGGCTGCGCCGGCAGGCCAAGCCGGGCGACTTCGACCTGTCGACGCTGCGGTTCGCGCTGTCCGGCGCAGAGCCCGTCGAACCGGCCGACGTCGAGGACCTGCTGGACGCGGGCAAGCCGTTCGGGCTGCGGCCGTCGGCGATCCTGCCGGCCTACGGCATGGCCGAGACCACGCTGGCCGTGTCGTTCTCGGAGTGCGACGCCGGCCTGGTGGTCGACGAGGTCGACGCCGACCTGCTGGCCGCCCTGCGCCGGGCCGTGCCCGCCAGCAAGGGCAACACCCGCCGGCTGGCCACGCTCGGTCCGCTGCTCAAAGACCTCGAGGCGCGCATCATCGACGAGAACGGCGAGGTGATGGCCGCGCGCGGCGTCGGTGTCATCGAGCTGCGCGGCGAGTCGCTGACGCCGGGCTACCTCACCATGGGTGGTTTCATCCCGGCCCAGGACGAGCAAGGCTGGTATGACACCGGCGACCTCGGCTACCTGACCGAGGAAGGCCACGTGGTGGTGTGCGGTCGCGTCAAGGACGTCATCATCATGGCGGGCCGCAACATCTATCCCACCGACATCGAGCGCGCCGCGTGCCGTGTCGAGGGTGTACGGCCGGGTTGCGCGGTCGCGGTGCGCCTGGACGCCGGGCATTCGCGCGAGACGTTCGCCGTGGCCGTGGAGTCCAACGCCTACCAAGACCAGGCCGAGGTGCGCCGCATTGAGCACCGGGTGGCCCGTGAGGTGGTGGCCGAGGTCGACGTTCGGCCGCGCAACGTGGTGGTGCTCGGTCCGGGAACCATCCCGAAGACGCCGTCGGGCAAGTTGCGCCGGTCCACGTCCCTGCACCTGGTCACTTAGTCCGGCACGCGCGGTCGGGCATCGCGCCGGTTACCACGCGTGGACGCGATTCTGCGCCGGCTCTAGGCCCAGTTCGATCAGCAGCTCGGTGGCATCCGCGGCCTGTTCGCAGATGGTGGGAACTTCGGGGCGCTCGGCGGCGCTGAAGCCTTCCAGCACGAACACCGCCGGATCCTTGCGTCCCGGAGGACGGCCGATCCCGATGCGCACCCGCTGAAAATCCTTGCTGCCCAAAGCGTTTCCCACAGAACGCAGACCGTTGTGGCCGCCTTCGCCGCCGCCGATCTTGAGCCGGATGCGGCCGAAGTCCAAGTCGAGATCGTCGTGGATGACGATGACGTCGCCCGGTGGCACCGAATAGAACTTCGCCAACGGGCCGATCTGACGGCCGGATTCGTTCATGTAGCAGCGCGGCTTGGCCACCACCACCGAATGTCCGGAGAGCCGGCCACTGACAATCTCGGCACCGGAACGCTTGTGCGCCTTGAACTTCGAGCCGATTCGCGCGGCGAGCAGGTCGGCGACCATGAACCCGACGTTGTGCCGGGTCCGGGCGTAGTTGTCTCCGGGATTGCCGAGGCCGACGACCAGCAACGGTTCGGCCACGTTGTGATCCGCCTACTCGGACTGGGATTCGGCTTCGCCGGCCTCTTCTTCGCCGGCCTCGGCCTCTTCGTCGCCTTCGGCCGCCTCGGCTTCCTCGGTGGTCTCGCCGGCGCCCTCTTCGGCGAGGTCCTCTTCCGTCGGCGCGGTGACGACGTTGACCACCAGCGTGTCCGGGTCGGAGATCAGGTTGACGCCGTTGGGCAGGGTGACCTGGCCGGCGGTGAACTGGGTGCCGGGCTCGGCGCCCTCCACCGAGACCGTCAGCTGCTCGGGGATCGACAGGGCGTCGGCCTCGATCTCGATGGTGCTGGCGTCCTGGGTCACCAGCGTGCCGGGCACGGCCTCGCCCTCGATGACCACGCGGACCTCGACGACGACCTTCTCGCCGCGACGCACGACCAGCAGGTCGGCGTGCTGAATGGTGCGGCGAATGGGGTGGATGTCGAGCGACTTGGTGAGCGCCAGTTGCTCCTTGCCCTCGATGTCGAGGGTCAGCACGGCGTTGGTGCCCGCGTGCCGGAGCACGGCGGCGAAGTCATGGCCGGGCAGTTCCAGGTGCTGCGGGTCGGCGCCGTGGCCGTAGAGGACGGCCGGGATCTTGCCGTCGCGGCGGGCGCGCCGCGACGCACCCTTGCCGGTCTCGGCGCGGACCGCGACCTTCAACTGGTTGAGTGCTTGCTTGGCCATCGTGTCGCTCCTGTGTGCTCGCCGGTGTTTCGGGGCACGGCCAGGGTCGCGACGAATCGTCGGTCTCCGTCGATAACGGTGCAGGTCCAGCCTGTCACCCTCGCCGTGACGCCCGGCCAGGTTAGCGCATCCGCACCTCAGAGGGGAAATCCACGTCGGGGGGGCGTCACACCCGTCACACAGCCGGAGGGATGTGGCAAGTGCCCGCCTCCGCGCGACAACTTGGCGGGAGTCGTGCGTCGGCCCCGCAGCGTCGGCCCGCCCTGCGCCGTCGGGCCGCCCCCGGCCCGTGCCCCCGGCGCCTGTTGTCGCTCAGAGGCGGGCACAACGCCTATTGCTCCCGCCAGGGGCTGGTGTGACGGATATCAATCAGAGGGGAAAGCTGGTCTTGGTGAGCTGCTCGGACAGCGACCACAGCGCTGCGGCGGTCGCCGTGTCCCGGGCGCGCGGGCTGCGCCCGACCGGTTGGGTGCGGCCGATCTGGCCGAATCGGGGGCCGACGAAGGTGTCCCCGGGCAGATCCTGGGACGCCGCGTACAGCGTCTGCCGGGCACCGAAATCGGCGTCGGTGGCGAACACCCGCGTCGCGGCGGACATCAGCGTGTCACCCAGCTTGCGGCCGGAAGCGCCCTGCAGGTTGGTGTGCGAATAACCCGGGTGGGCGGCGAACGCGCGCAGCGGCGACCCGGCCGCGGTGAGGCGGCGCTGCAGCTCGCTGGTGAACAACAGGTTCGCGAGCTTGGACTGGCTGTAGGCCAGCCACGGCGAGTACCGCCGGTGCTGCCAGTTCAGGTCGTCGAGGTTGATGCGTCCGGGCCAGTGCGCCATCGACGACACCGTCACCACCCGGTCGGTCAGCCTGGGCAGCAACAGGTTCGTCAGCGCGAAGTGGCCGAGATGGTTGGTGCCGATCTGGGTCTCGAAGCCGTCGACCGTCAGCGCGAAGGGGGCGGCCATGATGCCCGCATTGTTGATCAGCACGTCGGCCTCGCCCACCGCGTCGGCGAAGCGGTGCACCGACGACAGGTCCTGCAGGTCGAGCTCCCGCACCTCGACCCGGCCGGCCATCTGACGGGCCGCGGTCTCGCCCTTGCGAATATTGCGGACGGCCATGATGATCGTGGCCCCTCGTCGCGCCAGCTCGCGGGCCGTAATGGCGCCCAACCCGCTGTTGGCGCCGGTGATGATGACGGTTCGTTCGGCGAACGACGGTAGGTCTGCGGCGGTCCAGCCAGTCATGACCGGCAAGCTTAGCGCCCAGGGTCGAACTCCAGCGGAACACTGGTGGGTCCGGTTACCCCGGCCATGACCTTCCAGGGGCTCGGCCCGGTCAGGCGGGGGTTGGGCAGTCGGCCGGTGATGACCCGTAGCGCTTCGGTCAGTTCCAGTCGCGCCAGGTGGGCACCGAGGCAAAAGTGCATACCGCCACCGAAATTGAGGATGGCTGGCGGGTTCTGGCGGGTGATGTCGAGACGTTCGGGGTCGTCATGGACGGCTGGGTCGCGGTTGGCTGACGCGATGTTGGCGGCTACCAGCGTGCCGGCCGGAATGCGGACGCCGGCGAGCTCAATGTCTTCGGCGGCGCGCCGGATGGTACCGAAAATGATTGGGCGGTAACGCATCAGCTCGGTGACCGCAGCCGCCGCCAACTCGGGATGCCGGGCGACCAAGTCCCACTGCTCGGGGTGGGCGGCCAGCACCTGCACCGCTGCGGCGAGCTGGCTCCGGGTGGTGTCGGTGCCGGCGGTCAACAGCGCGGAGGAGAGCGCGATCAGTTCGTCGTGGGTGAGCCGGTCGCCCGGATGTGCCGGGTCGTCGGCGCGGATCAGATCGGAGATCAGATCGTCGGCCAGCGCCGCCTTCCGCCGGGCGATCAAGTCCTCGATGTAGCCGTCCTGTGCGTTCACCGCCGCCAGGATCGCCGGGGTGTCGTTGACGACGTTCCACTCCAAGACCTTCTTGATGTCGTCGACCCAGCCGGAGAACAGCGGCCAATCCTGCGGGGGTACGCCCAACAGCGCGCAGATGACCGGTGTCGGATAGCCCCGGGCGATGTCGGTGACGACGTCGCAGCGGCCGACGGAGGTGACCGGTTCGACTAGCGCGGTGATGATTTTGACGGCGAGGGTGCGCAGTCGCTGGGCGGCGCGCGGTGCGAACGCCGTCGACACCAGTCGGCGGAGCCGATGGTGCACCGCACCGTCCAGGCTCAGGATGCTGCGCACCGTCCGGTCCCAGAGCGGGCCCGAGGTAATGCCTTGCGCCTCCAGTCCCAGGCCTTTGACCGTGATGAATCGGTCGTCGCGCAGGACTGTGCGGACCAGCCCGTGGGTCAACACCTCGGGGCCGTAAGGGCCGATCGCGATGGGCGCCCGGGCGCGGGCGTCGGCGATGACGCGGTGCGCCTCGTCGGGGTCGGTGAGGTGCTGGTAGTGCAGAGTGGGCAACCCCGCGTCAAGAACGCTCGCGCAGTCGCTGATCAGAGTCGTCATGCCCCCGACTATCCGGTTTCTCCTGGGCGCAGACCATCCGCTCTGGCGCGTAGATTGCGCGCTCGGGGGTCGTAAATCTGCGCGTCTTCGCCGATGTTTTCGTGCAGTGGCGACCGCGATGCTAGCTACCATGAGCCAACACGCGGAGATGCCGCTGAGCTGGAGTTTGACTGAGTTGCTGCCGACCGGAACGGTGACGTTGTTACTGGCCGACGTCGAGGGGTCGACGCGGCTATGGGAGACCCAGCCCGAACAAATGACCGCCGCGCTGGCCCTGCTGCACCGGACGGTGGACGACGCGGTTGCCGCTCATGACGGGGTGCGGCCGCTCGAGCAGGGCGAGGGAGACAGCTTCGTGACGGCGTTCGCCCGCGCCAGTGATGCCGTGGCGTGCGCGGTGGCTTTGCAGCGGGCGCCGTTGGCGCCCATCCGGATACGCATCGGAATTCACACCGGTGAAATCCAGCTGCGCGACGACGCCAACTACGCCGGGCCGACCATCAACCGGACCGCGCGGCTGCGCGATTTGGCGCATGGCGGGCAGACGGTGCTGTCGGGCGTGACGGAATCGCTGGTGGCGGACCGATTGCCCGAGGGCGTATGGCTGACGGAACTCGGTAGCTACGCACTGCGTGGGGTGCCGCGCCCGGAGCACGTGGTGCAGCTGTGCCACCCGGACCTGCACAACGAGTTCCCGCCGCTTCGAGTCGGCACCGGTGTCTCGTCGCACAATCTTCCGGCGCAGTTGACGAATTTCGTTGGGCGACAGGCGGAAATGACAGAGCTGCATCAGCTGGTGACCGATAACCGGTTGGTGACGCTGACCGGCGCGGGGGGCGCGGGTAAGACCCGACTTGCCGTTGAGGTCGCCACGCGTCTGATAGCCGAGTTCGCCGACGGGCTCTGGTACGTCGATCTGGCACCGATCACCAATCCTGTTGTGGCGCCAGTGACTGTCGCGCGCACGCTGGGTCTGCCCGACCAGCCGGGCCGCTCCACCATGGACATACTGCAGCGATTCATCGGCGACAATTCGATGGTGTTGCTGCTCGACAATTGCGAGCATCTGCTCGATGCGTGCGGCGCCATGGTCGTTGAGTTGCTCAACGCCTGCCCGCACTTGACGGTGCTGGCCACCAGTCGTGAGCCGCTTGCGCTGCCGGGCGAGCTGAGCTGGCGGGTACCGTCACTGCCGGTTGCCGACCAGGCGGTTGAGCTGTTCGCTGACCGCGCGCGTCGCGCTCGCGCGGATTTCGTTGTCAATCAGGACAATACAGCGACAGTAGAGGAGATATGCCGGCGCCTGGACGGGATGCCGTTGGCGATCGAGCTCGCCGCGGCGCGGGTTCGGGCGCTGTCGCTGACACAGATTGTGGACAGTCTGCACGACCGATTCCGGTTGCTGACCGGGGGCGCACGCACCGCCGTGCGCCGCCAGCAGACGCTGCGCGCATCGGTGGATTGGTCGCACGCATTGCTGACCGAGCCCGAGCGGTTGTTGTTCCGCCGGCTCGCGGCGTTCGCCGGGGGATTTGACCTCGATGCCGCTCAAGCGGTCGGGGCCGGCAGTGACGTCGAGGTCTATCAGTTAATGGACCAGCTGGGCCTGTTGGTGGACAAATCCCTGGTGGTCGCCGAGGATAACGGCACTCGAATGCGATACCGGTTGCTGGAGACCGTCCGTCAGTACGCACAAGAAAAGTTGGGTGAGTCGGGTGAGGCCGACCAGGTGCGCACGCGCCACCGCGACTACTACGCGACTAAGGCCGCTGAGCTGGAATCACGCGGACACGCCCGCGACGATGTGCTGTTGGCGTGGGCGCAAACCGAGATAGACAATTTGCGCGCCGCGTTCGCGTGGAGCCTGGAGAACTTCGACCTGGCGACAGGCCTGCAACTCATCGAGTCGTTGCGGCCGTTGTGGTTACGCGGCGGCCGTGTCAAGGAGGCACTCGTCGGCCTGGACGCGCTCTTGGCCGACGAGAGTCACTCGCAGATCCCACCCGCGGTCTGGGTAGGCGCCGTGACCCTGCGAGCGATCCTCGCGGCGTGGGTTGGCGTGTCGATGGACCTGGACCTGACGCGGCAGGCCCTCACCATCGCGCGTCAGCTCGCGGAGCCCGCGCTGATCACTCAGGCACTCATCGCCTGCGGACGGCTCGCGTATTACGGCGGCGAGGACGCCGAATCCTACTTCGCCGAGGCGATTGACCTGGCCCAGGCTGCCGGCGATAGGTGGAGCCTTTGCCAAATTTACGGCTATCAGGCGACGGCGGCCTTCCTCGCCGGTGAACCGATCGCGGCGTGTGCCGCCGCTGAGCAGGGACGTGACCTGGCCGACTCGCTGGGCGATCGGTTCTTCTCGCGGAGCTGTCGGGCCTGGCTGTCGTTAGCGCTGCTGATCCGGGGAGATTACGCGTACGCCGGGCAAGTCGGCCGCGCCCTGATCGACGAGGCGGAGGCGGCCGGCGACCTGACGATGAATGTCTATGGCCAGATTGCCTGCGCATCACTCCACGCGGCCCTGGGTGATGCGGCCGCCGCGTACGCGGCGGCGCAATCGGCGCTGAGTGCCGCGGAGGCGATAGGCGGGTTCCTGGAAGATTCGGTATATGCCGGGTTCGCTAACGCCGCTCTGGCCGCCGGTGACGCTTCGGCGGCACTGCGAGCGGCCCAGAACGCCTGGCAGCACACCAATCCGCAGCGTGAAGTTTTGACCGCAATCACCACACCGATGGCCGAGGCCGCGCTGGCCTGTGGTGATCTGGCCGTCGCACGCCGTTGGGCCGACGACACCGTCGTTCGAGTGTCGGGCTGGTACCAAATGAGAGCGCTGACCGTCCGCGCATTTATCGCTATCGCACAGGGCGATTTCGAGCAGGCCGAGCGCGACGCTCACGACGCGCTGGCGTTGGCCGTCCACACTCGGGGATATCTGCGCGTGGCCGACACCCTGGAATGCCTTGCTCGCCTCGCGGCCGCCGACGGTAATCGTCAATACGCGGTGCGCCTGTTGGGTGCGGCGGCGGGCATCCGCCAGCGTATGGGGCAACCTCGCTACCCGATGTATCAGGCGGACTACGACGCGGCGGTCGCGGTGATCCGGGAAGCGTTGGGGCAAGAAGGGTTTGAAGCTGCATGGGCCGAGGGCACGGCTCTATCGGTCGACGAGGCGATCGCCTACGCGCAGCGCGGTCGCGGTCAACGCAAAAGACCCAGCAGCGGCTGGGCCTCACTGACCCCGATGGAAAACGATGTGGTGCGCCTGGTCGCAGAAGGATTGGGCAACAAGGACATCGGGACCCGGCTCTTCATCTCGCCGCGCACCGTGCAGACGCACCTCACCCACGTGTACGCGAAGCTCGGCCTGACGTCGCGCGTCCAGCTGGTACAGGAAGCCGGCCGTCACGCCTGAATTACTTTGCCGCGACGACGAATCCGTGGATGATCGCGTCGATGTCGCTCGACTGCGCGGCGGCCTGATTGGCGAAGCCGGTGATGGTGAGCTGTACCAGATAGCGCTGGTGCGCCGGCCCAGAGCCGGTGGGAAGGATGATGCGGTTCCAGCTGTGCAGCCGCATGCCACCCTCGAGGTCGTAGCTGCCCTGGATCATCGACGAGGGAAAGCCGTTGTAGGGCGTGTCCGAGGCGTCCAGCTGCTTGAAGTTCTCGAACAGTTGCGCATCGTCGTTGCCGTGCTTGATCACCTGGGCCGGGTCGAAGTCACCGTTGAGCTTGAACACCACCAGCCGCGCCGTCGGGAACTTGCCGCCCTGCGAGATGATCAGCGTCTGCGGGCTGATGTTCGGGCTGGTGAACGGCGACCAGCCGGGCGGTGTCGGTATCGACACCGTCAGGTCGGGCAGCGATCCCGGTGCCACCGGTTCCCCGGTCACTCCGATGCTCTGCAGATACTGCGACAGAGGAACCGGCTTCCCCGCCGCCTTGGTTGTGGTGGGCGTCGAAGTCGTCGACAAGATCGATTGGTAGTCAGGCGTTTTCGGTGCACAGCCGCCGGCGCAAAAAGCTACCGCAACCAAGGCGGTAGCGGCTATACGGCCACTGGGCCGACTCACAGAATCTCGCGGACCGCGTCGATCGGACGGGCCAGCCGAGTGCCCTTCGAGGTGACGACGAAGGGTCGTTCGATCAAAATCGGGTGCTTGGCCATCGCGTCGAGCAGTTCGTCGTCGCCGGCGTCGTCGAGCGCGAGCTCGGTATAGAGCGACTCACGCTTGCGGATTGCGGTGCGTACGTCGATGCCCGCGGCGCGGATCATCTTCGCCAGCTCGGCGCGCGACGGCGGGGTTTTCAGGTACTCGACCACGGTGGGCTCAAACCCGTTGTCCCGCAACAAATCCAGCGTCTTGCGGGAGGTGCTGCAGCGTGGGTTGTGGTAGATGACGGCGGCAGCGGAACCCGACGCCATCTAGGCGTCTCCGTCGAATAGCCCGGTGACCGAACCGTTTTCGAATACGGCGCGAATGGTGCTGGCCAGCAGCGGCGCGATCGACAGCACCGTCAGCTGGGGGAAGCGCTTCTCCTCGCCGATCGGCAGTGTGTTCGTGACGATGACCTCCCGCGCGCCGCAGGCGGCCAGCCGCTCGGCGGCCGGATCGGAGAGCACGCCATGAGTCGCGGCGATCACCACATCGGAAGCACCGTCGTCATGCAGCAACTTCACCGCGCCGGCGATGGTGCCACCGGTGTCGATCATGTCGTCGATCAGGACACACGTCCGCCCCTGCACCTCACCGACCACACGGTTGGACACCACCTGGTTGGGCACCCGCGGGTCGCGGGTCTTGTGAATGAAGGCCAGCGGCACACCGCCCAGCGCGTCGGCCCACTTCTCGGCGATGCGCACCCGGCCGGAGTCGGGCGAGACGACCACCATGTTGCCGTCGGGGTAGTTGTCCCCGATATAGCCGGTCAGCAGGTTCTGCGCGCGCATGTGGTCGACGGGCCCGTCGAAGAAGCCCTGGATCTGGTCGGTGTGCAGGTCCACCGTCACGATCCGGTCGGCGCCCGCGGTTTTGAGCAGGTCGGCCACCAGGCGTGCCGAGATCGGTTCGCGGCCGCGGTGCTTCTTGTCCTGGCGGGCATACGGGTAGAACGGCATGACCGCGGTGATCCGCTTGGCGCTGCCCCGCTTGAGGGCGTCGATCATGATCAGCTGTTCCATCAGCCAGTTGTTCACCGGGTCCGGTGCCGACTGCAGGACGAAGGCGTCGCACCCGCGTACCGATTCGTGGAACCGCACGAAGATCTCACCGTTGGCGAACTCCCGCGCGGTCTGCGCGGTGACGTGGACGTCGAGCTCCTTGGCGACCTGCTCGGCCAGCTCCGGATGCGCCCGGCCGGAGAAGAGCATCAAGTTCTTGCGGTTATCTGTCCAGTCGTGGCTCAACGCGCTGCCCTCGCCAAATCGGGGTGGGGGATGGAAGGCCCCATCGTACGAAGCGAATCGTACGGAAATGTGGCCGGGTTGCCAGCTGCCAAATTCACGGTGTCTGTTCGGCTTCTGGCGTGGGGGCGGCCGCAGGGCCCCGACCGGCGGCTTTCTCGGCGGCCTCCGCCGCCTCCGCGGCCGCGCTGCCCGGGCGCTTGCGGCGCACCCAGCCTTCGATGTTGCGTTGCGGGCCCGCGGATACTGCCAGCGTTCCGGGCGGGACGTCGTTGCGCACCACGGTGCCCGCGCCGGTGTAGGCGCCGTCGCCCACCGTCACGGGCGCCACGAACATGGTGTCCGAGCCGGTGCGCACGTGCGAGCCGATGGTGGTCCGCCGTTTGGATTCGCCGTCGTAGTTGACGAAGACGCTGGACGCGCCGATATTGCTGTGTTCGCCGATGTCGGCGTCGCCGACGTAGGTCAGGTGCGGCACTTTGGAGCCGGTGCCGATGGTGGCGTTCTTGGTCTCGACGAACGCGCCGAGCTTGCCGTCGTCGCCCAGCACGGTTCCGGGGCGCAAATAGGTGAACGGCCCGACGGTGGCGCCGGCGCCGATGGATGACGAGGTGCCGTGCGTGCGCACCACCGAGGCGCCGTCACCGACGCTGACGTCGGTCAGGGTGGTGTCAGGGCCGACGACGCAATGGCTCCCGATCTGGGTGCGGCCGAGCAGGTGCGTCCCGGGCTGGATGACGGTGTCGCGACCGATGCTCACGTCGACGTCGATCCAGGTGGTGGCGGGGTCGACGATGGTGACGCCGGCCATCTGGTGGGCCGCGATGAGGCGGCGGTTCAGTTCGGCACCGAGCTGCGCGAGCTGGACGCGGTTGTTGACGCCGGCGACCAGCGCGCTGTCGTCGACGTGGCGTGCGTGGATGGCCAGGCCGTCGCCGCGCAGGATGGCGATGACGTCGGTCAGATAGAGCTCCTGCTGGGCGTTGTCGGAGCTCAACCGGTTCAGCGCCGAGCGCAGCGCCGCGGTGTCGAAGGCGTAGACACCGGCGTTGACCTCGCGGATTTCGCGCTGTGAGGGCGTGGCATCGGCATGCTCCACGATCGCCATGACCTCGTTGTCCTGGGTGCGCAGGATGCGGCCGTAGCCGCTGGGGTCGCTCACCGTCGTGGTCAGCACCGTAACCGCGGCCGTCGTGGCGTTATGGCCGGCGACCAGGTCGGCCAGGGTGTCGGCGTCCAGCAGCGGCGTGTCGCCCGAGGTGACGACGACGACCCCGGCGTAGTCGGGGGGTAGCGCGGACAGGCCGCACAGCACCGCGTCGCCGGTGCCGCGGGGCCGGTCCTGCAGCGCAACGTCGATGGGGCGCCCGAGGGCGTCGGCCCAGTCGGCCACCAGGGGCGCGATGCGCTCGTGGTCGTGGCCGAGGACGACGATCAAGTGCTGGGGAGCCACCTTGGTGATCGCGTGCAGCAGGTGGGACAGCATGCTGCGCCCGCCGATGGTGTGCAGGACTTTCGGGGTGTCCGACCGCATCCGGGTGCCGGGCCCGGCCGCCAGCACCAGGACCGCGGTATCACCGGGAGACGACATCAACCCTCCTTTTGGGTTTGCTTCCGCGCGGGCTGTGCGCGGGAACGCCGACACGTCGTCAAGCGTGTCACCTCAGCTGCGGTGAGGCAAAAACCGATCGGATATCGGGCGGGCCGCTTCGACCAGTTCGCCGAACGTGGGCCCTAAGCAGCGAAACTGCCGCGCCGGGAAGCTCCGTCGCCAGGACTCGAACCTGAACTATCTGAACCAAAATCAGAGGTGCTGCCGATTACACCACGACGGATCGCGAACCGATTGGCGGGCGGCGGGCTGAACCCGACCGCGCCAAGAAGACTTTAGTCTGACCGCTCGCGGCCCGACGACCGATACGCTGATTGACGTGGCCGTGCTGGACTCCCAAGCGCAAAAGGAACCGGACAAAGAGGCGCGGGCGCCGCGGGCGCGGATGACGGGCACCGAGCGCCGCCAACAGCTCGTCGGCATCGCGCGCACGCTGTTCGCCGAACGCGGGTACGAAGGCACCTCGATCGAGGAGATCGCGCTGCGCGCCAACGTCTCCAAACCGGTCGTCTACGAGCATTTCGGCGGGAAGGAAGGCCTGTACGCCGTCGTCGTCGACCGCGAGATGTCGGCGCTGCTGGACGGCATCACCTCGTCGCTGACCAACAACCGGTCCCGGGTGCGCGTCGAGCGGGTCGCGCTGGCGCTGCTCACCTACGTCGAACAGCGCACCGACGGCTTCCGGATCATGATCCGCGACTCGCCGGCCGCGATCAGCTCGGGCACCTATTCCAGCCTGCTCAACGACGCCGTCAACCAGGTCAGCTCCATTCTGGCCGGCGACTTCTCCCGTCGCGGCCTGGATCCCGGGCTGGCGCCGCTGTATGCCCAGGCGCTCGTCGGCTCGGTGTCGATGACGGCGCAGTGGTGGCTGGACACTCGGGAGCCCAAGAAGGAAGTGGTGGCCGCGCATCTGGTCAACCTGATGTGGAACGGGCTGACCCACCTGGAGGCCGACCCGCGGCTGCAGGACGAGTAGCCCGCTTCGCGAGCGTAAGGGTTACCCGCAGTCGCGGGCCAGCAGGTCGGCAACGGTTTCCCGGCGAACCAGTTCGCGGGCCCGCCCGTCCTTGACCGCCACCAGCGCGGGGCGGCCGACCATGTTGTAGTTCGACGCCATGCTGTGGTGGTAGGCGCCGGTGCAGGCCACGGCCAGCAGGTCGCCGGGGTGCAGGTCCGCGGGGAGTTCGATGTCGCGGATGATCTCGTCGCCCGCCTCGCAGTGTCGGCCGACGACCGTGACCCGCTGCTTGAGTCCCAGCGAATGCCGGTTCGCCAGCGCGACTGTGTACTGCGCGCCGTACAGCGACACCCGCGGGTTGTCGCTCATGCCGCCGTCGACCGCGACGAAGGTGCGTCCGCCGGGCTGGGTCTTGATCGAACACACCCGGTACAGCGTCACGCCGGCCCGGCCGCTGATGGCCCGGCCCGGTTCCACCACGATCTGCGGCCGCGGGAAATGCTCGGCGGCGCAGGCTTCGTCGAGCGCGTTCTCGATGACGTCGGCCAGCTGCTCGAGGTTGAGTTCGCGATCGCCGGCCACATAGGGGATGGCGTGCCCGCCGCCGATGTTCAGCTCGGTGAGGATGACGCCGTGCCTGGTCCGGATATCGGCCATCGCGGTGATCATCCGGTGGATCGCCTCGCCGTACAGGGCGGGGTTCCATACCTGCGAGCCGATGTGGCAGTGCAGGCCGACCAGGTCGAGGATCGGGTGCGCCAGCACGCGCTGGGCCGCGACGTCGGCGCGGTCGCCGTGCAGCGTGAATCCGAATTTCTGGTCGCTGATTCCGGTGGTGACGGCCCGGTGTCCGTGGATGTCGATGTCGGGGGTCACCCGGAGGAGCACGCGTTGGCGGCGTTGCGCCAAACCGGCGAGGTAGGCGATTTCCATGCTGGAGTCCAGCACGATGCGTCCTACCCCGGCGCGCACCGCTTCGCGCAGCTCCTCCGGCGATTTTGCGTTGCCGTGCATGACGATCCGTGCCGGGTCGACTCCGCCGGCCAGGGCGATGGCAAGCTCACCGCTGGAGCAGACGTCGAGGCCGAGGCCCTCTTCGCGGGCCCAGCGGGCCACCGCGGTGCTCAGCAGCGACTTCCCGGCGTAGACCACCACTGTGTTTCCGGCGCCACGTAGCGTGCGGCGGTAGCGGCGGGCGCGTTGCCGGAAGTCGGTTTCGTCGATGACGTAGGCCGGGGTGTGGAACTCGTCGGCGATATCGGCCAGCGGTACACCGCCGACGCACAGCCTGCCCTCGTCGTCGGGATGGGTGGTAATGGGCCAGATCGCGGGATCGAAACGCGGGGGGACCGCCTGGCCGAGCGACGGCAAGATGTCCAGCAATGTCATGGGTTCAACGTGCGCCCGCGGGCGGCCGGGTGGTGGTTTCCTTACGATCATTTGACGGCGGCGAGCTCAATATTGACGTGGTTCGGTGCGTCCGGAGCCACCCCTAGAATGGGGTGCATCATGACCGCACCGGGGGCTGCTCGCCCAGAAACCCCGATCGCGGGGCTCGTTGAATTGGCGCTCACCGCGCCGACCTTCCAGCAGCTGATCGACACCGCGGCCGCCTCGCCGGCCGAATTGAGCCTGGTGGGTCCGGCCGGCGCACGGCTGTTCGTCGCCGTCGCGCTGGCGCGGTCGGGCCCTCTGCTGGTAGTCACCGCGACCGGGCGTGAAGCCGACGACCTGACCGCCGAGCTGCGCGGTGTGTTCGGCGATGCCGTCGCGGTGTTCCCGTCGTGGGAAACGCTGCCGCACGAACGGCTTTCGCCCGGCGTCGACACCGTCGGCGCCCGTTTGACCGTGCTGCGCCGGCTGGCCCATCCCGACGACGCGCGGCTGGGCCCGCCGTTGCGGGTGGTGGTGACCGCCGTGCGTTCGCTGCTGCAGCCGATGACGCCGCAGTTGGGGCTGGTGGAGCCGGTCACATTGAGCGTCGGTGCGGAGATCGAGTTCGAGAGCGTGATCGCCCGGCTCGCCGAGCTCGCCTATACCCGGGTTGACATGGTCGGCCGTCGCGGCGAATTCGCCGTGCGCGGCGGCATCCTCGACGTCTTCCCGCCCACCGCCGAGCACCCGGTGCGCGTCGAGTTCTGGGGCGACGAGGTCAGCGAGATGCGGATGTTCTCGGTCGCCGACCAGCGATCGATCCCCGAGATCACGGTCGACACCCTGATCGCGGTGGCCTGCCGCGAGCTGCTGGTCACCGACGAGGTGCGGGAGCGGGCCGCCGAGCTCTCCGCGCGGCACTCCGCCGGGGAACCCGCCATCACCGGCAGCGTGACGGACATGCTGGCCAAGATCGCCGAGGGCATCGCTGTCGACGGCATGGAGGCGCTGCTGCCGGTATTGCGCCCGGGCGCGCAGGTGCTGCTGGCGGACCAATTGGCCCCTGGCACACCGGTCTTGCTCTGCGATCCGGAGAAGATCCGCACCCGGGCGGCCGACCTGATCAAGACGGGCAGCGAATTCCTGGAGGCGTCGTGGTCGGTGGCCGCGCTCGGCACCGACGCGCCGGTCGACGTGACCCAGTTCGGCGGGTCGGGGTTCGCCGAACTCGACGACGTGCGGGCCGCGGCGGCCCGCGGTGGCCATCCGTGGTGGACGCTGAGCCAGCTGTCCGACGAGTCGGCCGTCGAGCTCGAGATCCGCTCGGCACCGTCGGCGCGCGGGCACCAGCACGACATCGACGGCATTTTCGCGATGCTGCGTGCCCACGTGGCCACGGGCGGGCACGCCGCAATCGTTGCCCCCGGGGCCGGGACGGCCCACCGCGTGGTGGAGCGCCTGGCCGACTGCGACACCCCGGCCGCCATGCTGGAATCCGGCGCGGCGCCCAAGGCCGGCGTGGTCGGCGTGCTCAAGGGGCCGCTGCACGGCGGCGTGATCATCCCGGGCGCCACCTTGGTGGTGATCACCGAGACGGACCTGACCGGCAGCCGGGTGACGGCCGTCGAGGGCAAGCGGCTCGCGGCCAAGCGGCGCAACACCGTCGACCCCCTGGCGCTGACCGCGGGCGACCTGGTGGTGCACGACCAGCACGGCATCGGGCGATTCGTGGAGATGGTCGAGCGCACCGTCGGCGGCGCGCGGCGCGAGTACCTGGTGCTCGAATACGCCTCGAGCAAGCGCGGTGGCGGGTCCGACAAGCTGTATGTGCCGATGGATTCGCTGGACCAGCTGTCCCGCTATGTCGGCGGGCAGGCGCCCGCGCTCAGCAAGCTGGGCGGCAGCGACTGGGCCAACACCAAGACCAAGGCCCGCCGGGCCGTGCGCGAGATCGCAGGCGAGCTGGTGTCGCTGTACGCCAAGCGGCAGGCCAGCCCCGGGCACGCGTTCGGCCCGGACACCCCGTGGCAGGCCGAGATGGAGGATGCGTTCGGCTACACCGAAACCGTCGACCAGCTCACCGCGATCACCGAGGTCAAGTCGGACATGGAGAAGCCGATCCCGATGGACCGCGTGATCTGCGGCGACGTCGGTTACGGCAAGACCGAGATCGCGGTGCGGGCGGCGTTCAAGGCGGTCCAGGACGGCAAGCAGGTAGCGGTGCTCGTGCCCACCACGCTGCTGGCCGACCAGCATCTGCAGACCTTCTCCGACCGGATGACCGACTTTCCGGTGACCGTCAAGGGCCTGTCCCGGTTCACCGATCCGGCCGAGTCCAAGGCCGTCATCGAGGGCCTGGCCGCCGGAACGGTGGACGTGGTGATCGGCACGCACCGGTTGCTGCAGACCGGGGTGCGCTGGAAGGACCTGGGCCTGGTCGTGGTCGACGAGGAGCAGCGGTTCGGCGTCGAGCACAAGGAGCACATCAAGTCGCTGCGTACCCATGTCGACGTGCTGACCATGAGCGCGACCCCCATTCCGCGGACCCTGGAGATGAGCCTGGCCGGCATCCGCGAGATGTCGACGATCCTGACGCCTCCCGAAGAGCGCTATCCCGTGCTGACGTATGTCGGCCCGCACGACGACAAACAGGTCGCCGCCGCGTTGAGGCGCGAGCTGCTGCGCGACGGGCAGGTCTTCTACGTGCACAACCGGGTCAGTTCGATCGACCGGGCCGCGGCCCGGGTCCGCGAGCTGGTGCCCGAGGCGCGGGTGGTCGTCGCGCACGGGCAGATGCCCGAGGAACGGCTGGAACGCACGGTGCAGGGCTTCTGGAACAGGGAGTACGACATCCTGGTGTGCACCACGATCGTGGAGACCGGGCTGGACATCTCCAATGCCAACACGCTGATCGTCGAGCGCGCCGACACCTTCGGCCTTTCGCAGCTGCACCAGCTGCGCGGCCGGGTGGGGCGTAGCCGCGAACGCGGCTACGCCTACTTCCTGTATCCGCCGCACTCGCCGCTGACCGAGACGGCGTACGACCGGCTGGCCACCATCGCGCAGAACAACGAGCTGGGTGCGGGCATGGCCGTCGCGATGAAGGACCTCGAGATCCGCGGCGCCGGCAACGTGTTGGGAGTCGAGCAGTCCGGGCACGTCGCCGGCGTGGGTTTCGATCTGTATGTCCGATTGGTGGGCGAGGCCGTGGAAGCCTATCGGGCGGCCGCCGACGGCCAGACCGTCACGACCGCCGACGAGCCCAAGGATGTGCGCATCGACCTGCCGGTCGACGCGCACCTGCCGCCCGACTACATCGCCAGTGACCGCCTGCGCCTGGAGGGGTACCGGCGGCTTGCCGCCGCGGCCTCCGACGGCGAGATCGACGCGGTCGTCGAGGAGCTCGTCGACCGGTATGGGGCGCTGCCCGAGCCGGCGCGTCGGCTGGTGGCGGTGGCGAGGCTGCGGCTGCTGTGCCGCGAGGCCGGCATCACCGAGGTCTCGGCGGCGTCGGCGGCGACGGTGCGGGTCTCGCCGATGGCGTTGCCGGACTCGGCGCAGGTGCGGCTCAAGCGGATGTATCCGGCCGCGAGCTACCGCGCGACGACGTCGACGGTGCAGGTCCCCATCCCGCGCGCAGGCGGGCTGGGCGCGCCGCGACTGCGCGACGTCGAGCTGGTGCAGATGGTGGCCAACCTGGTGACCGCACTGCAGGGCAAACCCCAGATCGATGTTGGTATAACGGGTGAACTCCCTGCATCGATGGCGACTGAGGAGCGACGGGCGCGATGATCCGCGCCGGCGACGATGCACAGCGAAGCGATGAGAAGGAGCGGCGCGGATGATCGTCGTCTTGTTCGACCCCCGCCGGCCTTCGCTGGTGCCGATCGAAGCCATCGCGCACCTCGGCGGTGAGGTGCAGTACACCGAGGAGATGCCCGTCGCGGTGCCGTGGTCGTTGCCCGCGGCGCGGCCGGTGCACTCCGGTGAGGACGCCCCGGTGCTGCTGTCGTCGGACCCCGACCACCCCGCCGTTGTCGCCCGGTTGGCGGCCGGCGCCCGGCTGATCGCGGCGCCCGAGACACCGCGCGGCGAACGGCTGGTCGATGCCGTGGCGATGATGGACAAACTGCGCAGCGCCGGGCCGTGGGAAAGCGAGCAGACCCACGACTCGCTGCGCAGGTTCCTGCTGGAGGAGACCTACGAATTGTTGGACGCGATCGGCAGCGGCAGCACCGACCAGTTGCGCGAAGAGCTCGGCGACGTGCTGCTGCAGGTGCTGTTCCACAGCCGCATCGCCGAGGATGCGTCGCAGTTCCCCTTCACCATCGACGACGTCGCCGCCACCCTGATGCGCAAACTGGGCAATCGGGTGCCGGGAGTTCTTGCCGGGCAATCTATTTCGCTCGAAGAACAGTTGGCTCAATGGGAGGAGCGCAAGGCGGCCGAGAAGCCGCGAAAGTCGGTGATGGACGAGGTGCACACCGGGCAGCCCGCATTGGCGCTGGCGCAGAAGGTCGTTGCGCGTGCCCGCAAGGCGGGCCTGCCTGACGACCTGATCCCCGAGGAGATCACCTCGGTCTCGGTGTCGGCCGAGGTCGATGCCGAAAGTGCCCTGCGCGCCGCCGTTCTGGAGTTCGTGGAGACGGTCCGCGGAGTCGAGCGGGCGATCTCGGCCGCCCGCCGCGGCACCGGCATTCCCGAAGAGTTCGACGTGGCCCCGCTCGGCGAGATCGACGGGGAGGAGTGGCGCGAGCACTGGCCGGCCGGCGCGGCCGGCTCCAAGGCCGGCTCCAAGGCCGGCTCCAAGGCCGGCTCCAAGGAGGACTCCACAGCCCACTCCATGGCCGACAACGCCACCGCCGGCGACGACTGACGGGCCGGCAATGCCCGGCCCGCGTCCTATTTCACACTTTCGGCAATATGGTGTCCGGCGATGCAGAAATCTTTGCCGAATGCGCCATCGTTACCCGTTAAACGGTGGATCGGATTAGCTGAAACCTTCACGCGAGGGCGCGCGGAAGCCCGACGCGACCGGGTAGTTCCCGAACGCATGGGACGATGGTGGGGCGGAAGTTGATGCAGGCGAGTCTAGGGGAGCTCAGGAAAGCATGGTGTCGCCGAGGCGTTGGATGCGCGCGGCCGCCGTGATCGGCGCGACCGCGATAGTTCTGGCCTCCAGCTGTACCTGGCAGCTCAGCCTGTTCATTCCCGACGGCGTCCCGCCACCGGCCGGCGATCCGGTGCCCGCGGTGGACACCCACGCCAGCGGCCGGCCCGCGGATCAGTTGCGGGAGTGGGCGGCGCAGCGGGCGGCGGGGCTGGAGATCCCGGTGATCGCGCTCGAGGCCTACGCCTATGCGGCCCGCGTCGCCGAGGTCGAGAACCCGAAGTGCCACATCGCGTGGACCACCTTGGCCGGCATCGGGCAGGTCGAGAGCCACCACGGCACGTACCGCGGCGCGCGGCTGGCCCCCAACGGCGATGTGAGCCCCCCGATTCGGGGGGTGCGCCTCGACGGCAGCGGCGGCACGCTGCGCATTGTCGACTCCGAGGAAGCCGTAACCGACGCGGACGGCGTGACGCGCGCCATGGGTCCGATGCAGTTCATCCCGGAGACGTGGCGGCTTTATGGCGTCGACGCTCACAACGATGGGCGGGTAAGCCCGGACAACATCGACGACGCCGCGCTCGCGGCGGCCGGCTATCTTTGCTGGCGCGGAAAGGATCTCGGGACTCCCCGCGGCTGGATCACCGCGCTGCGCGCCTACAACAACTCCGGTGTCTACGCCCGGGCGGTCCGCGATTGGGCGACCGCCTACGCAAAAGGTCACCCGCTGTAGCAGGATGTATCGCTGACCGGCGAATGCCCGCGCCGGCGCCCGGGCAAGTCTAGGCAAGGAGAACTCAGTGCCGATTATCGAGCAGGTCGGGGCCCGCGAGATCCTCGATTCCCGCGGTAACCCGACAGTCGAGGTCGAGATAGCCCTGATCGACGGAACCTTCGCCCGCGCCGCGGTGCCGTCCGGCGCGTCGACGGGCGAGCACGAGGCCGTCGAACTGCGCGACGGCGGCGAGCGTTACGGCGGCAAGGGCGTGCGCAAAGCGGTGCAGGCGGTGCTGGACGAGATTGGTCCGGCAGTGATCGGCCTGAACGCCGACGACCAACGGCTGGTGGACCAGGCGCTGCTGGATCTGGATGGCACGCCCGACAAGTCGAGGCTGGGCGGCAACGCGATCCTGGGTGTGTCGCTGGCCGTGGCCAAGGCCGCCGCGGATTCCGCCGAGCTGCCGCTCTTCCGTTACCTCGGCGGCCCGAACGCGCACATCCTGCCGGTGCCGATGATGAACATCCTCAACGGTGGCGCTCACGCCGACACCGCCGTCGACATCCAGGAGTTCATGGTCGCGCCGATCGGTGCGCCCAGCTTCGCCGAGGCGCTGCGCTGGGGCGCCGAGGTGTATCACGCGCTGAAGTCGGTGCTGAAGAAAGAGGGCCTGAGCACGGGCCTGGGCGACGAGGGCGGTTTCGCGCCCGACGTCGCAGGCACCACCGCGGCCCTGGACCTGATCAGCCGGGCCATCGAGTCGGTCGGTTTCAAGCCCGGCGCCGACGTGGCGCTGGCCCTCGACGCGGCGGCCACCGAGTTCCACACCGACGGCACCGGTTACCGGTTCGAGGGCTCCACCCGCTCCGCCGAGCAGATGGCGGAGTTCTACGCCGGTTTGCTCGGGTCATACCCGCTGGTGTCCATCGAAGACCCGCTGTCAGAAGACGATTGGGACGGCTGGGTGACCCTGACCGCGTCGATCGGTGACCGGGTGCAGATCGTTGGCGACGACATCTTCGTTACCAATCCCGACCGCCTGGAAGAGGGAATCGACAAGGGCGTGGCGAACGCGTTGCTGGTCAAGGTCAATCAGATCGGCACGCTGACCGAGACGCTGGACGCCGTCGCACTGGCCCACCACAGCGGCTATCGCACGATGTTGAGCCACCGCAGCGGAGAGACCGAGGACACCACGATCGCCGACCTGGCGGTGGCCGTCGGCAGCGGGCAGATCAAGACCGGCGCGCCGGCCCGCAGCGAACGTGTCGCCAAATACAACCAGCTGCTGCGGATCGAGGAGGCGCTCGGCGACGCCGCCCGCTACGCCGGCGACCTGGCCTTCCCGCGGTATGCCGTGGAGGCGAAATAGCTTGACGTGCAACGGCTGGCATGGCTGACGCGAAACGGCCCGACCCGAAACGGCGCTCCCCGGCCTCACGCCCGGGGAAGGCCGGCGAGTCGGGCCGTGGCCGTCGCACCGCCAAGCCGTCCTCCAAGCCGTCAGCGCGGACCTCGCCCACGGCGAGCCAGGCCGGCCGGGCCGGCGCGCGGTCACAGCAAGAGCATGTCGTCGAGCCCATAACGCGCCAGGCCGCCGAATCCCTCGAGCAGCGCTCGGAGCAACGGCTGGGCTTCACGGCACGGCGTGCGGCGGTGCTGGCCGCGGTGGTCTGCGTGCTGACCTTGACCATCGCCGGGCCGGTGCGCACCTACTTTGCGCAGCGCACCGAGATGAACCAACTGGCGGCCAGCGAGGCGGCCCTGCGCGGTCAGGTCGCCGACCTAGAGCAGCAGAAGGCCAAACTCGCTGACCCGGCCTACATTGCCGCGCAGGCTCGCGAGCGGCTCGGGTTCGTCAAGCCCGGAGACATCCCTTTCCAGGTGCAGCTTCCGCCGTCGGCGGCCGAGCCCACGGAGCCGGGGTCCCCGTCGGCGAAACCGGCCAACGGGGACCCTTGGTACACCTCGCTGTGGCACACCATCGCCGATGCCCCGCATCTGCCGCCGGCCAATTCGCCTGCGCCCCAACCACCTCCGGTCGAGCCGGGATCGCCCGGTCCGGAGCCCGCGCCGAGTCCCGCGGGTCCCGGTGGTTGATCGTGCCGACCTGGAGGCGGTGGCGTGCCAACTCGGGCGCGAGCCGCGCGGGGTACTCGAGATCGCCTACCGTTGTCCCAATGGTGAACCCGGCGTGGTGAAGACGGCGCCGAAACTGCCTGATGGCACGCCGTTTCCGACGTTGTACTACCTGACCCATCCGGTGCTGACGGCCGCCGCCAGCAGGCTGGAGACCACGGGGCTGATGCGCGAGATGACCGAGCGGCTGGGGCGGGACGTGGAGTTGGCGGCGGCGTACCGGCGTGCCCACGAGTCCTATTTGGCCGACCGAGACGCGATCGAATCGCTGGGGACCACGTTTTCCGGTGGGGGGATGCCCGACCGGGTGAAATGTCTGCACGTGCTGATCGCCCATTCGTTGGCCAAGGGTCCTGGCGTGAACCCGTTCGGCGACGAGGCGCTGGCTGTCCTGGCCGATTCTGCTGCGATGGAGGGCATTTTGGTGGCCGGACAATGGTGAACGACAGGTTCGCGGGAATCGACTGCGGTACCAACTCGATTCGGTTGTTGATCGCCGATGTCGACGGTGGCCGCCTGCGCGATGTGCACCGGGAGACGCGGATCGTGCGGCTGGGTCAGGGTGTCGACGCGACCGGAGAGTTCGCGGCGGATGCGATCGACCGGACCCGCGCGGCGCTCACCGATTACGCGGCCCTGATCGCCGAGCACGGCGCGCGGGGGGTGCGGATGGTGGCCACGTCCGCCGCCCGCGATGTCGCCAACCGTGACGCCTTCTTCACGATGACGGCCGACGTGCTGGGTGCGGTGCTGCCCGGGGCGATGGCGGAGGTGATCAGCGGCGCCCAGGAGGCCGAACTCTCGTTTCGTGGGGCGGTCGGCGAGTTGGACAGTGCCGCGGGACCTTTCGTCGTCGTCGACCTGGGCGGCGGCTCCACCGAGATCGTGACCGGCGCCGGTGACGGCGCGGACGCGGTGAGGGCCAGCTATTCGGCGGACATCGGCTGCGTGCGGCTGACCGAACGCTGCCTGCATTCCGACCCGCCGACGCCCGAGGAGGTCACGGCCGCGCGCCGGGTGGTGCGTGAACGGCTCGACGTCGCGCTGGGTGTGGTGCCCGTGGAGGGTGTGAAGACTTGGGTGGGGCTGGCCGGAACCATGACGACGCTGTCCGCGCTGGCTCATGGGTTGACGACGTATGACGCTGCGGCCATTCATCTTTCGCGCGTGCGCGGTGATGACCTGCTGGCGGTGTGCGAACGACTGATCGGTATGACGCGGGCCGAGCGCGCCGCGCTGCCGCCGATGCACGAGGGCCGGGCCGACGTGATCGGCGGGGGAGCGATCGTGGTCGAGGAGTTGGCGCGCGAACTGCGGGCCCGTGCGGGCATCGATGAGCTGACGGTCAGTGAGCACGACATCCTGGACGGCATCGTGTTGTCCATCACCCCTTAGGTCACATCAGCCACTTTGGCCTCTGGAAAAGGATGCACATGTTGTGCCCGCCTCATAGCGACAACGTGCGTTTGTGTCGTACCCGCGTGCGACCGTCGCCGAATGAACCTTCGCGGAATCGAACTGCGCTACGTGCTTGCGATGCAGCTGGCGGTGCACGGGCCGGCGACCATCGCCGAATTGATCGAAGCGCTGCAATGGCATGGCTTTCGGGTGCGCGGCAGGCCATCGAAGTCCATCTCGGATGCGCTGCGATGGGAAGTCGAACGCGGCAGGGTGTATCGCCTCGGGCGGGGCAGGTACGGGCCCGGGTACATGCCGCGCGGCACCGAGCACCGGATCCACCAGCGTGTGCTGGCGTTGCGGGACGCGGCCAAATGTCGCTATGAGGCGGGCAATTGACTTATGTCTTCGGGCGGAGGTCAAAGTGGCGGGTGTGACCAAAGTGGACGGCGGGACGGCGGCGGGACGGCGGCGGGACGGTGGGACGGCGGCGGCACCGCGTGGCACTGTTCTCACGCCTCGAAGCGATACCCCATGCCCGACTCCGTCAGCAGATGTTTGGGATGCGACGGGTCGTTTTCCAGTTTGCGGCGCAGCTGCGCGAGATACACACGCAGGTAATGTGTTTCGGTGGCGTACGCCGGTCCCCACACCTCTTTGAGGAGTTCCTCGCGGCCGACCAGCTTGCCGCGATTGCGGACGAGGACTTCGAGCATCCCCCATTCGGTCGGCGTGAGGTGCACTTCGCTGCCGTTCTTGGTGACCTTCTTGGCGGCCAGGTCGACGGTGAACGACTTGGTCTCGATCACGGGTTGCTCCATCTCGGAGGTCGCGGTGTTGCGCCGCACGGCCGCCCGCAGCCGTGCCAAGAACTCGTCCATGCCAAAGGGTTTCGTCACATAGTCGTCAGCGCCGGCGTCCAGCGCCTCGACCTTGTCCGAGGAATCGGTGCGCGCCGACAACACGATCACCGGCGCGGTGAGCCAGCCGCGCAGCCCGGCCAGCACGTCGATGCCGGAAATGTCCGGCAGGCCGAGGTCGAGGATCACCACGTCGGGCTTGTGCTCGGCGGCCGCGCGCAACGCGCCGGCACCGCTCGACGCGGTGATCACCTCATAGCCCCGCACCGTCAGGTTGATGCGCAGCGCGCGCAGGATCTGCGGCTCGTCGTCGATCACCAGCACCCTGGTCATGCGCGCCGCTCCTCCGCATCGCCGTCGACGCCCGTCATAGCGCATCAACCGCTTGTGGCGCGGCCATATCCACGATCACGGTGAGTCCGCCGCCCGGTGTGTCGGTTGCCGTAATCGTCCCGCCCATCGCTTCGACGAAGCCGCGCGCCACCGACATGCCCAGCCCGACACCGATGGTGTTGTCCTGGTCGCCGAGCCGCTGAAACGCTTCGAAGATCTGTTCCTCGGCCCCGTGCGGCATCCCGGGGCCCTCGTCGATCACGTTGATCAGCACGCGATCACCGACTTGCCCGGCGTTGACCCGCACCACACAGTCCGGCGCGTAGCGCAGCGCGTTGTCGATCAGGTTGGCCAGCACCCGTTCCAGCAGGCCGGCGTCCGCCATCACCATGGCATCGGACACGTCGACCTTGACCCGGTCGATGGCAGACCGGAAATAGCCCGTGGCGCCCTTGCCGACGCTGACCAGCGCGCGCTGCACGGTTTCCTCCAGATACACCCGGCTCAGCTCCGGGTGGATCACCCCGGCGGCCAGACGCGATGAGTCGAGCAGGTTTCCGACCAGCGCGGTCAGCTGGTCGATCGACTCCTCGACGGTGGCCAGCAATTCCGCGGTGTCGGCGGGGGAGAAGGCCACGTCCTCGGCGCGCAGGCTGGAGACGGCCATCTTGGCCGCGGCCAGCGGCGTGCGCAGGTCGTGGCTGACCGCCGACAGCAGCGAGCGCCGAAGCTCGTCGGCCCGCAGGATCGCCTCGGCGCGGCTCGCCTCCTCGGCGAGCTCACGCTGTTTGATCAGGCCCGCGGCCTGCCGGGCCACCGCGCCCAATACCCGGCGGTCGCGCGCGGCGAGCTTCCGGCCCGCCAGCAACATCCAGAACTCGTCGTCCCCGACTTCGATCGCGGTGTCGGCGGAATCGACGGCGGCGCAGGGGTTCCTGCCGACACAGGCGATCACCTCGCTCCTCTTGCCGCCGGCCCGCGCATCCTCGCCGGTCTCCCGCAGCAGGCTGACCGAGCGCTGTGCGTACGTCTCGCGCACCCGTTCCAGCAGTGTCTCCAGGTCGGCGCCGTACAGCACCGAACCGGCGAACAAGGTCAGCAGCTCGGCCTCCTGCGAGGCCCGGCGGGCCTCCCGGGTGCGTTTGGCCGCGAAGTCGACGAGCACCGCGACGGCGACCGCGACGAGCAGCAGCACCAATTCGGTGATGGCGTTGCTGGGTTCGGCGATGGTGAAACTGTGCCGAGGCGCGATCAGATAGTAGTTCAGCAGCAGCCCGGACAGCACGGCCGAAAGCGCTGCGGGCGCAACGCCTCCCAGCAGCCCGACCGCCAGCACGCCGATGAAGAACAATGCGCTTTTGCCGCCGGTGTCCAGATACGGGTCCAACGTCGTCACGGTGACCGCGCAGATCAGCGACGGCACGAGGAAGGCCGCCAGCCACGACGCGACCCGGCGCTCGCGGGGCGCGAGCGATGACGCGCGGAAGCCGCGTTTGGCTTCCTCGTGGGTGACCAGGTGCACGTCGATCTTCCCGGACAGCTCGAGGATTCTCGGGCCGATGCCCTCCTCGAAGAGGCGCGCCCAGCGTGACCGCCGCGAGGTGCCGATCACCAATTGTGTGGCGTTCATTTCGCGGGCGAACTCGAGCAACGCCGCGGGCACATCGTCACCGACCACGGTGTGCATCGACGCGTCCAGACTGCTTGCGAGTTCCCGTATCTTGGCCATCCGCGCCGCCGACAGGCCGGCCAGCCCGTCGCCGCGGATGACATGCACCACCTTGAGTTCGGCGGTGGCCTTCGATGCGATCCGCGATGCCCGTCGCACCAGCGTCTCGGATTCGGGACCGCCGGTGACCGCCACGACGACGCGCTCGCGGGCCTCCCACACGTCGGTGATCTTGTTGTCCGCACGGTACTTGGCCAGCGCGGTGTCGACCTGGTCGGCGAGCCACAGCAGCGCCAATTCCCTTAGTGCGGTGAGGTTTCCACGGCGGAAGTAGTTGGACAACGCTGCGTCGATACGATCCGGCGCGTAGACATTTCCATGAGATAGCCTGCGACGCAACGCCTCCGGGGTGATATCGATGAGCTCGACCTGAGACGCCTGCCGGACGGCCGAGTCCGGTATGGTCTCCTTCTGCTCGATGCCGGTGATCTGCGCGACGACGTCGTTCAGGCTCTCCAGGTGTTGCACGTTGACGGTTGAGATCACCGTGATTCCGGCGCCGAGCAGTTCCTCGACGTCTTGCCATCGCTTGGCGTTCTTGCTGCCCGGCGTGTTGGTGTGTGCGAGTTCGTCGACGAGGACGACTTGCGGGTGGCGCTCCAGCACCGCGGGTACGTCAAGTTCGGCGAAGGTGCCGCCACGATAATCGACGTAGCGCGGCGGGATCAGCTCGATGCCCTGAAGCAGCTCAGCGGTTTTCGACCGTCCATGGGTTTCCACCACGCCCGCCACCAGGTCGGTCCCGCGTTCCAGCCGCCGATGCGCCTCGCCCAGCATCGAATACGTCTTGCCGACGCCGGGGGCCGCGCCGAGGTAGATGCGTAGCTCCCCGCGCTTGGGATGGTGGTCGCGGAGACTGGCGTCGCTCACGTCAACCATCATCCCCCCTCGGCGCTAACTCGTGACCGGATACCGGTGGTCGAGTTGCAGATTTAGCTGCAGCACATTGACGCACGGTTCGCCGAAGAACCCGAGTTCACGGCCGCTGGTGTGCTGCGCGACCAGTTCGCGTATCTGAGCTGCGCTGACGTGACGCACCTTGGCCACCCGCGCCACCTGGATTTCGGCGTAGGCGGGTGAAATGTTCGGGTCCAGGCCGCTGCCGCTGGCCGTCACCGCGTCGGCCGGGACCGCGGGGTCGTCCGGCGCGGCGCCGCGAATCGGCACGATCTGACCGATCGTGTAGTCCTCGCCGTACTTGGCGCACTCGACGCGCACACCCTCGTACAGGGTGAGGAACGGGGCCGTCGTCGATCCGCACGGCTCGTTGACGCTCACCACCCGGGTCGGGTGCACGACGTTGCCGCGCGCGTCGCGCGGCCCGATCACCGACAGCACCGCACCCACTCCGCCGCCCGTGCAGAACGGCCGCGACCCGTCGACTCCCTCCAGCTTCGCCACCGCGGCGCTGCGCGAGCACACCGTCGTCAAGAGGCCCGGTTTGAATCCGGCGTCCGCCGCGGACTTGCCCGCGGCCAACTGTGCCGGGTCGGCGGGTGTGTCGATGATGCTCTCCGGACCCAGGTTGCTGCCGCCCGACGACGTCGGGTCATACCCGTTGCCGGCCGCCGACGGACGGCTCTGGAAGTACTGCGGCAGCGCGTTGCCGTCCTTGTCGATAAACTGCTGACCGATCAGGCTGCTGCCCAACGGCTTTCCGTTCGCGGTCAGAATCGATCCCTCGGCATGACCTCGCAGTCCGGGGAACTGCGCAACCAGCCAGACGAACAGGGGATAGGCCAGGCCGGTGATCACGGTCAGCACCAGCAGTGTGCGCAGGGCCGCCCAGTGCAGGCGGACGAAATTCGAGAACCTCATGTCAGGACATCCCCGGGATGAATTGGACGATCATATCGATCACCTTGATTCCGATGAACGGGGCGACGATGCCACCGAGACCATAGATATACAGGTTGCGGCTCAACAGCTTTGACGCGCTGCTGGGCGTGTATCGCACGCCGCGCAGCGACAGCGGGATCAGCAGCACAATGATCATCGCGTTGAAGATGACCGCGGACAGGATCGCTGACTCCGGGCTGTGCAGCCGCATCACGTTGATCAGGTCCAGCCCCGGAAACAGCGCGACGAACATCGCCGGGATGATCGCGAAGTACTTCGCGATGTCGTTGGCGATCGAGAAGGTGGTCAGCGCTCCCCGGGTGATCAGCAGCTGCTTGCCGATCTCCACGATCTCGATGAGCTTGGTGGGATCGGAGTCCAGGTCGACCATGTTGCCGGCCTCTTTGGCGGCCGACGTGCCGGTGTTCATCGCGACACCCACGTCGGCTTGAGCCAGGGCGGGCGCGTCGTTGGTGCCGTCGCCGGTCATCGCGACCAGCCTGCCGCCCTCCTGTTCGCGCTTGATCAGGGTGAGCTTGTCCTCCGGGGTGGCCTCGGCGAGGAAGTCGTCGACGCCGGCTTCGTCCGCAATCGCCTTGGCGGTCAAGGGATTATCGCCGGTGATCATCACCGTTCTGATGCCCATCCGCCGCATCTCGTCGAACCGCTCGCGCATGCCCTGCTTGACGACGTCCTTGAGGTGGATGACGCCGAGCACCCGCGCAGTTTTGTCGGCCGCGCCGCCGCGGCTTTCCCCGACGACCAGCGGGGTGCCCCCGCCGGCGGAGATGCCGTCGACCACCTCGCCGAGCTGGTAGGGCACCTTACCCCCTTGCGCGCGTACCCATTCCGAGACCGAACTCGCGGCGCCTTTGCGCAACAGGTGACCGTCGAGGTCGACACCCGACATCCGGGTGGTGGCCGAGAACGCCACCCATTGGGCCTGGGACAGCTCACCCGGGGTGCGCGCACGCAGCCCGAAGTTTCGCTTGGCGAACACCACAACCGAACGGCCCTCGGGTGTTTCGTCGGCGAGACTGGACAACTGCGCGGCGTCGGCCAGCTCTTCGGCCGAGATGCCGTCGAGAGGAATGAAGGCGGCGGCCTGCCGATTGCCCAGCGTGATGGTGCCGGTCTTGTCCAGCAGCAGGGTGTTGACGTCGCCGGCGGCTTCCACCGCCCGGCCGGACATGGCGAGCACGTTGCGCTGCACCAGGCGGTCCATGCCGGCTATGCCGATGGCCGACAGCAGCGCGCCGATGGTCGTCGGGATCAGGCACACCAGCAACGCCACCATCACGATGCCGGTGACCCCGCTTGCGTTGAGCGCCTGGCTATCCGGGACACCGGGGTTGTTGGCCTTGGAGTAGATCGCCAACGGCTGCAAGGTCGCGACGGCGAAGACGAAGATGATGGTCAGCGCGGCCAGCAGGATGTTCAGCGCGATCTCGTTCGGGGTCTTCTGCCGGTCGGCGCCCTCGACGAGCGCGATCATCCGGTCGATGAAGCTCTCGCCCGGCCTCTGGGTGATCTGCACGACGATGCGGTCGCTGAGCACGGTGGTGCCGCCGGTGACCGCGGAACGGTCGCCGCCCGACTCGCGGATCACGGGGGCCGACTCGCCCGTGATGGCCGATTCATCCACGGAGGCAATGCCTTCCACGACGTCACCGTCGCCCGGGATCACCTGGCCGGCCTCGACCACGACGATGTCGCCCTGCTGCAACTGGGGCGCGGCGACGGCCTCTTCGAGCGCGGTCGCGCCGGGCGTCCAGTCCCTGAGCCGCCGGGCCAGGGTTTGGGTCTTGGCGCGGCGCAGCGTTTCGGCCTGGGCCTTGCCGCGGCCTTCGGCCACCGCTTCGGCGATGTTGGCGAACAACACCGTCAGCCACAGCCAGATCACGGTCAGCCAGGCGAACCACGTGGGCTCGATGACCGCCAGCACGGTGCTCCATGCGGCGCCGATCTCCACGATGAACATCACCGGGTTGCGCCACAGGGTGCGCGGGTCGAGTTTGCGCAGCGCGTCCGGTGTCGACCGCCACAGCACCTTCGGGTCGAGCAGGCCGCCCTGCACCCGTTTTTTGCTTGTGGGAGTTGCCGGTTGCGTCTGCTCGGCCGGGTTGAGCGCGGTCGCGGTCATCAGTGAATTCCTTCGGCGAGAGGCCCGAGCGCGAGCATGGGCAAGAATGTCAGGGCAACGACGATCAACGTGACGCCGGCGACCATTCCGACGAACTGCGGCCGGTGGGTGGGCAGGGTGCCCGCGGATTCCGGTGTGCTGCCCTGTTTGGCCAGCGAGCCGGCCAGCGCCAGCACCAGCACGATGGGCAGGAATCTGCCGAAGGCCATCGCCAGCCCGAGGGCGGTGTTCCACCAGTCGGTGTTGGCGGACAGGCCGGCGAAGGCGGACCCGTTGTTGTTGGCCGCGGAGGTGAACGCGTAGAGCACCTCGGAGAGTCCGTGCGGTCCGCCGTTGAGCATGCCGGCCCGCTCGCCGGGCAGCGCCATCGCGATCGCGGTGCCCGTCAGCACGACCAAGGGTGTGACCAGGAAATAGCCTGCGGCAAGCTTGATTTCGCGGGGATTGATCTTCTTACCGAGGTACTCCGGAGTGCGTCCGACCATCAGCCCGGCGACGAAGACGGTGATCACCGCCAGCACCAGCATGCCGTACAGGCCCGAACCGGTGCCACCGGGCGCGACCTCGCCCAGCTGCATGTTGAACATCGTGATCATGCCGCCGAGGCTGGTAAGCGAGTCGTGGGTCGAGTCCACGGCGCCGGTGGAGGTGAGCGTCGTCGCGGCCGCGAACACCCCGGAGTCGGTGACGCCGAAGCGCTGCTCGACGCCCTCCATCGCCGAGCCGACCGCGGCCGGGACCGTGCCGTGATGCTGCAATTGGAACCACAGCATGAACGCCGTGCTGGTCGTGTACAGCGTCGCCATCACGGCCGCGATCGCGAAGCCCTGCTTGGTGCTGCCCACCATGCGCCCGAAGGTGCGTGGCAGCGAGAAACCGATCACCAGGATCAGGAAGATTTCCAGCCAGTTGGTCCAGGCGGTCGGGTTCTCGAACGGATGCGCGGAGTTCGCGTTATAGAAGCCGCCGCCGTTGGTGCCGAGCTCCTTGATGGCCTCCTGGCTGGCCACCGGGCCACCGGTGATGGTCTGCGCGGTTCCGTTGACGGTGCTGACGATCTGGTCGTGCAGGTGGAAGTTCTGGATCGCGCCACCGGTCACCAGCAGGATCGCGCCCAGGGTGGCGATGGGAAGCAGGATGCGCAGCGTTCCGCGCACCAGGTCCACCCAGAAGTTGCCCAGCTCGCCGGTGCGCCTGCGGGCGAACCCGCGCACCAGCGCGACGGCCACCGCCATGCCGACGGCGGCCGAGACGAAGTTCTGCACCGCCAGGCCGGCCATCTGCACCAGGTGGCCTTGGGTCGTTTCGCCCGAGTACGCCTGCCAGTTGGTGTTGGTGACGAAGCTGACCGCGGTGTTCCACGCCAGCGAGGCCGTCATCTTCGTGCTCGGGTCATGCAGGTGCAGCGGCAACTTGTCCTGCACGAGTTCGAACACGAACAGGAAAATGATGCTGACCGATGAGAAGGCCAACACGCTGCGGGCGTAGGCGCCCCACGTCTGTTCCGAGCGGGCGTCGACCCCGATCAGCCGGTAGATCATCCGCTCGGCGTAGAGGTCCTTTTCCGACGTGTACACGCGAAACATGTAGTCGCCGAAGGGCACGTGCACGATCACCACCGCCGCGACGAGCACGACGAAGAAAAGGATCCCGGCGGTTGTCGTGTTCACTTAGAACCTCTCCGGGAACAGCAGGGCGCCGCCGAGGTAGAGCGCGACGAGAATGGAAAGCACCAAGCCAACGAGATTTTGGTAGTTCATAGCCGCTCGACCAACTTCTGGGCCAGGCCGAGCGAGGCGAACACCGCCACGGTCAGCACGAGAAACACCACCACGCCCATCACTTCTCCGTCCCGCGCCAATCAGGCACATACACAAGGGACCTCGACGAGCCGGCCACAGCACATGGGTGTCGCACGCACGGCGCAGCCAAGCGCAGCGGGTCACCACGTCATGTGACTGCCGGCCAAGGTCAGATCGAAATTAACGGGGCGGCATCCGGCGTGCGGGTTCGATTGACGGTTTCCTAACACGCGCACGGTGCACCTTTACGGTTTCTTAGCACCCCCCCGACGGGGCGTTTCCCGCGGGCTAACGCGACGGTTTTTCGCCGCCGGTTTCAACGATCAGCGGCAGCCGCACTCGAATGACGGTGCTGTTCTCATTTGACTCGGCGGTGACCGAACCATGATGGGCTTTGACGATCGAGCTGACGATGGCCAAACCCAGGCCGTGGCCCGAGCCGTTCGATCGTGACTTGTCGGCGCGCACGAAGCGCTCGAACAACACGGGTAGCAGCTCCGCATCGATGCCCGGACCGTCGTCGGTGACGGTCAATTCCGCGTACGGCGCCTCGGGATCGTCACGGCGGCAGGAGATTCCGGTCGCCACCGTCACCCCCGGCGGGGTGTGCATGCGCGCATTGAGGAGCAGATTGCTGACCAGCTGATGCAACCGGTCGTGATCGCCCCGCACCCATACCGGCTCATCGGGCAGCTCCTTCACCCAGTGGTGCGTTGAGGCCGCCACCGTCGCGTCATTCACCGCGTTGCTGACCAGATCGGCCAGGTCGACGTCCTCGGACTGCAGGTCTTGGCCTTCGCCCAGGCGGGAAAGCAGCAGCAACTCGTCGACCAGCAAGGCCATCCGCCGGGCCTCGGATTCGATGCGTGCCAACGCGTATTCGGTGGTCGGGGGCAGTGCCGAGCTGTCCTGGCGGGTGAGTTCGGCGTAGCCCTGAATCGCGGCCAGCGGCGTGCGCAGTTCATGGCTGGCGTCGGTGATGAATTGGCGCATCCGCAGGTCCGAGTCGACCCGGTGCGCCAGCGCGCTGTCGACGTTGTCCAGCAGGCGGTTCAACGTGTGGCCGACGATCCCGACCTCGTTCTGCGGGTTGGTGTCCTGCGGTGGCACCCGGACGCTGATGCGGTGGTCGTCGCCGGTGAGCGGCATGACGGCGACACCGGCGGCGACGGCCGCGAGCCGGCGCAGCGGCCGAAGCGTGTAGCCGACCACCCACACGGTGAGCCCGGCGGTGAGCACCAATGCCGCCGCGATGAGCACGATGGTGGTGACCTGCTTGCGGGCGATGATGCGGTCGGCGAGGTTCTGCGACACCCCGACCACGAGGACGTCGGCCCCGTCGACGGTGCTGTCGATGCGGTAAGGCCCTAGCCTGCCGAGTATCTCGGTGCGCGGTGGCCCGTCACCCCACGAGTGCGATTGAAGGTCGCGGATCACGTCGGCCGGCGCGGGTTTCGGCTCGTCCTCGGAAAAGACCGCCGAGCCGATCACGGTGCCGTTGTGCAGCACGGCGGTCAGGTTTCCCGGCGTCTGGCCGGTGAACTCCAGCATCGCCTGGGTGATCGGCGGGGTGCCGGGATGTAACGAAACATGTTCGCCGTGACGGTATTTGGAGTACTGATGGGCCAATGCGTCCAGTGACTCGGCAACGTCGGCATCGCTCATGGCGTTGACATAGCCGCGCAGGCTCAGCACCGAGACGATCCCGACCGTCACCAGCACCACGCTGACGATGGCCAGCACTCCCAACAGCAACTGGCGCCGTAGCGAATGTGGGTACCACCGGGGAAAGCCCCGCGATGTGCTGTCCGGGTCCGGGCTCATTCCGCCGGCCGCAGCATGTACCCCACACCGCGCACGGTATGAATCATCGGTTCCCGCCCGGAGTCGATCTTCTTCCTCAAGTACGAGATGTAGAGATCCACGATGCTGGTGCGGCCGGCGAAGTCGTAATTCCATACCCGGTCCAGGATTTCGGTGCGGGTCAGCGCCCGGCGAGGGTTGCGCATGAGGAAGCGCAGCAGTTCGAATTCGGTGGCGGACAACGATATCGGGTCACCGTCTCGGGTGACCTCGCGGCTGGCGCTGTCCACCCTGAGGTCGCCGACTTTGAGCGTCTCGGCGCTCGGTGTGGGCTGCTGGCCGGAGCGGCGCAGCAGGCCGCGCAGCCGGGCGACCAGTTCCTCGAGGCTGAACGGCTTGGTCATGTAGTCGTCGGCGCCCGCGGTCAGACCGGTGACCCGGTCCATCACGGAGTCGCGCGCGGTGAGGAAGAGCGTGGGGGTGTAGGCGTCGGACTGGCGGACGCGCTCCAGGATTCGCAACCCGTCCACGTCGGGAAGCATGATGTCGAGGACGAGGACGTCGGGGCTCACCCGGTCGAACTTGGCCAGGGCCTCGCGCCCGTTGTGGGCGATGTCCACGACCCAGCCCTCATAGTGCAGGGCCATCTTGACCAGGTTGGTCAGCGCCGGCTCGTCGTCGACCAGCAAAACCCTGATGGGTGACCCGTCGGGACGGTAGATCCTCGGTAGCTGCCCCAGGATGGCTTGGCGCGGGCGCTGCGCGCCGGAGGATCCCGAGGTCATTGCGGTCATGTTCTTACATTCTGGCAAGACGCATACCGAACTGTCACTCAGTTCATAGAATTCTCAAATGTGAACCCCGCCCGCCGGATCGCATCCTGTGCCGGTTGCGGCACAAGCTCATTCGCTCTGCAAAACGCGGGACCGCACACCGTGTGGTGTGCGGTCCCGGCGGAAAGAGGTATCAGGCCCAGCTGGACCCGACGGCGCTGTCGGTGCTGGCCATGTTGTTGCCGGCGGACTGGACCTTCTGTCCGTGGGCGTTGGCCTGCTCGTAGATGACCTGGAAGTTGCGACCCAACTGGGTG
>NZ_JAPIYN010000018.1:0-121171 GCF_035617725.1 Mycobacterium sp. 94-17
GCCTTGCATCGGGGTGCGCTGCTCTCTGATGCCGAGCGCCGCTATGTGACCTGCGAGGCCACCGCGGAGGTGTGGTTCGAGCGGGCCGGTGAGCCCCTGGGTGCCGGGCGGGCGACGCGGGTGATCAGCCGGCGGCTGCGCCGGGCGCTGGAGTATCGCGACCGCAGCTGTGTGGTTCCGGGTTGTGGCGCGACCCGGGGTTTGCACGCCCATCACCTGCGGCATTGGGAGGACGGCGGCCCCACCGAGTTGGCCAATCTGGTGCTGGTCTGCCCGTATCACCACCGGTTGCATCATCGCGGCGCGATCACCTTGACCGGGCCCGCCGACGCACTGCTGGTGACCGACGATGACGGCCGGGTGCTGAGCCCGGGATCGCTGGCGCGTCCACCCACCCAGCCCCCGCCCGCGGTGGCGCCGTGCCCGGGGCCTACCGGCGAACGCGCCCAATGGTGGTGGTATCAACCCTTCCAACCCCAACCACCCCCGGCCACCAACTAGCCCGGTCACCCCACACGGTATCGAAGTCCAAAACCGCTGGGGTACAGAATAATTCGGGACGGCAGCCAAACCGCTCCGCACGAACCCAAGGCAGGCCCGCGCGCGAAAATCTTCAGCCGCCGGTCATCCGCTCCGACTCGGGCAGGTCGAGGTAGCGCTCCAGATTGCGGTGCATATTGATCACCCGGCGTTCCTCGTTGGAGAGCACCAAGTGGGTCAGCCCGGGCTGATGCAGCCCACGCTGCAGACCCGGCAGCACCTTGAGGTCCTGGGTCAGCACGATGCCGGGTTCGGCCTCATCAGCCGTCATCCGCATGTCGGCCGGCTTGTTGTACGGCGCACCGGGGGCCATCCGAGCGGTCAAAAACATCGTCAGCTCACCGTGATCCGGGTCCGCGCCGGGCCGCGAGGTCATGATCGTCAGGTGGTCGGCGTTGACCAGGAACGTCATGTTCGGGAACACATTGTATTGATGCAACCGGGTGACCCGGTCGGTGTCGGCCCAGCCCAGATCCACCCCGCGCCCGGCCGCGAACTCGCGGGTGCGCGAGGCGATCAGGTCGGGCACCGTCTGACCCGGCTGCCGGTCCGCGCGAATCGGGGTGCCCTCGGCCGCGCCCATCAACATGCCCTGGGTGTAAACGTAAGCGTCCCAGACCTCTTCGTCGCTGAGTGCGCCCTCGAAACGCGGGCTCGGCACGCCGTAGGGCTGGTCGGACTTGCCCGCATGAATCCAAATCTGTTGTGGCGCGTGGATATCGTCGACGCAACGTAGTAACTCCGGGTGCAGCGTCTGAATGTGGTAGGTCTCGCTGTAGCCGTCGGCGATCGTCTTCCAGTTGGCCTCGACGTCCACGGTCAGCGTTGCGTAGCAGCGGAAGTCCTCGATGTGGCACCAGGCGATGTCGTCGGGAACCGCGTCCAGGTAGTCCGTCAACGGCATCGCATCGACGTCGAGGTTGACGAAGACCATGCCCGCGGAGGTCTCGACCCGCGCCGGCAGCAACGGAAAGTCGGACATGCGCAGCGCACCGAACCCCTTGCGGTTGGGCACCCGTTTCAGCGTGCCGGCCAGGTCCCAGGTCCAGCCGTGATAGCCGCACTTGAGCTCGCGGAGCCCCGAGCCCGAGCCCACGCACAGCGAGTTACCGCGATGCCGACAGGCGTTCTGGAAGGCGCGCAGCACCCCGTCGTCGCCGCGAATTATCAGCACTCCGTATGGGCCGCAACGGTATTCGAAGTAGTCGCCCGGTTGCGCCACGTGGTCGACCATGCAGGCGACCTGCCACACCTTCGGCCACATCCGCTCGACCTCGAGCGCGGCGAACGCCGGCGAGTAGTACCGCTCGGCCGGCACCAGGGTCGGCGACGCGGGCGGGACGCCGATCGCGTCCTCCGGGACGTGGGCGCGCGCCGGATTTCCGGCAACAGGCATGTCTCTCAGCGCGCTCCGCGGACCAGGCGGCCCGGGCGCGCCCCGGTGTCTACGTCCTTCCGACGGGTGACGGTCCCGCTGACGATAGTGGCCGCATAGCCACTGGCACCCTGCAGGATTCGGCGTCCGCCGGCCGGTAGGTCGAAGGCCATGGCCGCGGGGTGCAGCCTCAGCGCGTCCATGTCGATCACGTTCAGGTCGGCCTTCTTACCGCGCTCGATGGTGCCGCGGTCGGTGAGACCGAACAACCGCGCGGTGTCGCGGGACTGTTTGCGGATGACGTACTCCAGCGACAGCTTCTCGCCCCGGCGGCGGTCGCGCGTCCAGTGTGTCAGCAGGAAGGTGGGATACGAAGCGTCGCAGATCATTCCACAATGCGCGCCGCCGTCGGACAGGCCCAGCACCCCGGCCGGGTGCAGCATCATCTCGCGAATCGCGTCGCAGTTGCCGTCCGCGTAGTTGAACAGCGGCAGCATCAGCATCGATGTCGCGTCCCGCTCGAGCATCAGGTCGTAGAGGGTCGACAGCGGGTCCTCGCCGCGTTCCTTGGCGATCGCGGCCACCGTGCGGTCGGGCGTGGGTTCGTAGTCCGGCGGGTTGCCGATCGCGTAGAGCCGGCCCAGTGAGTGCTGCACCATCGCGAACATGCCGTCGAATATCTGCGACGGGTCGACGGGCAGGTCGTCCTCGGCCAGGATCGCGGCTTTGACGGCCGGCTCGGCCAGCCGTTGGGCGAGTTCCTCGCGGCTGCATTCCGCCTTGAGCCTGCGGTAGGTGGGCCGATGCGTGAAGCCGTGGTGCCCTTGGAAGCCGATCATCATGCCGAACGGGCGCGACGCGATCTGCGGGTGCAGCCGAGCGCCCTCGGCGGCTGCGGCGGCCGAGACGTCGAGCTGCTCGCGCCACAGGTTCGGGTCGGCGTCCACCTGGATCAGCGCGAAGGACACCGGCCGGTCGATCTCGGCGCTCAGCCGCCGCATCCAGTCGAGTTCTTTCTTGGGTCCGACGATGTCCTCGCCCGCCGCACCCTGCGGTGCCAGCTCGAACACCGCCTGGCCGCCGGCCGCCATCGCGCGGCCCAGGCCGAACAGCTCCTCCTCGGCGGCGAACGTGCCGGGCACCGGTTCGCCGTCCATCGCGGTGTGGGCCAGCGTGCGCGACGTCGAGAAGCCCAGGGCGCCGGCCTCGATGCCTTCCCGGACGAGCCTGCTCATCGCCTCGATGTCCTCTGGCGTGGCGGGTTCGTTGCGGGCGCCGCGTTCGCCCATGGCGTACGCGCGGACGGCGCCGTGCGCGATCTGGCTGCCGACGTCGATGGAGAACTGCTGCTTGCCGATTGCGTCGAGGTATTCGGGATAGGTTTCCCAGTCCCAGGTGATGCCCTCGGTCAGCGCGGTGCCCGGGATGTCCTCGACGCCCTCCATCAGCTTGATCAGCCAATCCTGGGTGCCGGGGCGCACCGGCGCGAAGCCGACCCCGCAGTTGCCGGTGACGATCGTGGTGACGCCATGGCCGCTGGACGGTTCCAGCAGGCCGTCCCAGCTGACCTGGCCGTCGTAGTGGGTGTGGATGTCGACGAAGCCGGGCGCCACCACATGCCCTGTCGCGTCGATGGTTTCGGCCGCCTCCCCGCCCATCGTGGGGCCGTCGGCGGCGCGGCGCACGACGTCGACGATCTTGCCGTGGCGGATGCCGATGTCGGCGAGATAGCGTTGGGCGCCCGTTCCGTCGACGACCGTGCCACCGATGATCTTCAGGTCGAACATGAGACTCCTCTTCGCCGTCGTGGGATGTCTGCGAGGGCATGCCGGTCGAGGCGCCAGCATTTCGCTACGGTTAGTAGCGTAACTCTTACTGTGACGAAGGCAATAGCCTCGGCTCAATTGGGCCGGTGTTACAGGGAGCGCTTGAGGGCGGCGACGGTATCCAGGTCGTCGAGCGCCGCCACGCCACGCCGCAGGCCTTCCATCGCGATGTTTTCGACCTGCATTCCGCCCATTCCGGCCGTGATCAGGGGCGCGACGTATGCGTAGAGCGCGCCCTGGCGGAACCGCAGCCACAGGTCGTCGCGGTCCAACTCGGGTCCACCGGCCGCCCTCAGCGCCCGCCGGTAGTCGTCGAGCAGTTCACGCTGGCTGGCCTGGCGGTCCTCCGGCGTCAGGCTGGTGATCAAGGTGTAGGCGATTTCGCGCGAGGGGTGGCCCCGGCGCACTGCCTGCCAGTCCAGCAGCCCGGCCTTGCCGCCGTGGAAGTACATGTTGCCCGGGTGGGCGTCGCCATGCATGACGGTGTGCGGCGGCCGGTCGGTGATCGTGGCGACGGCGCGGTAGTTGTCAGCGATGAAGCGGCCCGTGCCGACCGGCATGGTGGTGCGCTCGGCGAGACGCTTGATGGAGGTGTGCATCAGGGAACCGGTCAACAGCGAAGTGACGTCGCCCGACGGCGTATACAGCCATCCCGTCGGACCCTGCCCATCGTGCCGCAGACGGCCCCAGAACGCGGCGTGCAGTTCGGCCAGCAGCTCAATGATCGAACTCGCCTGATCGGCCGACAACGGGTGCAAGGTATCCGGAAATTCGCATGATTCGGCCGGCAGGTCCTCCAGGACCAGCAGGTACCGGCCCGTCCAGGCGTCGAACGTTGCGCCGTAACAAGAGGGGACGCCGGAGACACGCCGAGCGAGCTCACGGTAGAACCGCACCTCGGTATGCCCGAGGCGTCCGAGTTCGCCCATCAACCGGGTGGCGGCAGTCTGGGCCGCGACCTTGACGAACACCGATTCGGGGACGTTTGTGCCTGTCAGCACCAGCCGGCCACGCGAGGACGTCCCCGCGTCCCGGCTCAAAACGCGGATCGACCGAACGGTGGTTCCCATGACCCGGGAAAGCACCGCGGGATCTATTCCGTCGACCGTGCGCGGTAGACCGAACCTGTCTCCCACGACCGCGTCGGCGGCCACCCGGCCCGCACCCCGAGCCAGGTGAGCGGCCAAGCCGAGGAGAGAAATGGCTTGTCCCACGGAAGGTTTCATATCGATCCATCCTCATTTACGAGTCCGTCGCGGTGCTGTGCTCTCAACAGCTTTTCGAGCGCGATGAATCACATTGCAGCACAACGTCTTGGGCGCCTCGCTACCGGCGCCGGGCTCACCGCACTCGGGATGGATGAATCCCCGACGATGCTCCGGTGCTGCCGCGCGAAGGATGTATCCAGCAGGTTCTGGCGAAGCCGGACTGAGCGGGCGTTCTACGCCGGCCGCGTTAGGCGGTTCCAGGTCAGCGTGACGCGGGTGCCTTGCTGCGTGCGGTCGATGGCGACGCCGTCGGCGAGCGCCTCCATCAGCGGGATTCCGCGGCCGCGCATCTGCTGCTGGTACTGGACCGGCATTTTCTGCCGCCACCGGCCACGGTCGTCGACGGACACCGCCAGGGTGTCCGAATCGACGTCGTAGGCCGCCCGGACGTCGACCGTCCCGCGCTCGGCGGCGTCGATGTAGGCGAATTCCGCGGCATTGGCGATCGCCTCGTTCACCGCCAGGAGCAGATCACTGAAGCGGTCGCCATCCAGCGAGAAATGTCGTTCGAGCCACACCCCGAACTCGGCGCGGGTCTGGGCCGCGTTGCGTGCATCGGCGGCCACTCGCGTCCGCACGAAGCGGGATCGGTCATCGATGTTCGACACGTTATGCGGCTGATCAGAGCGGCCCATCGTCCCCAGCTGTGTCTCCACCTCGTCGATGCTCACTCACCGGCAAGACCGCTCAGTGCACCGTCGAGGGTGCTGTAGAGCGAGAGCACGCTGTCGATTCCCATCAGTTTGATCGGACGGCTGGTGGCCGAGCCGTTGGCGACCACCGCGAACTGCGTCGGCGGCTCAATCTCGGCCTGAGCGGTCACCAGGACGGTCATCCCGGCCGAGGCCAGAAAACCGACCTTAGTTAGATCGACGATCAGGGCCGCGGGCTTGGTGGCTGCCGCGGTCTGAATGGCGTCGGCCAGCAGCGGCGAGCTGAGCATGTCGACTTCCCCGGACACGGTGAGCACAATAGCCTGGTCTACCTGGTGTTTGCCCACTTCAAAAGCGGTTGGATCGACGAAGTCGCCGGATTGCTCGCCCATGGTCTATCACTCACATTCGGTCCCGTGCGGGACACCGCTAGCTCTGAAACAGCCACTGCCATATCCGGGGGCTGCTGATTCAACCCCTCGGTAACACGTTTGCCTACGGAGGAGACGCACCCCGTCGATCCGCACTACTAAAAGCAGCTACAGATACAAGTGTTTAGTCAATGGTAGGACACGCGGTGCATCCCGCTCAAAACGCCGAACGATTTCCGGTGCCGTGGTGTCGTCCGCAGGTGTGACGGCCGGCGCGGAAGTTGGCCGTGATGTGCTCGGAGCACCTACCCTCGGGCGTGTTGCTGGTGCAGCCCGCGATCGCTTCTCGACCGCACGGAGCGGTGGTGCACCCAAAGCCGCCACCGGGCAGGCAGGCGGAGACTGAGGCCCAGATCGCAGTCTGACGACCTGCCTGCTCGGGCGCGACGTGGCCGAATATGATCGGCACGATTCTGACTTGAGCGTGCGCCTGGTCGCCGGCCGTGCGCGCTGTGCCCGTGAGGGCCACGAGGAACGGGGAGAGTCCAATGTCGAACCAGCAGCAAGCGGACCGAATGACGTCGGGGAAGGGCTTCATCGCAGCGCTCGACCAGAGCGGCGGCTCGACGCCCAAGGCGCTGCGCCTCTACGGCATCGAGGACGGTGCGTATTCCTCCGAGACGGAGATGTTCGACCTGATCCACCAGATGCGCTCACGGATCATCACGTCTCCGGCGTTCACCGGTGACCGCGTGCTGGCGGCGATCCTGTTCGAGCAGACCATGGACCGTGAGATCGCGGGCAAGCCATCGACCACCTATCTGTGGGAGACCAAGGGCGTGGTGCCCATCCTCAAGATCGACAAGGGTCTGGCTGAGGCGTCGGACGACGTCCAGCTGATGAAGCCGATCCCGGGCCTCGATGAGCTGCTGGACCGAGCTGCCGGCTTGGGGGTTTTCGGCACCAAGGAGCGGTCGGTGATCGGCGGCGCCAACCCCGCTGGCATCGCGGCGGTGGTCGCCCAGCAGTTCGAGCTGGGCCACCAGGTGCTCTCGCACGGATTGGTGCCTATCATCGAACCCGAGGTCACCATCTCGATTTCGGACAAGGCGCAGGCCGAAGGCATCCTGCGCGACGCGATCACCAAGCAGCTCGACGCGGTGCCCGAAGGCCAGCGGGTCATGCTCAAGCTGAGCCTGCCGACCGAGGTCAACTTCTACCGTCCGCTGATAGAGCATCCGAAGGTGATGCGAGTAGTCGCCCTTTCCGGTGGTTACTCCCGCGAGGAAGCCAACGAGTTGCTGGCGAAGAACACGGGTTTGATCGCCAGCTTCAGCCGGGCTCTGACCGAGGGCCTGACCGCCGACCAGTCCGACGAGCAATTCAACGCCACCCTGGACAAGGCGATCCAGTCCATCTACGAAGCCTCCGTCGCCGGCTGACCTAGTAGGGGTGCTGAGCCATGCGCGGCAGCCAGTGTCCGCTGTCGCCCTCGTCGGAGACCAGCGCCGGAACCATTTCACTGGTCACCAAGCCCTCGTTCGTCGTCAATTCGTCGATGATGTCGAAGGACGCGGCGATGTTTGCTGGAGTGTCGATGACGATGGTGACGACGGGTACGCGGCGGGTCAGCGACAGCAGTTTGTCGCCGTGAGGCTGGTGATCCCCGTGGAAACCCCAGACGCCGCGTAACACGGTCGCGCCATCGGCGGTCTTGGCCTGGAGCAACCGCTGGACGATCGCGCGGTGAATCGGTGCACCATTGTGGTGCGCCGCCTCGGAGGTGTAGATAGTCAACTTCTGCCACAGTGGAAGGCCATGTTCGTCCACGCCGGGCAGGGCATGCGGTCGTTCCAGTAACTGACCGTCGCGCTTGCACACGCGGACCCGCTCGAGGGTGAACATGGGTCTACGGAGTAGCCCACCAATCTCCGGCAGCACGCGACCGATGTGGCCGCCAGAACCGACGGCCATGATCATCATCGGAACGTCGGCATTGCGGCTGAGGAAGTGGGCGCGTTGCCGTTGTCCCTGAGATACGCCGTCGACCCCCAGCAGCACCGTCACACCGGCGATTCGTCGCCGATACAGCAAATCGCAGATCGCGATATAAGCCGGCACCCCGTAAACGCGTTCCTTGCGTCCCACATAAATCGTCAACTTGACGGCTTCGCGCAGATCGTCGGGTAGCTCGGCAGGCGCGATATCGTCGCGCAGCAACCGTGCGCGCTCCAGGGTCGCCAGGCCGCGTTGCTTGATGGACAGCACCGGGTTGAGCAGCGGCTCGATCTTCGTTCTGGTGTCGACCGCAATGATGGCGACGGGCGGATCCTCTGACAGCGTCAAGGACTCGTCGGTGCGTAACAGGCGCATGGTGCCGAACCCGCTGATGCCGCGCAGGACGACGCTACAAGCAATGCGGTGCTGCTCATACAGCCCGAGCAGCACATCTGAGACAAAGCCGTCGTCTGTCCGCCGGCGCTCGGCCAAATATGTGGTGAGTTTCAGACAGTCTTCATCCACTGCCGCTCCTCAAGTGTTGGTATACAAGCGCTTTCACATCGCCCCGATGGGGACAACGCTCGGGCTCGTCCCTTCGCCGAAATACTACGCCCCAGGATGCGCATGTGATGAGTCGTCGATACCCGATTGTGGTGGAGTTCGCTACAACTCCGCATCGTCGAGGTGTCTCCCGATGCCGTAACCGGCTACTTGCCCCCGCTGGTAGTGTTTGTGTCCGATGGCGGTGGGGCTCGCCAGAATCGCGGCGCCGCGGAAACTGCTGTGGTTGCGCGCCAACGGTCCCTGGTCGGCTCGATGCAGGAGAACCGTTATGTCGGTAAGGTTTTCGGCCGTTTCGGCGATGGAGATGCTCGATTCGCGCGGGCGTCCCACCGTGTCGGTACGGATGGTGTTGTCCAATGGCCGCGAGGTCCGCGCCGGTGTGCCGTCGGGGGCATCCACCGGCAGCGGGGAAGCGGTCGAGCTGCGCGACGGTGACGCGGCGCGGTACGGCGGCCGTGGTGTTACTCAAGCGGTGTCACATGTCGGCAGCGCGATCGCCGACGCGATAGTGGGCCGCGCGTTCGACACCCTCGAGCAGCTCGATACCGAGCTGATGCGGCTGGATGGTACGCCGAACAAGTCGCGGCTGGGCGCCAACGCGATCGTTGGTGTGTCGATGGCGGCAGCGCGCGCGTTCGCCGCCGAGTCTCAGCAACCGTTGTGGCGGTGGCTGACACCCGACGGCGTGACGCCGCGCTTGCCGGTGCCGCATTTCAACGTGATAAACGGCGGTGTGCACGCCCCAAATCCGTTGGAATTTCAGGAGTTCATGATCGCCCCGGTGGGTGCTCCCTCGTTGCCTGAGGCGATTCGCGCCGGGGCTGAGGTCTATGCGCGGTTGCGCGCCACACTGCATGAGCGCGGGTTCGGCACAGGTTTGGGTGACGAGGGCGGCTTCGCGCCTGATATCGCATCCCCGGAGGAGGTGCTCACGCTGCTCGTCGAGGCGATCACAGCGGCTGGCTACACGGCTGGGCTTTCCGGGGTGGCGATTGCGTTGGACCCGGCGGCCAGCGAATTCCACCGTGACGGCAGCTACGAGGTTGGTGGTCAATCGCTTTCGAGTGGCGAGCTGATAGACCGGTATGCGCAAATGGTGGAGGAATTCCCGATCTGGAGCATTGAGGACGGCATGGGGGAGTCGGACGCCGACGGCTGGCGCGCGTTGACCGAACGGCTGGGTGAGAGCATCCAATTGGTGGGCGACGACAACTTCGTCACCGATCCGGCGCTCATCCGTTCGGCGATCGGCGCCGGAATCGCCAACGCGGCGTTGATCAAGGTCAATCAGATCGGCACGGTCAGTGAGACGATGGAGGCGCTGCAGGTGTGCCGCGAAGCCGGCTACGGAGCGATGATTTCGCACCGTTCGGGTGAAACCTGTGACGCTTTCATCGCTGATCTAGCCGTCGGATCCGGTTGTGGGCAAATTAAATCCGGCGCACCGGCACGCGGCGAGCGTGTCGCGAAGTACAACCGGCTGGCGGAGGTTGCCGCCGAGGCCCCCGATTGCGTGTTCGGTCTGCTGCCGCGCTGACGGCTCGACCGTGGTCTGCAAGGAGTCGGATCCGACGCCGTGGTGCACGCTCGGCGACACCAACGGCCGATGCTCAACTGCCCCAGAGATCGCCGTCCTGACCACCCAAAAGCGGGGTCCAGTCAGAACTCACGCATGATGCGAAACCCGAACAGCGCCACGCCATCGACGTCGACGAACACCCCATCAGCGGCGGACACTTCCGCACCCGCCCTCGAGCAATGCCGCGTGTCAACCGTGAGATTGTCTACGGATGCCGACCCTCCGGCAGCCGCACACGCAGCCTCATAGCTGTCGTAGACCGAGACTGTGCGCGAACGGCCGGTGCAGGTGTCGGCGAAATTCGTGACGGTCAATACATACATCTTCGACGCGGTCTCCTTATGGACCCTGTTCAGACAGACGATGCGTATTGCATGGTCGCTGACGACCGGATAGCCGAATCCGCCAGTCTTCCTGTGGAATTACTGACATTGGTCGATGCCGGCGATGTGAACCGAGCTGCAGTCGCTGACTTGGATCTGCGCCGGCGCTTGCACCTGGCGTGCCCCACCACGACGCCGCCGGGCGGCTTCCAGCTAGCGATCGGACCATCCCGGGAACACGTGGATTCAATTCGTCGAGCAGGTTGACGCCGGTCAGCGCGGGGCGCGTTCCCTCCTGCCGCCGCAGTCGTCAGAGCCTCCTGCAGTGTCCTCGCCGACGTCGGTATCGGAAAAGCGCAAGTGTCCATGGCTGCCTCCCCTGCCTCGACGCAGACATTGTCCGCGCGATGCATGTGGTACAGGGTAGAAGCCATCAGCGCCTCAGGCGCGAGCGGCGAGCTTCATCGCCAACTGCGAAAATTCTTGCGGTCGTTGTCATTCTAGCAGCGCAGCACGTCAGTACACCAGATGCGGCCGGCAGGACAGTCGACTAACGGCCTCGAAGGGGAATTGACCGCTCAGCAGCCGGGGGCGAGATCGCATCTTCAAACAGAAGCTACGCAGTTGTCGCCCTCATCGGATGGCCTCGAGCCCTTCGAGCCCAAGGGTTTGGCGCGTGATGCCACTTGTTGTGGCAGAGATCAGAAAACAACGGAAACGGCCGGGTGCATTTCGCCTCGCGAACCTCAAAGCGGGCCGGTGATGTGGTGCGCGGACCGGGCATCTTGTCAAACGAGGTCCACCTGCACGCCGACGATCGTTACCAAAACGCCCGCGACGACGAGGGCGCCCGCCCACACGAGTCGACGACCGCCCACATGGGTTCCCAACACCACACCCAGGCCTCCCAAGGCAGCGACTGACACCACGAGCGCGATCCAAGAAAACCGCGGCACCATCGTCCCGACGATCAAGGGGAGTGCGGCACCGGCGAAGCTGGCCGCTCCCGCCACCGCCGCGGCAAAGGCCGATTCGCGAAAGACTGCCTTACCCAGGTTCGTAGCCGCCAATCGGCCGGATCGGGTGAACATCAGCTGGCGTTCGGCCCGCAACAACGCCAGTCGATTCTGCGTGTATTCCGCGACGAAGAGTGTCACTACAGCCGAAACAAGGGCGACAGTGCCGACTTGCAGGCTCAAGCCCAGGCTCAGGCCGACACCACGTAGCACTGATGCCGCCGCCAGGGTGAGCGCATTGAGGATTCCATCCGAGACGCCAAGCGCCACCGCGAAGACCAGCCTTCCTGAGCGCCGCAGGCGCGTCGCCCGACGGCGAAGCAGAGCATTCACCGGGTGCGAGGCACTCGTTCGATGATGCGGTCGCCCACAACGAGCTCGTCGACGCTGTGCACCGCCGCGCCCGCCTTCTCGATCTGCCTCATCAATTGCGCGGCGTCGATGGAATCACCTTCAACCGTAACCTCGAGACCGACCGTTTCCAGGTCAATCTCAGCGACGGTGATGTTGAGCGCCTCAACCCCGGAAACGTCGTTGATCGCCGCAGCCAATTCCAACAGATCCGGTCTGGTAATCGCCTTATCGACGTCCAACTGCATACGACGAATGTTCATCGCGGCTCCTCTGCTCGGCTGAGCCTCCTGACGACAGAGGCTCGATAGTGGTTGTGCACGTTCAGGTCTGAGATACCTTCTGATGCTTTGATTCAGTCGCGGGTGAGTCGACGATGGGTGACACGATGGGGCCGAGCCGCGTCCGGACCAAGCCTTGCAACCTTGCGCTGTTCGTAGCCGGCGAAGTTTCCCTCAAACCAATACCACTGTGCGGGGGATGTCTCGGTGCCTTCCCAGGCCAGGATGTGGGTGGCAACTCGATCGAGGAACCACCGGTCATGGGCAGTGACGACGACGCAGCCGGGAAACTCCATGATGGCGTTCTCCAGTGATGCCAGGGTTTCGGTGTCCAGATCGTTGGTGGGTTCGTCCAGCAGGAGCACATTTCCCCCCTGTTTGAGAGTGAGCGCCAGGTTGAGTCGGTTGCGTTCGCCGCCCGAGAACAGACGCGCGGGCTTCTGCTGATCGGCGCCCTTGAACCCGAACGCGGCGATGTAGGCGCGCGATGGCACCCGCACCGATCCGATCTGCAATACATCATCGCCGCCCGAGACAACTTCCCAGGCCGTCTGACCGGGATCGATGTTGGCCCGGTTCTGGTCCACGTATGAAATCCGCACCGTCTCACCGATTCGGATCGTGCCGCTGTCGGGCTCCTCGTGACCGGTGAGCATCTGAAACAGGGTGCTCTTACCCACACCATTGGGGCCGATCACGCCCACAATGCCGTTGCGTGGCAACGAAAACGACAAGTCGTCAAAGAGTTGACGGTCGGCGAATCCTTTGTTCACGTGTTCGACTTCGATGACCAGACTGCCCAGTCTTGGACCGGGTGGGATGTGAATCTCGTCGAAGTCGAGCCGGCGGGTCTCGGCCGCTTCGGCCGCCATCTCTTCGTAGCGGTTCAGTCGCGCGCTGCTTTTGGCCTGGCGCGCCTTGACACTCGCGCGTACCCACTCCAATTCACGCTGCAACTGGCGCAGCTGTTTGGCATCCTTGCGGCCCTCCACCTGTAGGCGGGCAGCCTTGGTGTCCAAATAGGTTGCGTAGTTCCCCCGGTAGGGGTAAGCATGACCGCGGTCAAGCTCGAGAATCCAACCGGCGACATTGTCGAGGAAGTAGCGGTCATGTGTGACCGCGATGACCGTTCCCGGGTAGGCAGCCAAATGCTCTTCCAGCCACTGCACACTCTCGGCGTCGAGATGGTTGGTTGGCTCGTCAAGTAACAGTAGGTTGGGCTCCTGTAATAGCAGGCGGCACAGCGCTACTCGGCGTCGCTCCCCGCCGGACAACTCTTCGATGCCGGCATCGGGTGGCGGGCACTGCAGCGCGTCCATCGCCTGGTTGAGACGAGTATCGAGATCCCACGCATGGTGGAGATCCAATTGCTCTTGCAGCGTGCCCATTTCGGCCAGCAACGCGTCATCGACTTCATCGGCTAACCGGGCGGTGATGTCACCGAAGCGCGCCAGCAACGCCTGGGTGTCGGCGACGGCCCCCCTAATATTGCCCAGTACATCCTGGTCCTCGTCTAGCACCGGTTCCTGCGCCAACAGTCCTACCGAGGCGTCCGGCGCCAACCGCGCGTCACCATTCGAAGGCTGCTCGAGTCCAGCCATGACCTTCAGCAGTGTCGATTTACCGGCCCCATTGGGGCCGACGACGCCGATCTTGGCGCCCGGCAAAAACGAGAGGGTCACATCGTCGAGGATGACCTTGTCGCCGCGCACCACACGCGCCCGATTTAGCTGATAGATCCACTGCACGATGGTCTCCTGCTACAAGTCGATGCTCGTCTCAGGAACCATTGGCGGTCGCCCATCACTTGTGACCGCAGTTGAGGAAGCGGGTCCCACCGCCAACTTTCTCCTCAAGCCTAGCCGGTGTTGCGCGGCTCCTGCTAGCGTCAAAGCCAGCCGCGATGACAGGTTTCGCGGTCGGCGATGAGGCTCCGCCCACTTCGCGTCGTTTGACGCTGATGGCTTCTACCCCGCACCAGATGCAGTGCGCAGAACCATGTCTGCGCTCGACGCGAGGGAGGAACCATGGATACCCGCCGTACCCCCGATATCGAGATCGTCAAATGCGCCGAACGCATCCTCTATCGAGAAAAGTGGCAAGTCTGCGAGGAACGTGCCGCAGAGCGGCTGGCACACACGACCTCGCTGGCGTGGACGCGGCTGTTTCCCAACAGCCCAGTCATCCGGGTGGTCGCCGTCAACGGCGTCGTGGTGGGTCGGGTCAGGCGCCACTGCGGGCGATGGATCGCTACCGGAGTCGGACAGCGGGGCCCGGTCGCCGACTGCAATGCCTTCGGCGCCGCGCTGGGAGCTTTGGCGACGGAGGCCAGTCGAGTCGTCGCCGTCGACTTCTAAGGGGTGCAGGACATGCCGGTGTAGCGACTCGCAGGCCTCGCCTGGGCCCGTGCGCTGAGTTTCTGCTACGGTCAAACATAGCCGTGAACCATAGGTTTTCCCGGTCGGCGATGAGGCTCCGCCCACTTCGCGTCGTCTGACGCTGATGGCTTCTACCCCGCACCAGATGCTGTGCGCAGACCCATGTCTGTGCTTGACGCGAGGGAGAGGTCATGGATATCCGCAGTCCCCCCGATATCGACGCGGTCAAGAACCGCGCCAAGACGCTTTCCAGGCAGGTGGCTGCCGGCGTGTATCAACGTCGTCCATGTCGAAGGGAGACGCGCTAATGCCTGCCCTCAGCGAGTCCGAAGTACTGCTGTTGTGGCGTGCCCTGCATCAGTTTCGCTCGGGCAGGGTTCCCGGCTGTGCAGCACACGGACGTCCGCCGAGCAGCAACTGCCCGCTCCACGCCGGCTGTGGACGCTGGAGCGAACCCGACGACTATCGACTAAGCCTGGAAGAAACCCTTGAAGAGACGATGCACCGCCGAGCGCGATGGCCATGTGGCCGCCTCCTCGAGTTGCTCGGGCCTGAAACGTCCCGAATCGGTTGAACCCATCGAGCTCAGGACGCTACCCGCGTCGTGCACATTGAATCGTTGGAACGACAACATATTCGGACTCAGCTGAGGAGACCGTGCCCATATCGAGCTGGTTAAAGCGCAATCACATACACTCCGGGCCAACGCAATTGACGCCGGTGAGTATTCGGATACGTAACGCCTGGGTCGAGTTCCCGATCTTCGACGCCAAGACACGGTCGCTGAAAAAGACCTTCCTCAGCAAGGCAGGAGGTACCGTCGGACGAACCGCGGACAACGTGCCCGTCATTGAAGCGCTGCGTGACATCACGCTCTCACTCAGCGCCGGCGACCGCGTCGGGCTCGTTGGCCACAACGGGGCCGGCAAGTCGACGCTGCTGCGGCTGTTGTCGGGAATCTATGAACCCACCCGCGGTTCGGCCGCCGTATGCGGCCGCGTCGCACCAATTTTCGATCTCGGCGTCGGCATGGATCCCGAAATCTCGGGTTACGAAGACATCGTCATCCGGGGACTGTTCCTCGGGGAGGCCCGCCAGACGATGCGGGTCAAGGCCCATGACATCGCAGCGTTTACCGAGCTCGGCGACTACCTGTCGATGCCGCTACGCACTTATTCCACCGGCATGCGGGTACGCCTTGCGATCGGAGTACTCACCAGTATCGACCCACAAATCCTGCTGCTCGACGAGGCCATCGGTGCAGTCGACACCGACTTCCTGCGAAAAGCCATGGCCCAGTTGGACAAGCTCGTCGAACGAGCAGGCATTCTGGTGTTCGCCAGCCACTCGAACGAGTTCCTCGCGCGGCTGTGTAAGACCGCGATTTGGATCGATCACGGCGAAATCAAGATGGCCGGCAGCGTCGAAGAAGTGGTACGGGCCTACGAGGGGGCTGAAGCCGCAGACTACGTCGCCCGAATCATGGCAGAGAGCAACTCGAATGAGTAAGTCAGACGAAGAGCCGCCTCGCTCAGTGGGGCAGAACCGGCCGGCCGGCCGGCCGAACATCCGCCGGATCAATGCCACGCCAAAGCCATTACCTATAGCGCGCGAGTTCTCTGCGGGCGGGCTTGTTATCCGCGATATCACCGCTGATCGGCAGTCCGCGGTAATCATCGGCCGGACCGATCGTCGCGGCCGCACCCGGTGGTCATTGCCAAAGGGCCACATCGAAATCGGGGAACGACCCGAACAGACCGCCGTACGCGAGGTTGCCGAAGAAACCGGCATCCGCGGTGACGTGCTGGCCCCACTGGGCAATATCGACTACTGGTTTCGCGCACATGCCGCCATCGTGCATAAGACCGTCCACCACTATCTGCTGCAGTTTCGCGAATGCGAGTCAGCTGCTGTCAATGACCATGAGGTCACCGCCGTTGCATGGGTGCCACTCGAGGCGCTGTCGTCGCGACTTGCGTTCGCCGATGAACGTCGGCTGGCCGAACTGGCAGTGCAGCTGACGCAGACGTTGCGCAACCATGGGCCGGCGGCGCTGCCCGCGATGCCGCGGATTGCGCCTCGGCGCTTCCCTCAAAGGCACTCGATTTCCGTACGCGCTGGCAACCAACCCAAACCTCGCCGAGGCTGACAAGAATAGAGATGAGGAAACGATGACCATGCGCTTCGACGTGACCATCGAAATCCCGAAAGGCCAACGCAACAAATATCAGATCGACCACGCTAGCGGACGAATCCGTCTCGACCGATACCTGTACACCTCGATGGGATATCCCATTGACTACGGTTTCATCGAGGACACCCTCGGCGAGGACGGCGATCCACTCGATGCGTTGTTATTGCTGCCCGAACCGGTCTTCCCCGGCGTCATCGTCACCGCACGGCCAGTAGGGATGTTGCAAATGACCGACGAGGCCGGAGGCGATGACAAGGTCCTGTGTGTCCCCGCCGGCGATCCGCGCTACGACGACATCACCGACGTCAGCGATGTGTCATCTTTCGAACTCGCAGCGATAAAGCACTTTTTTGTCCACTACAAAGACCTGGAGCCGAGAAGGTATGTGCAGGCGGGTGATTGGGTTGACCGGCGAGCCGCCGAGGCGGAGGTACAGCGCTCCGTTGATCGATTCCGGACCACGCAACACTGACAAGATGAATGCCTCAGCTGAATATCGCGTCCGTGCCGGTGATGATCGCGCCAAGCGGTCGACACTCGCGCGGCGCTGCGCCATGTAGGACTGTCGTCGTGCCCGTTAGCGACATTATGATGCCGTTGGTGCATGCCGTTTTGGGCATCGAGGCGCCGATCGCAGTCCAAGGATGGGACGACAGCCGCTCAGGACCCGTGGACGCGCAGTGGGGTTTGAAGATCAACAACCGGCGGGGACTGCGGCGATTGTTGTGGGCTCCCAACGAACTCGGCTTTGCCCGCGCCTACGTCTCGGGTGATATCGAAGTCGTCGGGGACCTAGTCGCGGGCCTGGCCACCCTCGAGCAGCTGTCAGACCCCACGAGTGGTCCTGGAGTGCGTATCGATTCCGAGACGAAAAGCGCAGTGATCAAAGCGGTACTGCGGCTCGGAGCCCTCGGCCTGCCCCCGAAGCCGCCGCCCGAGGAGGCCAAGCCGGCACGCGGCCGTCGGCACGCCAAGCAACGCGATGTCGCCGCGGTCCGGCACCATTACGACGTCGGAAACGACTTCTACCGCCTGGTATTGGGCGAAACCATGACCTATTCATGCGGCTACTGGGCCCGGCAGGACAGTGACCTGGACGTCGCTCAGTACGCCAAATGCGATCTGGTGGCCCGCAAGCTAGGTCTTGGTACGGGCATGCGGGTACTCGATGTCGGCTGCGGTTGGGGGACTTTCGCTGCCCACGCCGCGCGCCATTACGGGGCGCGTGTAGTCGGTATCACGTTGTCGCGTGAACAGGCCGACTACGCCGCCAGGCGAATGGCCGATGACGGTGTCGATGACTTGGTTGAGATTCGGGTACAGGACTATCGTGACGTCGCCGACGGACCTTACGATGCCATCTCGAGTATCGGCATGGCCGAGCACGTCGGATCTGGAATGCTGCCGTCCTACGCGGGGCACCTGTACGCATTGCTGCGTCCGCAGGGCCGACTACTCAACCACGCTATCTCCCGCCGCCCCGGTAAGTCCGCGTCGTTTTCGAAGACGTCTTTCATCGATCGTTATGTGTTCCCCGACGGCGAGATCGAGCCCCTGGCAACGATGATCGAGGCGTTAGAGGGAGCAGGATTGGAGGTTCGCGACGTCGAATCCCTTCGCGAGCACTACGCGCTCACACTTCGGGCATGGGTAGCGAATTTGGAAGCCGGTTGGGAGCACGCGATCGGGGTGAGTACCGCAGGCAGGGCAAGAATCTGGCGCCTCTACATGGCCGGCTCGGCGCTGGCCTTCGCGGCCAATCGGATTGGGATCAACCAGGTATTGGCAGTTAAGCCGACAGCACGAGGTGATAGCGGTATGCCGCGTAGCCGCGCCGAGCTACTCGCCGCGCCGGGAACATGAAACTTTAACAGCGCGCCGCTCGTCGGGCCGGTGGTCCGCGGAGTCCAGGTTCTCGTTTGACAAGGGGGGGCGTCGAGGCCCCCCGGGGTTCGTTGGAAGGCAGCCTGTACCCGGCCAACGACACGACGGGTAGAAGCCATCAACGCCCAAAGAGCGCATGTAACGGCGAGCCTCATCGCCGGCCGCAACCCGAATGGCGACGTGTTTTTGCGGTAGCAGCAACTCCGCCGGTGAGGCCAGCGTCAAACCGAAGCACTGGGCAATTGACGCGCCCTGGCCGGTGGTGCAAAGTCGCCCGGGAAGCCTGGCGTGTGAGATGCCGCGACGGGCCGTGTGTTTCGCCCTGGGATGCCCCCTCATTCGCACCAACCCTGTGGGGCGGAGAGGTAGCACGAACGCATCGCCCCAGACCCGTGGATACCCGCTGGCAAAGCACACACCACACCTCTCGGATCGTCGACGACCCGTCCCCTAACCGCGCGAATCGACGATCAGCAGATGCAGCCGTGCGGTGTCTTAGGCGCAGGTATGTGTGTAGAGTCTGGTGTACACGCAATACAGCGATGGGGCTCGCTCTACGCGCTATTGCCCGGTCTATCTGGGCCGGCCCGATGGCGCTAATGGCTTCTACCCGCGGGTTTCGACACCCGAAACCGCCCCGAAGGGTAGGAGCTGTTCATGAGTTCCGCTGTGGTCTTGCAGGTCCTGCAGAGCATGGTTGTGCTCGCGCTTTCGCCGCTGTATTCGGGGGCACTGGCACGCGCTGAAGCGGTCGTCGCGTCAAAGCGGGGCCCCAGCGTCCTGCAGCAGTATCGGGATCTCGCCAAGTGGCTACGCAAGTCCAGTGCGGTCAGTGATCAGGCTTCGTGGGTGTTCCGCGCGGCGCCGTTTGTGGCCTTTGCTTGCTACCTCACGGTCTCGGCGATCGTCCCGATTATCACCAATGAGCCTTTGCCGCTTGCCTTCCTTGCCGATCTCATCGGTGGCGCATTCGTGCTGACCCTGGCCTCGTTTGTTGTTTCACTCTCAGGGCTGGATACGGCCAGCCCGCTCGGCGGTCTGGGAGCCAGCCGCGCCAGCTGGATTGGCAGCCTGGCCGAGCCCGCCCTGATCTTGGTTTTCTTTACGGTGGGCGCCGTATCTGCCTCGGACAACCCATATTTGATGAATCACGCGGTCGCGAACTCCCCGTATGTTCTCGTCCTGCCCACCCACTTGCTGGGCACTGTCGCCTTCTTTTTGCTGGTCTTGGTCGAAAATGGACGCATCCCGATCGATAGCCCGACGGGTTCGATCGAGATCTCGATGATCGAGGAAGGCCGCGTGCTCGAATACTCTGGCCGGCCCTATGCGCTAATCAAGTGGGGTTCCTGGATGAAGCTCCTCTTGCTGTCGTCGATATTCATGAATGTCTTCGTAATGCCTTGGGGCCTAGGTGATGCCAAGTCGATCGCCCACGGCCTGCTGGCGATTCCGGTGTTGCTCGGAAAGCTCGCGATTTGCGGCTTGGTCATCATCATTATCGATACTTCGTTTGCCAAGCTGCGGTTCTTCCGAATCGCGGAATTCCTAGGCGCCTCCTTCCTGCTGGCGTTGGTGGGTATCGCGACCTCGTATGTGATCGGAGCATGAGTGTGGAGAGCCTGACAGCGACCTCGGGCGCGGGTGTGGCGCTTGACCTGTGTAGCGTGTTGATGCTGTTGTGCGCCTTTGCTTGTCTGGGCTCTAAGCTGTTTAACCGCTACCTCGCTTATTATGGCGCACAATCGTTTCTGCTTGCGATCGCCTGCGCGGTAGTCGCCTACAACTTCGGCCGCATAGAACTGTGGGTATTGGCCGTCATCACCTTGATCGTCAAAGGGATCGGGATCCCCTTGGCCGCACGACGGCTCCTTATTGAGCGGCTGGAGCTTCAGCGCGACGTCGCGATGTCCACCGGTTTATCGACCGCCATCATCCTCGGCGGTGCGCTGACTGCGTTCTCATACTTGGTGATTCGTCCCCAGGTGTTGCCACAGGGGCTGGTGGCCTCTGCGGTGGTCCCGTTGTCGACCGCGATGATTTTGCTCGGTTGCGAAGTCATGGTGGTACGACGCCACACCGTCGCTCAGCTTATCGGCTGGCTGCTGGTGGAAAATGGAGTCTTTTTGGGCGCGATCACCCTGGTAGCCACCTTCCCCTTCATCGTCGAAGCCGGCGTTTTTCTCGACATTGTCGCGGGCGTACTCATCATGGTGGTTTTTGTCTCCGGCCTGACTCGCCAACTTGCCGAAGCAAGTTCAGCCGAACTGAAGGAGTTGCGAGGATGAGTCCGCTCGTGGTGCTGCTCGCAGCATTGCCCCTGGCGACGTCATCGGTTGCGGTGGCAGGAGCCAAGGCCAGATTGGCGGGTTACGTAGCCATCGGAGCCGCATGCGGTTCGCTCGGTCTGTCAGTGTGGTTACTCTTGTGGATTCACCATCACCACGTGGTTTCCGCCCTGTCTGGATTTATCTACCTCGATGACACGAGCGCGTTCTTTGTATTCACCGTAGCCGTGGTGATATTATTGTCCTCCCTTGGCTCTGCTGCTTATATTCGGGCACAGGAGGATTCGCGGCAGCTCAGTCCGTTCCAGGTTCGGATGTACTTCGGATTCTTCGGGGCGTTTGCAGCGCTGATGTTGGCCTCGCTGAGCACGGGCAACTTGGGGATGCTGTTCGTGCTCATCGAGGGAAGCACCCTCGCGAGTGCTGCGCTGGTCGGCTTGGAAGCAAAGGCCAGTTCGCTGGAGGCCGCGTGGAAGTACATCATCATCTCCTCGCTCGGTGTCACCATTGCTCTGGTTGGCACCATGTTTCTCTTCTACTCCGGCACCGGCCTGGCTCTAACCGATAACCTCAGGCTCACCTGGCCCTACTTGTTCCAGCATGCATCCGAATTATCCCATCCTGCACTGCGATTGGCATTCCTACTCGCTGTGGTCGGCTACGGCACCAAGGTGGGACTTGTGCCGATGCATACCTGGCTACCCGATGCCCACTCCGAGGCCCCAAGCCCAACCAGCGCGATGCTCTCGGCGGCGTTGCTCAACACCGGTATGTACGCGATCATTCGCTTCCTGGCCATCGCCAGGATCGGTCTGGGAGCCCACTACGTGCGGGTGGTAATGCTGTCCTTTGGCTTCGCATCCGTCTTGATAGGTGTGCTATTCCTGGTTACCACAGCCAATTTCAAGCGCCTTTTCGCGTATTCATCGGTAGAGCACATGGGTATCATCGCCATCGCGCTCGGTTTCGGTGGACAACTGGGTTGCTACGGCGCCATGCTGCATACTCTTAACCACGCGATCGGCAAGGCGGTACTTTTTCTCACCAGCGGTGACATCGTGCTGGGATATCGCACCCGCGAAGCGACGAAAGTCCGCGGACTGTTTACGACGCTCCCGCTCAGCGGGACGGTGCTCATGCTCGCCACCTTCGCCATCCTCGGATCACCCCCGTTCGGACTGTTCCTGTCCGAATTTACGATTGTTCGAGCGGGTTTGGACCGCAGCCCCCCGTGGCTGCCTTTCGCACTCCTGCTATTGCTGGTGTTCGCGTTCGTCGCCTTCGCGCATCGTACTGTCCCGATGATTGTCGGAGAGCCGCAGGCACAAGTCCACGTGTCGAGCCCCTACGCGACTGGCGAGCAGCGGGTACTGGCGGCGGTACCCATTGTCACGGGCGTGACTGTCCTACTGGTGCTTGGCATCTGGATCCCCGCCGGGTTACACGCGGCGATCCTTGGATCAATCGGGGTCCTGACATGACCAGCGCCGATCTCGCCACCTGGCAGGCGATGCTTCCTGACCAAGCACGAACCGTCCAGGAAGATGGCGTCGTTCGCGTGCCCGTCTCCGTCGGTGAACTGCCGGCCACCGTGCAACAGCTGGGCGCCAATGCTCGCTTGGCCGATATGTTCGCCGACCACCAACCTGGCGCGGATCCAGTCTTGCGATCGGTGTGGGCACTCGACGGCAGCACGAATCGGTACCTGGTGACCGAAACCGCATGCTCCACCGATGAGTATCCCTCACTGTCGGTCGTTGAGCCGGCAGCATTCGTGGAGGAATGCGAGATTTATGAGCAATTCGGACTACGTCCTGCCGACGGCGGGCAGCTCAACCGGATCGCTCTGCCTCCTTATGCAGAAGTGGATTTTCCCCGCTTGGGCCGAATACCTACTCGTGAAGCCGCAGGTATCCGGGCCCCACATACCGTCGGGGGAGAAGCGTTCGAGTTCCCCTTCGGGCCGGTACGCGCGGTGGGCTTCGAATCGTTGTACTACGGCCTGGTCACCAGCGGGGAAGAAGTGGTCGACCTTTACCTGTTCACATGGCACAAATATCGCGGCATCGAATGGCGATTGCGCGGAATGCATCCGCGGCAAGCGCTATTCCTCATAGAACGGGCCGAGGGCCTGTCAGCGGCATCGCATGCGTGGGCGTTCGCGGCTGCCATCGAGACCGCGCTTGGCATCTCGGTAGCACCGGCAGCCAGCCGAATACGGGCCGCGGCAGTAGAACTCGAACGGATCTACAATCACGTCGCCGCGATCGCGGCATTGTGCCAGTCCACTGGACTGGCAGTGGCCCAGGCGAACAGCGAAATCATACTGGAAAGCCTTCTCAGGGTAGGTGCGCGGTTCTTCGGGCATCGCTATCTCTTCGGCGTCATCGATATCGGCGGGGTCGCGCGGCGAGCCGATCTGCGCGGACTCAGCGCCGAAACCCGAACTGTATGTGCCGATTTGCGACATGTCACCGACGGGCTCGACTCCACCAACTCCTTCCTCGACCGTTTGGAGGCGACCGGCATCATCACCGCTGCACAGGCAGCCTCGCTCGGCCTTGTCGGACCGGTGGCGCGGGCGAGCGGGCTATCTCTCGACACGCGCCGCGACCATCTGCAACCGCCGTATGACAACCACCCGGTGACTGTCGCACGTGCAAGCCGCGGCGACGTTCGGGCCCGCTATCACGTCTTTCTGTCCGAAATTAACGAAGCGGTAACACTAATCGACGAACTCGCTCTATCCGATTGCAGCATCGATGGTCAACCGGCACCAATCCCGCGGCGAGCCGGATCCGGGCTCGGCTGGGCAGAATCGCCGCGGGGCGAGGCGCTGGTCTGGGTCGAACTCGATCCCGATGGACGAATCAGTCGATGCAGGTTGCGCCCAGCGGCCGTGCGCAATTGGCGCGCTTTCGGAGACGCGGCCCGCTCCCAAAATGTGTTCACCGATGTCCCGATCATCGAAGCCAGTTTCTGGCTGACCGCAGCTGGTCGAGCGCGCTGATGGCCTGGTGGTTCCTTCGCGGATTGCGGCGTGGAGTGGTGACGACCCGTTACCCGCGCGTCGCACCGGAACCCTGGGCGCGTGACCTGCCGACCCCTCCGGTGTTCGACGTCTCGCTGCTGGACACCGCCATCGCCGATGAGCTCGTCGCAGCATGTCCGAGTTCCGCACTGCGACGTGAGGACCAGGCTTTGATTTACGACATCGGCGCCTGCACCGCGTGCGGACGCTGCTGGGCTGCGGCGCCCGCCGCGGTGCACCCCAGCGGTGTCTTCGAATTGTCCACCACCACTCGCGAACATCTTGTCAAGCGCATTGTGTTGGTTAAATCTGAGCCGCCGGAGGGACTCTCATGGTCCAAGGAGTGAGCGTCTCAGCTGCCGGCGTGTGCGGCCATCCCGGGCATGCACAGGCCTGCTGCGCATTGGTACGCGCGGTGGCGACAGTTCCGGCCACCAGCACGAGCACCGGCAACACGCATCACGCGGTGAACGCGGCCGGATCGAAGCAACCTTCAAGAAGACCCGCGAGGTGAGGATGTTCCCATGATGGAAGCCGTAAGCGCGATACGACCGCACCCGTTAGCCGAAGGGGACACCGGGCAGGCCGCGGAGGACCTGCGCCGCGCCGTCCGCAGGTTGTTCGGCCGCAGTTTGCATATCAGGACTGTCGACAGCGGATCTTGTGCGGTGTGCGAACAGGAGATTCGGCTGTTGACCGCACCGCACTACGATCTGCACCGGCTTGGATTCTTCTTCACTCCTGCCCCGCGTCACGCCGACATCCTCATGGTGACCGGGCCCGCGGTGCGCGCATTCGATGTGGCATTGCACAAGACCTACGATGCCACTCCCGAACCCAAGCTCGTTATGGCAGTCGGCGCCTGTGCGCTCGGCGGCGTATATCCCCCGGACCAGATCACGCACGGTGCGCTCGATGCGGTGCTGCCCGTTGATGTCTACGTGCCAGGCTGCCCACCGAGTCCCTTGGCGCTGCTGCAGTCACTGATGGTCGCTGTGGGTCGTCTCGCCGAAAAGGTCTCCGCGATACCGTTCGTGCAAGAAGGTGCATTGCCATGACCGAATGGGCCGTCTTCGGTACGGCGGCCATGCTGTGGGCCGGCGCGGCAATCACGGCTGTGATCTCGAATACCGGCGCAAGGCGTATTTCACCTACATTGGGCGGCGTCGGCGGCCTGGCCGCGTTCGTCGGCGGGGTCAGCCTGCTGTTCCTGCATTCGGGGACGGTGTCGAAGACATTGAGCGGCAATGACGTGGTCGGCCCGGTGACGCTGCGGCTAACCCCACTGGCGGGCGTGTTCGTCGTGGTGTTGGGCGTAGTCGCGATGGCAATCGCCTGCTATACACCCCGATACCATGCGTCGGGCCGCGGCACCTCGCTCTACCTCGCGACTTATCATTTGGCGCTGCTGGCCACGCTCACCGTGCTGATCGCGGGCACCGTCGTGGTGTTCCTGGTGGCGTGGGAATCCATGGCGCTGTTGAGCTACCTGATGATCTTGCGTCATCAACGCCGGGACGACGTCGCTGCGGGCGCATTCTGGTTTCTTGCGCTGTCCGAGATCGGCTTCGGGCTGATCGTCGCGGCCTTCGTGCTGCTGTCCGCCCGCGCCGGCAGCACGGATTTGGCCGTGATCGCGAAATCCTCAGCCCATCTTTCGCCGGGAACCCGAGACGCGGTATTCATGCTGGCGCTCATAGGGTTTGGGTTCAAAGCCGGACTAGTACCGCTGCATGTGTGGTTACCCGAGGCGCACCCGGTGGCACCTGCCGATGGTTCGGGCTTCTTGTCCGGGATGGTGGTCAAACTGGGTATCTACGGGATCCTGTTGTTCAGCACCACGCTCCTCAAAGATGGGCCGGCATGGTGGGGTCTAGCCACCATGGGGATGGGCGCCCTCACCGCGGTGGTAGGTATCCTGTACGCGCTCACCGAGCGCGATATCAAGAAGTTTCTCGCCTACTCGACGATTGAGAACATCGGAATTATCGCCATCGCGGTCGGGGCCGGAATGACGTTCACCTCCTATGGACAAGCCGCGCTAGGGGCATTTTTGCTACTGGCCGCCCTGTATCACGTTGGCAACCACGGCATTTACAAAACATTGCTGTTCTTGGAGGCTGGCGTGATCGAGCACGCCACAGGCACCCGCAATATGGATCGGCTTGGCGGGCTGATCCACCGGTTACCACGCACCGCGGTCATCAGCATGATCGGCACACTCGCGATTACGACGCTACCTCCGCTGAACGGTTTCGTGTCCGAATGGTTGATTTTCCAAGGGCTGTTTCAGGGCTTCCGCATCCCTAGTCATTTGGTGGGCATCTTGATCGTCGTGGCTGCCGCATGTCTGGGACTCACCGGCGGCCTAGCGGTGTGCGCTTTCGTTCGCGCCTATGGGATCCCGTTTTTGGGCATGCCGCGGACCAAGGCCGCAGCCGAAGCTACCGAATCGGGACAGCCCGTCTTTGGCGCGGCGCTCTTGGCGTCAGGCTGTCTTGCGCTCGGAGTCGGTGCCCCGCTGGTGATCACAGCGCTCGGATCCGCCGTCCGCAGTGTCACTTCGGTGGACGTGTTGCCCCGGATACTGATCGACAAATTAACCATCATCCCGGCGAACACCGACTTCTCGGCATTCTCTCCCACCTACCTCGCGGCATGCCTGTTCGGTGCGTTGATCGTGCCGATCGCGGTCCACATGGTGGGACGCCCCAAAACGCCGGGCCGACGGACCCCGGTATGGGACGGCGGGATCGTCACGTTCAAGCCGCGGATGCAGTACTCGGCCATGACCTTCGCTGCGCCCGTCAGAGTGACCTTCGATCGCCTCTACCAACCAAGCGTCACCGTGCAGCGGGCATCCGACGAACCCGCGGGGCGATCCGGGCCAGTGCACTACGAAGCGGAGGTCACCCCGCTATTCCAGCGTTACCTGTATCGTCCCACCGTAGTCGCCGTGCAGTATTGCGCGCGCCTGGTGACTCCTATCCAATCGGGCGATGTCAATGTCTACCTCCTCTACGTATTTCTGGCTGTACTGATCGCGTACCTGCTTGGCGCACTCGGTACCCGATGACCGCATACCGATGAGGTAACCGATCGATTCAAGGATTCTGGCACTGATGTCTATTGACGTGACCGTGTTGCGAGTGTTCACCGACAATGACGGCAAATTCGGCAATCCGCTCGGCGTGATTGATGCCGCGGCCGCCCCAGAAGCCGCACGTCAGCAGGTTGCCACCCAATTAGGCTACAGCGAAACGATTTTCGTTGATCTGCCTAGGAAGGGGCATCCGACAGCCGCGGGGCACATCTTCACCCCTAGCGTTGAATCGCCCTTTGTCGGCCATGCCGTCGTGGGGGCCGCGTGGTGGCTACGAAGCCGCGACGCGCCCGTTCGAAGCCTGCGGCTCCCAGTCGGCGTCGTAGAAGTCGATTGCACCGCGGAACTGACCGCCGTCCGGGCTTTCGCTGAATGGACGCCCGATTTCGTTATGCACGAGCTTATTTCGCCCAAAGACGTCATCGATGCCGATCCCAGCGACTATTTCGACGATTTCCCCCACTACGTGTGGGCATGGATCGACCGCGACGCCGGGCAGCTACGCTCGCGATCGTTTGCACCCGAGCTTGGCGTGCAGGAAGACGAAGCAACCGGCTCCGCGGCCATACGTCTTAGCGAGCAGCTCAGCCGCGATCTGTCCATCATCCAGGGCAAGGGATCGGTGATGCATACATTCTGGAGCCCAGTGGGCTGGGTAAGCATCGCCGGCCGAGTTAGTCATGCAGGATTGGCCCACGTCGGCTAGCCCGGTTAGGTGAGAGACGTGACCGCTGATGGCAACGACGGGTGTCGCGACCGCGACGCCGAAGCCCAACAACCGTGGCTCACAACGGTGTTGACGCGGCTACCGCGCACCGCGATTACTGTGGCGGCCCGAGAGTCGGTGCCGGCATTGGATATGCCACGCCGAGGGAGTCGGCCGCGATCTCGGAACTTCTTCCAGATAGCTTGCGCGGCTCCGGCTCCGGTCTTACTTGGCCCGGTTCGGGCGATTGGCGATCTAGTGGCGACGGCCGTCGGCAGCTTTCACGTATCTGGCTGCGCGCGGATGGCAATTGCCGTCGCCCTCGTCGGTATGTGCGTCCATCGCGGCGAGGATAACCAATCTGTCAGTGAATCAGCCGAATCCAACGGATTCGCGGCTCACGCCGCGATCTGGGGCGTGGCCGAATACCCTCTGAAATGAGTCCTGGCCGTAGCTGGTGGGCCGGGGTCGCCCTGGTTCTAATCGGAACGTCCGAACGCCATCGTCACGGCGCTGGGCCCGCAGGAACAGATAGTCAGGATCATTGCGTGAGTGCAGATGGTGTGCGAGCTCGTACAGATGGGTGACGACGACGACTTTGACTCCGCTTTCGACCATCGCTCGCACCACATCGCACGCGATCTGCGACCCTTCCCGCTCATTGGTCGAGGCGAAGGACTCATTGCACAACAGTGTTGAGGTCGAGCCGATCACGTCGGCGATGTCACTCATCCGAGCGAGCTCCTCATCGAGCTTGCCGTGGGTATGGGTGTCGTCTTCCTCACGCTTGAAGTGTGTGAAAACGGCGTCACGGACGTTGGCGCAAAACGATGTGGCAGTGACGAACATGCCGGCCTGCATCATCACCTGAGCAGCGCCCATGCTGCGAAGAAACGTCGACTTCCCCCCTTCATTGGCCCCGGTGATCACCATCAGCGACTTGCCGTCAGCATCAATGTCATTTCCGATCACCGGCTTGTTGGTGGTCAGGCAGAGGCCGATGTCGCGCAGATCGCGGCAGCAGAAACGCGCCTGATCTATAGGTGTGGGTATCGGAAAGCAGATGGGCACATCCCTTTTCGTGAGCTGTTCATGAAGGTTCGCGCAAGCCAGATAAAACCCCAACTCGGTCCGTAGCCGGCCGAAGAATCCTTCGACGTGATCCGCAGATCGAGTGACGGTGTTGGCGACCTCGTTGATCGCACGGCCGGCTAGCTCGGTAAGCGCTCGCGCGCCGGTCTCGTCACGGTCGTCAATGACGAATCCCGGAGCACCACTGTGGCTTCCGGTTAGTTTGTCCCACCAATTGCGGTAGGGCGGTTGGTGAAGAAGGTAGCCGGTGCCCTTATTGCCCAGCCCCAGAGAAGCACTGAGCATCACACCTCGGGGAAGATGCAGCTCGCGCAGGTCGGCATCGAGCTGTTCGAGGTACTCATCGCAGATTTGGTCGCCGACCATATCAAGAAGCTGCCGAAAGCCCGGCGAGCTGAACGCGGTGCCGTGTTCGTCGCACAACGTCCGCAGCTGACGCAGGTTACCGACCAAAAGTTCAAGGACCCTGACGGAACGACGCAGAATGGCCTGTGGGTCGCGAGACATCAAACCCCCGAGAAATACCTTTCGCCGAACTTCTACGCCGTCGACCGCGACATCATACAGCTGCCGTACGGCGGCACGGTTTGCCAGACAATCTGCCAAGACTTGCTGACGGTAGACGACGACACCGGGATCCGTGACCGCCAGTGGCACAATCTTTTTGGCTGTCTCGAGTAAGAATTCGTCACCGGCAGCCATGGCTTGGTAGACCCGCCTGAGCTCGAGGTCCTGATCGGCGAGATCCTGCTGTCGCCACGGAAGTCGTGGCGACAGGTCGGGGTCATCGACCGGGTGTAAAAGCCGGACTTTCACAGGCTGATCCTCCGCCCTAGAACATCGTAACTAAGCCCATATTTTTCGGCTAACGCCGCGGCATACGCCAGCCCGTCGGCGGGCCGACGAGTGAACTTGAATGTCCGCCGGGTCGGATCATCAGAGGCGACTTCGCCGACCATACTCACGCATGCCGGATCCAGCGCGGAAAGCTCGTCAAGGAAGCTGACATAGACCGCGACGCAGCGCAGCTGGATGATTCGCTCGAGCACTTCGCGGCCGATTGTCAGGGCATCGTTGATGGTGGTTGATGAGAAACTCTCGTTCATGATGATGATGCTGGCATCGGTTGCACGCGAAAGGATGTCATGGATGCGTACCAGTTCGTTGTCGAGCTTTCCATGCAGCGTTGACAGGTCCTCCTGCCGTTCGAAATGTGTGTAGATCTGATCGGGCAACGTCAGCCTGGCGCTAGCGGCAGGAATGGCGCAGCCGATCGATGCGAGGTAGGCGCATTGCCCGATGGTCCGTGCAAAGGTTGTCTTACCCCCCTGGTTCGGGCCGGTAACCACGAAGATCCGCTGTGTCCCCGATAGGTGAAAATCATTGGCAACAGGCCGATGGTGTTCTTGCACCGTGTTTATCGCCAGCGCGATGTCGAAAGCGTTGCCGACGTCCACCACACCAGGCTCGTCGGTGACGTCTGGATAGCAAAAAGAGAGTCCAGCGGCCGTGAATCGGCGCATGAAGGCCAAATATGCTAAGTAAAATTGGATCTCGTGCTCGAACCTTGCGATCGTTGGTTCGATGAAGTGTTCGTGGCGCCGGCAGAACTCATCGAGTCGCCCAAACGCCTCTGGATGAAGTTCGGCGACACATCCGAGAATCTGCTCCTCTACGTGGTTCATATCGTTGAATTCCGGAAGGGCAACACGATAGTCCCGGTTTGACTCGGTTGCGAAACGCTCGAATGTCTCGGCGATTGCTGAACTGTAATCCGTTTGCTCGTCGTATTTTTCGACGTGGACCTGCAGTCCTTCCACATGCACCATGTACCGCACTTTGCGCAGCTGCTCGTGCACCGATGTGGTCTCGCTTGTCAGCGTGGTGAACGCCTCGCTGGCCGTGTAACTCCTGATGTGTTGGATGAAATTGCGCAGGCCTGAAGACTTCACCGGGGTGTGCGTGGTCTCGTGGCGCAACAGGTCTATTGTGCGACAATAGGTTTCGATCGCATCGATCAGCCAGCCTTGTCGCTGTAGCCGATGCCAAGCGTTTCTCGCCACGTTGAGGCGACCACGCATCGCGCGCATGCCCTCAACGAAGTGCTGGATCGGCGCCATTGCCTGCTCGTCTTCCAGGTCACGAAAGACCTCGTGACGGTATTGCACCGTGCGCACGTCGTGCAGGGGAGTGCAGAAAATACCGGCGACGTCGCTGTCGTTGTGTCCAGCGGTCACCGCGTCGACGAGCTGGTCAAGGTGAAGGTCAGCGAAGAGGTCCGGCGATGGTTGTGCGGTACTCTCTGTGCCGCCGGCACCGGGATGGAGGATGCTGGTGAAGCCCGCCATTTTTCGCTCACCCGCCTTCTACCGTGAGTGTTCGCCTGGTAGAAGCCATCAGCCGGTGCGGCAGTCGGGGCGAGCTTCATCGCCGTGAAGATCATGCTACCGGAGATCGGTGGGATGTGCGTCCCGTGATTCGGTTGCGTTTCGGGCCCGGAGAGCTGGGAGGGGCGCGCCTGCCCACGCTCGTAGTCCGTGGGGGCTCTGCGAATGGCCATCAGCAGCCGGACGCGCCAGGCCGGCAACGCCGCAATGAACGGCATGCCGTGTTGCCCTGCTCGATAGTTGGTGGGGCATGCTTCATACGCCGAGCCCGTCACGTCCTATGAATATTCGATCTGCCCATGCACGAGGCTGGTGGACCCGTCATCAACGCGTCATGATGGATCATGGCGGTGGAGCTCGCCTGAGTTGCGGATGTCGCCGATAGCTCCTGCGCAACGACGAGCGAGGATGCATGCTCAGTTCAATGCCGGAGAAATTCTCATGAGCTCACCGTGGCGGCCGGTCGTGGATCCGGCTCAGTTCGACGTTGCGTTTTGGTTGCCACCCGGCGGTACCGATAACGGAGTGTTCGCCACCTATTGGGCGGAATTGGCCGATCTCGAGCCCGGCGACGTCACCGCTGTACTGGCGCTGCTCGCCGGGGCTGATGTCGGCGGGTACGTGGCGACGCCGGGCGGTCAAGTGAACCGCCGTGCACGCACGCCGGTACACCGTTTGTGGGTCGATTCGCTGCAATATCATCGCGCCGAAGATGTCCTGATGGCCTACCTCAACCGCAGGGGCCACACCGGCCACGATCATTCCGCGACAACGTCATAGGAATCCACTCGCCAACTGCCGGCGACCAGGCTGAGCTGATTCCAGCACGCCGTGCGCTGGCCTATGTGATTCAGTGACGGGTCGATCTGCCCCAGCAAAGCGGTGTTGAACGCGTCGTGTGAGACCAAGACGAGCGGGCCCTGCCTGAATTCGCTGACGAGCTCGAGAAACGCTCGCCGAGCCCGATCGGCGAGAGCTGTCCGGCTTTCCACCCCCGGGGCGGAATCAACACCGCCGTAACGGTGTTCGACGTCTTCGCGCCGGAGACCGGTGACAGGTCCGTAGTCGCGGTCGATGAGACGCGCGTCGATTGTGACCGGCGCGCTCGCGGCGGCGCCGATTGCTTCCGCGGTCGCGACCGCTCGCTGCAACGGGCTGCAGATCACTGCCGCAGGGTGCCGTGGAGCCAGCGCGTCGGCGAGTCGGGAGACTTCGGCCATACCGACTTCGTCCAGCGGTGGGTCACTAAGTCCTCGCAAACGCCCATCCGCATTGAGTGCGGTACGCCCGTGCCGGGCCAGGTAGACCCGGGTCACGCTCTCGGCGTTCACAGGTTGTCCGCGAACTCAGGGACCACTGCAACCGGGCGGGTGCTGTGACGCAGCAGGTTTCGCGCCACGGCGCCGGTCACAAGATGACTGACCACCGACCCGATGCCATGCTGTGGCCGGCCAACCACTATCAAGGTCGCGGCACAGTCATCTGCGGTCTTGAGGAGCGCCGCGACGGGATCGCCGTCCAACAGGTGATAAGTCCACCGCACGTGGGTCGCGTCGAGGATTTCCCCGACATGCCGGCGCTCGGTGCTCAGCCGCCTCTCGACGGTGTCGGCTGCGTCGGTCGACGTGGCAAAGAATGCGCTGTCGGACCTGTCCACGACATGCACGACATGGACAGGCACGTCCATTGCGTTGGCGAGTCCACCGGTGAAGAGTACGGCCGCCCGGCTGGCCGGGTGGCGATCATATCCGACGACCAATGCCATAGCGGGACTCCTGCCCAGTGGTTGCCGCGTGGCACAGGAGCCATTAGCCGGGGTGGCGGTTCGGGTGCAATACCCGGGCGGAGATCCATCGCCTTACCGATCAGGCTAGCCGGTTCGAGCACATAAGGACCACAACTGATGCGATTGACCTGGCGCGAAAAAGGCGCGTAGCCTGAACAACAGAGCAGGCGGTGGGGCTCGCGTAATTTGCGACCGCGATAAGGGGTGATCACAGAAGAGCGGCGGTTGCCAACGGTCCCTGGATTCGACAGGTGCCGTTCGCGTGTGCGTTAGAGCATGGCGCGAATCGGAAGTGAACCCAGGAGCCGACCATGAATCGATCACGACTTCCTTCCCTGCCCCCGCTGCCAAGTCAGGTGCTGGCACATTCGGTGCTCGCTCCTCCGTCACGGATCGCGATCGCGGGTGACTGGCACGCCGACACCGACTACGGGGTCGCAGCCATCGAACATGCGGCCAAGCGAGACGCGGCCGTGCTGCTGCATCTCGGAGACTTCGGCTACAACTTCACCGATCATTACCTCGATTCGCTTGACGACGCGCTTGATCGCTGCGGGATCGTGCTGGCCTTCGTCGACGGCAACCACGAGAACTTCGACCGGTTGTCCAGCTGGCCCGTCGACGCCGATGGCTTACGACATCTGCGCAACCGCATTGTCCACCTGCCAAGAGGATTTCGCTGGCAGTGGGGGCACGTCCGATGCCTGGCATTGGGCGGCGCCTATTCCATCGACCGCTTCCTACGTAAACCCGGACGGTCGTGGTGGGCCCAGGAATGCCTCACATCGCAGCAAGCTCGTGACGCCGCGGCCCGCGGCCCTGCCGACGCCATGTTTTGCCACGACTGTCCGGCTGGAATCACGGTGCCGGGTGCGGCCCGTGACCGGTTTGGGTTTCCTGCGCAAGAGTTGCGACGTTCCGAGCTCTACCGGGTGCGGCTGCGGTCGGTCGTTGATGCGGTTCGTCCGGCTCGGCTGTGGCACGGGCACTTTCACCACCGCTACCAGTCGGTGCTCTACGGTGACGGATACCGCACGGTGGTCGACGGGCTGGGCAAAAATGGTGATCCCATCGACAACAACATGGTGGTGGTCAATTTGTCGGAGCTGGGATCGCACCGGCTCAGCAGCGGAGACCCGATCCGACCAGCCCGTTCTGACTTGACCAACCGAATTGCCGTTGGTTAACTGACATCGGCGATGGAGTCCGCCGGAAAGCGATGCTTTCGAACCGCCGTGAGGCTGATGGCGCCTGCGAACCTTTGAGGAGTCGCAGGTGATTTGTGTCGATTGGCGCGCAGGGCCGGTGCATCCGTCGGCGGCGCGATGAAATCAGCAGATGATTCGTTAGTCGAATTACGTTGCGCTGTCGCAATCATCCGCAGGGACGCCGTGCTTGTCTTGCAGCGCGATTCGGGGGATTGGGTGTTGCCGGGTGGTCGCCCCCACCCCCACGAGAGCATGGGTTCGTGCGTGCGCCGGGAGACTCGCGAAGAGACGGGCCTAGACATCCAGCCCACCGACTGCGCTCTGGTTTTGGAGGTCAACGATCCCCGAAGTCACCGTCGGATCGTCGAATTGGTTTTCGTGGCAGATCAGTTCGACCCTACGGCCCCTACGATGGGTGAGCCCGGTCGCACGCCGATGTGGGTGGCCTGGGCCGACCTGAAAGACCTTGCACTGCGCCCGCCCATCGCCGGCTTCCTGAGGGACCTGTCGCGCGGCGGCGGTAAACACGCTCGATACCTGGGCAACTTGTGGCGCCCGGGGCCGGTTGTCTCATGACAAGCTTGCCGTTACCGGTCATTCAGGGGTTGCAGGTGACCACGGTCGCCGTTGGCGCACCTGGCATCAGCGGCTTCGTCGCCTGGTTCGAAGCGCGTCTGCAAGGCCGTCGCGGACCACGAATCCTGCAACCGTATTTCGATCTCCACAAACTGTTTGGCAAGGATACCCTGGCGCCGCATGGTGCGGGCCCATTCTTTCGACTGGCGCCGCTGGCGTCCTTGGCCTGCTACCTCACCGTGCCAATGCTGATCCCGGTGCTCACCAGTTACGCCTTGCCGCTGGGCTACATGGGTGACATTCAAGGCGGGGGCTTGATTTTGGCATTTGCCAGCTTTCTGGTCGCGGTCGCCGCCGCCGAGACCGGTGATGCATACGCACAGCTGGCATCCAGTCGCGCCAAGACCTTCGCCGCTATTACCGAACCGGTGGTTCTGCTCGTTGTGTTCACGGTTGCGTTGATCACCACGACGGACCTGCCCTACGTCCTGGGCGCCACCGTGCGCAGCGGCCCCGCCCAGATCGTACGTCCCGCTCACCTGTTGGCCTCAGCGGCGCTGTTCATGGTCATCTTGTATGAGACCGCACGGATACCCGTCGAAACACACAGCGGTACAACCGAATTTGGAATGATCGAAACGGGAAGATCGTTCGAGCATTCCGGGCCGGACTTGGCTTTGCTGCATTGGGGCGCCGCCGCCAAACAATTCGTGCTGTACGTGATCTTGCTCAATGTCTTCGTCGCCCCATGGGGGATGGCGTCGAGCACCGACCCGGCCGCGGTCGGATTGGCAATCCTTGCTCTATTGGCCAAGGCCGCGTTGTTGGGTTGCGTGGTCGCCGTGATCGACAACAGCTATGCGAAGCTCAGGCTATTCAAAATCACCGAATTCGTCTCGGCCGCATTACTGTTGGCGATCCTGGCGGTATTCACCCTCTACTTGGGAGGCGGCTGATGATCGCGCTGGCGAGTACGGAATCCGTTCCGACCGTCTATGAAGGCGTAGCGAACACGGTGGCACTCATTGTGCTGCTGCTTGAGTTCGGGATGCTGCGTGCGGCGCTCCTGCGTGGGCAGGTGCGGTTGTATGCGGGGCAGTCGCTCGCTGTCAGCGTGCTGGCAGCTGTCGTCGCCTTCGGGCGCGATGTCCCGGAACTGTACGCGCTGGCGGTACTTTCGCTGCTACTGAAGGTCATCGTGGTACCGCTGCTTGTGGTGAGTCTGTTGCGGGAGGCCAATCAGGAAATTGCCGGCAGCGGCGCCCTGGGGGTGGCCAACGAGGTGCTCATCTCGATTGCCGTGGCGGCATTCGGGTTTTTCGCCATCGGCGTGCTGGGAATCCATTCACCAGTTTTGCCCACTGTAGCGCTGAGTCTTTCGGTAGCAGTGATCTTGGTGGCGTTTATTCTGATGATCGTACGGCGCGATGTCGTGAGTCAGGCAATCGGATTCTTCTCGTTGGAAAACGGTGTCTCGTTGGCCAGCCTGGTGGTCGCTGCCGGAATGCCCCTCATCCTCGAAGTAGCCTTCCTGTTCGACTTGTTGGTTGCGGTAGTGGTTTTCGGAGTCCTGATGCGCACTCATCATCGACGAACACGATCGCTGTCCACCCAAACGCTCGACCGGCTACGCGGTTAGACCATGTCGACAGTCGTTGTGCTGCTCGTGATCTTGCCACTTATCGCAACGTTGGTGTGCTTGCGCGCCTCGCACCGCGTTGCGGCCGCGGTGACCGCGACAACCGGTATCACCACGTTCATCCTGGCGGCCGCACTGGTGCCGGCCGGAGTCGATCACACCATCACCGCGCTACGTTACCTGCGCGCCGACTCGCTTTCGCTTATCTTTCTTTTGGGAACCTGTTTCCTGTACGCAACCGTCGGGATCTATTCGGTCGGATACCTCGCCCATGAAGAACGCGAAGTGCGTACCGGCACAGTCGAGCAGCAAGCCCTATTCGCCCGACACAGTGCGCGGTTTTACGCCGGCCTCAACGCTTTCGCATGGTCGATGATTTGCGCGCCGCTGGTGAACGGTCTCGCACTATTGTGGATTGCAGTCGAGATTACGACAGTCATTTCGGCACTGCTTGTGGCGTTGGATGACACGGAGGGGGCCACCGAGGCCGCATGGAAGTACGTGCTGATCGCTTCCTCTGGACTCGGAATCGGTTTGCTGGCAACAATTTTCATGTACTATGGGGGCTCTCAGGCGCTGGGGGAGTCCTATGATCTGGCATTTGACCCGCTGATTGCTGTGGCTGGTCACTTACCCCAGACATCGGTGCGGCTGGCATTCGTGCTCGCGGTGGTGGGCTATGGCACCAAGGTGGGTTTCTTTCCCGTCCACACTTGGTTACCTGATGCACACGCAGAAGCGCCCACCCCCGTGTCGGCGCTGCTCTCAGGGTCCCTGCTCGCGGTGAGTTTTTATGCGATCCTGCGGTATTACCAAATCAGCGTCGCGGCTTTGGGACCCCGCTTCCCGCAGATGGTCCTGCTGGTCTTCGGGGTGCTCTCGCTGCTGTTGGCTGCGCTGTATCTGCTCGAGCAGCGTGATATCAAACGGTTACTTGCCTATTCGAGTGTCGAACACATGGGCATACTGGCGATCGGCGTGAGCTTCGGCGTGCCGATTGCGTTGTCCGGCGTACTGCTTCACGTGCTGGCTCACGCCGCAGCCAAGGGCAATGCGTTCATGGGCGCCGGCGTCTTGGTGCGCAAATTCGGAACCAAAGAACTAGCCCGGATGGCCAATGGCATCGGGGCCCTACCCTGGTCGGGTCCGCTGTTTTTGGTTGCCGTGCTGGCGTTATCGGCCATGCCACCCTTCGGCCTGTTTCGCAGCGAATTCCAGATCGTCGCCGGCGGCTTCGCCCATCCCCGCAATGTGGCCGCGGCAGCGCTGGTCTGCCTGGTCACCCTGGCTTTCCTCGGCTTGACCCTCGCGACGACTCGAATTCTGTTCCGCCCCAGCATGGTCGACTCGGCCGACGCCGAAGCTACTCAGCTTCCAGGTGAGCCCAGCCGGTGGATGGTGGTTCCGGTCGTCGCCGGTGTCCTGGCGCTGCTGGTGCTGGGACTTGCGCCGCCCTCAGACTTGGTCGATCTACTCAACCATGGCGCCAGCGAACTAGCGGCCGGTGCCCGATGACCTCGACAACCACGACCGAGGCGGTTGACCTGCCGCTAGAGCGGTGGCGGGAGCTCGTGATCGAACACGTCGCCGCCGGCTATCGCTTCGCCGGCGTGTACGGCGCCCACGATATGGAGACGGCCCAGCTACATGCACTATTGGTGGGAGGCGCTGGGGTCAGCTGCATTAGGGCTCGTCTGGTTCCGGATTCCGATGGCACAATGTCTTATCCAGCGCTGACACCCGACGTGCCGGCGGCGTTTTGGTATGAACGCGCGCTGCACGACCTGTCCGGTGTGGTGCCCATCGGGCATCCTCGGCTCGACCCGTTGTTGTTGGCCCGCCAACCCGGACAACCGTCGCCGCGGCCCGGCTACATCAACCACGCAGCGCTCGATAGCCACATCCGCTCCAGTGCCACCGAACCACGTGGACCAGTCGATGTCGGTGGCGGAGGCGTCTTCACCCTGCCGCTAGGCCCGGTGCGGTCCGGAGTGTATGAATCGATCGAATTTCTCATCGAAACACCCGGCGAGGATATACCGCACCTCAATATCCGACCGCACTATAAGCACCGCGGCATCGCCAAACGCTTCGAGACATTACCGCTCGCCGACGGCATCCTGGTGGCCGAACGTGTCGAAGGGGTCTCGTCTGTGGCACATGCCTTGGCCTTCGCGCATGCCGCCGAAAACCTCACCGGCACGACCCCGCCACGTCGGGCGCGCCTCGTGCGGGTGATCCACGCAGAACTCGAACGGATCGCCAACCACCTCGACGTGGTGACGCGGCTGTGCGATGCGGCGGGGATTGCCGTCCCCTTCGCCAGATTCGGCTGGCACAAAGAAGACATCATGCGACTGACCTCTGCCTTGTGCGGCAACCGGTTTGGCCGCTCCGTTGTGCGTGTTGGCGGGATCGGCGCCGAGCCCCGATTGGCGCCTGCCGAGATTTCCGCCCGACTGGCGCCGGTGATACAAAGGGTCCGTCGTGACCGCGATGCGCTTATGGTGAACGCGTCGTTTCTCGACCGGCTGCGCAACACCGGGCATCTGGAACCCTCGCTGGCGGCCTCGCATGGGGCGCTAGGACCGGTGGGCCGCGGATCCGGCTGTGACGATGATGCGCGCAAACGTCCTTACGATGGCTACGCGGAGCTCCCCGGTGTGGATGGCACGGTAGTCGACGATCACGGCGACGCGCTAGCCCGGTTGCGGGTGCGCTGGGGTGAGATCGATGTCGCCGCCGAGTTGATTCGCCGCACCTGCGACCGGCTCTCCCCTATCTCGGATGCCGCGATCGCGGTGCCGGTTGAGGTTGTCGACGGATTTGCGCTGGGCTGGGCCGAAGCGCCTCAGGGTGAGGTCCTCTATGGCCTGGAAGTCCGCGACGGAACCATCCGCAGGTGCTTCGCCCGCACGGCCTCCCTACACAACATGCTGCTGTTCCACGACGTGTTCGGCAGTGACATCTTTACCGACTTCCCGTTCATCGAAGCAAGTTTCGGGCTGTGTTATGCCGGGGTGGCGATGTAGATGCCGTGGGTATTGAGAGGGCTACGCGACGGCATCATCACCAGCCGGTGGCCGAAGCGCGCCGACGAATACTTCGATCAATTTCCCTCGGCAGTAGCCGTCATCGGTGATGCCGCCACCCACCCGCCGTCGCCTGCGGTTCCCGTCGCTGCCGATGCTTGTCCTACCGGTGCCATCTCCGTTGACCCCCTGCCACGGGTAGACCGCGGACGTTGTATCGGATGCGGGCGCTGTGTGGAAGTCGCGCCTCGGTGGTTCGGGTGGGAAAAGGGCTGTGCCACCGCACAATTGGATCGTACTTCACTAGTCGTCGGAGATGTTGATGAGAGCGACGAGGCGTTGATCGGGCTGCAAACCGCCCTGTCTAAGCGGGTGCGGCGGCTTCGGCGTTCGGTGCATCTTCGTCACATCGACACCGGATCCGATGGCAGCGACGAATGGGAGATCCAGGCTCTGACCAACCCCGTCTATGACCTGCATCGGTTGGGCATCTTCTTTACCGCCAGTCCCCGCCACGCCGACATCCTGTTGGTTACCGGGATAGGCGCTGCGGGAATGCTTGAACCGCTGCGACGAACCCTGGATGCGATGCCTGCGCCGACCGTGGTGATCGCAGTCGGAACAGACGCTGTCAGTGGAGGATTGATCGGCGGCGGCTACACAGGTGGCGTCGGGATCTCGGATGTGGTGCCCGTCGATGTGTGGGTGCCGGGAGCGCCGCCGTCTCCGTTCAGTATCCTGCACGGCATCTTATTGGCGTTGGGTCGTGTCCCGGTGCCCGCGGCCGGGAGCGCACAATGCTGATCGCCGGTCTCGCGTTGTTCGCCGCAGCAGCGTTGTTCAGCGCATGCGCCGGACGCGGTCGGGCTCGGGGCACCCGGGACCGATTGAGTGCTGCCGCATGGATAGCCAACATCGCCGGAGCGGCTGTCTTGGTGGTCGCCGGCGCAGCCGCGGTGGCCGGTAACCGACAACAGATTTCCCTCGACGGGTTGGCGGGCTTTGGGCCTGCCGCGCTGCGCGTCGACCCCCTCTCGGGGCTGTTCCTCATTGTGTCGTTCGGGGTGGCCGTCCCCGCCTTGATCGCTGCCGCCGCCCCGGCCAATCAGCATCGCCCACGACTGCCCGGAGCGATCGCCGTGGCTCTGATAGCAGTTGCGACAATCATCAGCGCCGACCACCTTTTCGTCCTGCTCTTCGGCTGGGAACTGCTCACTGTGGCCTTCTATCTGATAGCGGGATACGACCGCGACCTACCCGGTCGGGCACGTGGATCCGTTATCACCGTGATTTTCGGCAGGGCCAGCGGCGCGGCACTTTTCATCGGGGCTTTACTGCTCGCCGCACATACCCATACGTTCGCGTTCACCGCCGGTTCGATCGATCCACACAGTGCTGCGGGCCAGACCTCCTATGCGTTCTTACTCTTGGGGTTCGGCATCAAAGTCGGGCTCCTGCCCGCGCACATATGGATGCCGCGGGGATATTTCGCTGCGCCTGGACCCGCGCGGGCAGTGATCGCCGGTAGCGCTGTAAACGTCGGGTTTTATGGCATGTGGCGCACACTGAATGTCTTTGGCGCCCCGCCGGTTTGGCTGGTTTGCGTCGTACTGCTCGTCGGTGGCCTGACCGCAGTCCTGGGAATCGCCCACGCCGCGGTCAATCCCGACCTGGCGACGTTGATCTCGTGGTCCAGTGTGGAAAACGCCGGGATGATCACCGCCGGTTTCGGAGTGGCGTTGGCAGGGGCCGCGGCGCACGAGCCCAAGCTGGCCGCTGCCGGACTGGTGGCCGGCACCGCCCAGGTGATGGCCCACGCATTGGGCAAGACATTGATGTTCGTATCTACCTCAACAATTGAGCACACCACCGGAACGACTGAGCTCGACCGGCTTGGCGGTATCGTGCGCAGTCTGCCCTGGGCCGGCGCCGGCCTCGTGATCGGCTCGCTGACGCTGGCCGGGTTGCCGCTCACCGCGGGCTTCGCCTCGGAATGGTTCACCCTGGAATCTCTGATGCAACAGTTCCGGGTCACGAGCCTGGCAATGCAACTCTCCACCGCGGCCACCGGAGCGTTGATCGCGCTGACCATCGGCATCGCCGGGGTGACCTTTGTGCGGGTCGTTGCCCTCACCGCATTCGGTCCGTCCCGCATCAACGAGCCCCGCCTGGATCCCTCGGCCGCACGAGTAGATCGCCAGTGGCCCTACCGATTTGGCGTGGCTGTCCTGGTAGTTGGTTGTCTGGGAGTTGCGGCTGTGGCGCCGCTGCAGGTCGGTTTGATCGCCCGTGGCCTGCGCCCGATCGTGGGCGATCATGCCGCCGGCGCCAACGGCGATCCGTGGGTGTTGCAGCCGGTATTCGCCAAGTTTTCCGCATTGTCACCGAGTTGGCTATGGATTGTGTTGCCCGCGATGACCATGCTCATCGCGGCGTTCGCTACTGCGTTCGCCGGCCGCAACCTCTTCCGGGCTCGGGTGGTCTCGCCGTGGTCCTCGGCATCGCCCGGAGTCGACCGCGGCGTGGGCTATACATCCTCCGGTTACGCGAATCCCGTGCGCAACGTCTTAGCGACCGTGCTGTTGACACGAACCGCGCTTCTCGAAGCCGAGGAGGAACCCGACAATCACGAAGATTCAGCACACCGGTACACCTACCGCATCGATGTCGTCGACGTTGTCGAGCGGTACTTTTACCGCCCGTTGTCCCGTGGTGTGCTCGCTGTATCGCGGTCGGCGAAAAAGCTGCAGTCGGGTCGTCTCGACGCATACATGGCGTACATGCTCATCGCAGTACTGGCCGTTCTCGCCGTGGTGATCGCAACTTCATGATCCCCAGCAATGAGGGTCATAAGGTTCGGCGATGAACGGGAATCAAGCAAAACGGCAATTCTGCTGCGGCTGCTCTGGTTTCCCATCACTGGCCCCACTAAGCCTTGCATTTATCCCGGGGCGGGCACCACATTGGACCTGACAGCACCCCGACGCCACGGCAAGGACGGTGATGAAGGAACCGCCGCTTTTCCCGGACCGGACTAGGGCGCTGCCGCGCAACCTCACTCATGACACGGGGTAAGTATCCCAAGGGTTTCCGACACTGCTCTGGCTTGACTGACTCTCATCAGCTCGGTAGGTCGCACACGGATCGCAGACCCCGGCCGCTTCCGATTTCATCAGCTAGTTCTTGTTGCCGGCCGGCTGCGCCCGGGCGCGCGGCGCGCGGATCTCCATCCCTGTATTCCGCAGGGATTTCGCGGCCGACGTTTAGCACGCAATATGGGGAGCCCCAACGACGTCATGCATTGCCAATTCGTTGGCGAACACGGATCGCTCTTGGCTGGTACTCGCTGAGGGTCCTGAAAATGCCTGGGCGGTAGCAGCAAGGAGGAACCATGAACGAGGACTCTCTTAAGCTCAGTGCGTACTTTGACGAACGCAGACGCAGCGATGACCGTTTTCTCTCTGAAAAGGTGCTCGAACTTCTCGAAGAACGGTGCATCGCAACCAGCATCGTGCTGCGCGGTATCGGCGGCTTCGGGTCGCGGCACCATCTCAGAACCGACCAGTCGTTGACGCTGTCTGAGGACCCCCCAGTCGCGATAATCGCGGCAGACACCAAAACGCAGATTGAAGGACTCCTCGACCCCATCCTGGCGATCAAGCAGCGAGGCCTGGTCACCCTCGAGCGTGCCCGGCTCCTGCGCGACGATATCGGGCCCATGCAGCTAGCGGATGAGCTGCACGAAGCCGTCAAGCTGACGATCTATGTCGGTCGCAAGGAGCGCGTATATGGTGTGCCCGCCTATGTGGCCATCTGTGACCTGATGTACCGGCGCCGGTTCGCGGGGGCCTCAGTATTCCTCGGAGTCGACGGCACTACTCACGGACATCGGCAACGGGCCCAATTCCTAGATCGCAACACCGACGTCCCGATGATGATCATCGCTGTCGGTTCGGGCACGCTAATCGGGCGCGTATTACCGGAACTGGGAGGGCTGCTGCGACGGCCCCTCATCACGGTTGAACGGGTGCGCGTCTGCAAACGTGACGGTGAACTACTGGAACGACCGCATGCGTTGCCGGGAACCGACGAACATGGTCTTCCGCTATGGCAGAAGCTAATGGTCTACACGTCCGAAGCGGCACGCCAGGAGGGCGCACCCGTTCACCGCGCCCTCATCGAGCAACTCCGACGGCGTAGAACGTCCAATGGAGCAACCGTGATACGCGGAATCTGGGGCTTCCATGGCGATCGCGAGCCCCACGGGGACAGGTTCTTCTCACTCGCGCGTCATGTGCCCGTCGTGACCCTCATCATCGACACCCCAACCAATATCGCCGCGTCCTTCGACATCGTCGACGAACTAACCCAAGGCCAAGGATTGGTTACCAGCGAAATGGTGCCCGCCGTTGTGCCGCCTGACGGTGGCAACCAAGGCACACCCTTGGCCCGCCACCGTTACTAAAGCACTTCAGCCAACCGCGAGCCCTCCCGGCATGCGCGCTGATCATGCGCGAGGACAACATTGATGAGTCAGTAGGTGCCGTTGCTCCCGCATGGCTCCAGCGCATCCGGACACCCATCGGGCTATGCCCATAGTCATGAACCTCAAGCATCCAAGCAACGACTACCGCCAAAAGAATTTCACTACACCGCAGGCTTTTCGAGATCTCCCGAGATCACGGAAGGTGAGAATCACAATCGGATGCAACTAACCTACTATCGGTCGACCGGGCCAGCAGTCTCCAAATAGCGCTGGCTATTGTCAGACTCACCGCTCACCTCTGGCGCCGAAGCCTGGTATGCCGCCCCGAGCCTCTGCTATCGTCAGAGATTACCGCGGAATTCAACTTCGCGGCCGGCGATGAAGCTCCGCCACCATATTGCGCCGTCGGGCGCTGATGGCTTCTACCTTGCACGCTGCCCGCTTTCGTAGATCAATCTCTGCGAACAAAGCAAGGAGATTAGCCGATGCAGGTCCGCAGTTCCTTGTATGGCGTAGCGCCTCAGGATGGCAAAAGTCCGCCTTATCAAGAAGCTTCGCGGATGACTGAGGAAAATCGACGGCACACTTCTGACGGAAGAATTCTCGCTGAGATTGAAGGGCTTCTTCTTCAAAACCCTTGGGGTCCGCGCGGTGGCGCGCCGACCCCGGCGTCGTGGATCAATATCAAGGCTGGATGGCCACCCCGAACCGATACGCCCCGTGCGGCTCGCGGTCCTCGAACGCGGCGATCTTTACGGGTGCACAGTGCGGTGCTCGCCGAAGGACCATCTCCGAAATTGTTAGGCGGCCTGAGCAGGCCCTCCTTCGTGGCTTGGTCGAAGAAACTGTCATCGGCGACGGCCGAGCCGTTCGGTACGGGCGGGGAACAGATAGGTGAAGGAGAAGGCGATATGGAGAGCAAAAGGCGCTGCAGCAAATTCCTGGGCGTGGCACTCGCAGGCGGACTGCTGATCTTTGGGATCGTCTGTTCCGGGCCGGCATTGGCCGACGAAAATGCTTATCTCAATGACCTCCACAACGACGGGGTGCATGCAATGTCGGGCGGTGATCCGACCCTAGTTCAGCTGGGATGGAATATGTGCGGTGAACTTTCTAACGGCGTGGCTCCCGAGCAGCTAAAGTCCGAGATTTTGCAACAGTCCGATACAGAACAGGGAGCTCGCGGGATTTCCGACAAGCAGGCTAACGACATCGTTAAGTACGCGATGACCGATCTGTGTTCCGCGGGGACGTAAAGTCCATCGCCACCGGTCTTTACAGAGGTCGGTATGCCAGTACGAAAGCTCTGTCGGCATGAACGGCAGCCCGATGCGATGAAACATGCTGCGGTGGGACGTGTTTCACGTCTGGCTAGCCGTGGGAAAGCGACAGGGTAAGGTCGTCGCACACCACCTGATCACCGTGTTCGACGCGAATACGATCAAACTGACAGATCCAATCCATCGCGGTCCTCTCATCGATCGTGCGTTATCCGTTGGGACCCTTGGCGACTGCTGGGCGCAGGCCGCGGTTGTGGCGGGTTCCACCGCCTGCTGCGCCGTCATCGAAGCAGCGGGCTTCGAATGGAACGTATTCGTCAAGCCCGAACGCCGAGGGTGTTGCCAAGGGAGTACCGCGATGATTCGTTGCTGAGTAGAAGTCAAGGGTTGACCTTTCACGAACTCGCGACGAGGGATGGGCGATTGATTCGGACCAGTTACCCGAGAGTCGAGGCGACGTGGCACCGATCAAGAGAACACGGTGCCGGTTAGGCGAGCTTCTTTGGTGGGGCAGCCAATCGAATTGTGCGGTCGTCTTGCGTGGCGCGCTGTGCGATTCGGGACTCGACGTCGTAGGCAACGATCTGTGCAGTCGCGCCTGCGATGCGGTTCACCGCTGCGGTGATCTTGTCTGCGGTGCGGTCATGCAATAGTCGCCCCACCAGCGGACGGTAGCTTCGACGCGGCAATAAGACAGTCAGTTTGGTGTCAGGGTGGTCGTCAAGCGCCTCGCGTACCAGCTTCTCAGCAGCCCTTACGAGTTGGCGATCAGCGCAGTCGGCTAAGCGCAGCGAGGTTCCTGTGCCGAAGCTATCCCAGACGTCCCGCAGCCGTGCGGCATAGGTCGCGTCCAGGACGAAGTGCACCGCGGTTAGATCCTCAGCCTGCAGGCCCATTCCGTACCGCAGGGCTTCGATCACCGCAAGGTCGACCGAGTCGACGAAAACCAACACTCGATGGCGGGTGTATACGGTCACGTCGGGACGCTCGGTACGTGACGTTTCCAACACCGACGCCTCGACGCGGTACTGGCGATTGAGCCTCATCAAGAAGAACACGAGGATTGGGAAGACAACGACGATCAGCCAGGCTCCTTCGGTGAACTTTGCCACCGCGAAGATCCCCACAACGATCGTCGATAAGATTCCCGCCGACAAGTTGATTGCCATCTTGTATCGCCAGCCCGGCTCTCGGTGTGTCAGATGGTATTTGGTCATCCCATAGCCGCACATCGAAAACCCAGTAAAGACCCCAATCGCGTAGAACGGCACCAGGGCATTGACCGACCCGCCGGTGAAAATCAACAACGCCACCGCCAACACCGCCAGCGTGATGATGCCATTCGAGAAAACGAGACGATGGCCACGCTTCATCAGCGGCCGCGGCAAAAAGCGGTCTCCCGCAACAAAATTAGCTAATGTGGGAAAGCCATTGAAACTGGTGTTGCCACCGGTAAACAAGATCGCCGCCGTCGCCGTCTGCACCAAAAAATACAAGGCGTGGCCGACCATGCCACTACCGAACACCGCCCGGGCAATCTCCGACAGCATCGACGGGTAGCCATTGGCGTAGGGGGTCGCGTGGGTGACATACGTCAGATAAGCCACACCGGCCAGTAGAAACGCCAAGATGCACGCCATCACGGTCACGACCCGACGAGCGTTGACCCCTTCGGGCTTGCGAAAACTACTGACAGTGTCAGAAATTGCCTCCACCCCGGTCAAGGACGAACCACCGTTGGCGAACGCACGCAAGACCACCAGTACCGAGGCGCCCATAACGAGCCCACTCCCCTGATGAACTGGAACTGCGCCTGCAATATTTGCCGGTTCGAACTTCGGTAGACCCCAGAACAATTCACGAACAACCCCCACCACGATCGTCAACGACACCATGACGACAAACGCATACGTCGGCACTGCAAAAGGCCTGCCCGCTTCCCGCAGACCGCGGAGATTCGCGTAACACGTCAGCAACACCACTCCAACCGTGATTTCCAAGCTATAAGGCCCCAATACCGGGATCGCCGACGCCACCGCTACTGTCCCCGCAGCCGACTGCACGGCTACTGTCACCACATAATCGATCAACAACGCCGCTGCGGCCACTTGCGCGACTCGCGGTCCAAAACTGTCCCGCGTCACCACATACGATCCCCCGGCCCGGGTATAGACCATCACTACCTGGCGGTACGACGCGGCCACCAAGATCAAAATCAACAAGATCACGCCGGTTATCGGCAGCAGTAGCGTGAAGGCTGCCATCCCAGCCGCCGGCAGCAACTCGATCATGACTTGTTCGGAACCGTAAGCGGTGGACGAGATCGCGTCCGGTGAAAGCACGCCTAATGCAACAGGATTCGATAACCTCTCCGCAGCCAACTGGCTGGTCGTCATAGGCCTTCCCAACAACGCCCGCTTGTATACCTCGGGTAAGGACCGGGGTATCCGATGCTTGTCGTCAGCGGCATTTGTCATAGCGACACCCCTCATGACTCATCAGCCGAGAGCAGTAACGCGAAGGCCTCGCAATGAGGTCACGCCGATGACCGCAGCGGAAACTGCTGAATATCAACTGGTTATCGGCGCGAACGACGCGGTGCTCAAACCAACGCCAATGGCGCGCTGCGGAGTGGCTCCCCGATGTCGGCGTCGATAAACGGTCGACACGGTCATCGACGGGCCCAGCCATCATCGTATTGACGACTTGCTGCGGCCAGGGCGGGGAATGCGGCACCGCGCCTAAGAAGATTCTGCATCGATAGCTCGTGCAGCTCAAGATGCTGTCCGCGCAGACCACCCACATGCACACACCGCTTTCTACCCGAATTGTCTACGGGTAGAAGCCATTAGCCTTGCAGGCGGTTAGAGGCGAGCTTCATCGCCTGAACGCGATGTTAACCTAGAGTTAAACGGCTATGCAACTCTCCGCGCAAGCAAGCTCCCGTCGAGATGTTCTGAAGGGACCACGCTGTGCGGCCACACGGCAAGTGGCTCCCGGCCATTGCGTCTTGCCTAATCAACATCGTTCTTGGACCGCTGACGGCATACATCGCGACGGCAGCAGGCGACGCGCGCAAGTGGCGTGATGGGCATATCGATCAGCGTGTTGGTCCAGTCATTAGGCGCACGCCACCGAGGCACTGCGGACCCATCCATCGAAAAATTCGACGGTATGGCGAGGTGTTCGGGGATCAAGGAGAGCGTATGATGCACAGCGACAGGTTGTTTCACGCAAGTGCCAGGGGTAGCGAGTATCGTAGGTGCGCCCAAGCCGGTCGTCTGTACCTTGTCCACATCGGCGGGGCAGTCCGCCGGCTTGCGCACTGTGCTTTCACAGCCGTCACGTTTAGACCGCTGGCTGGCGCAAATCGGATAATGTCGCGTGCTCACGTGAGATCGGGCCCTAGTCAGCGGGCGCACTCTGAGTGTTCACTACGACGTGCCCGGGTGTGATCCGCTCCTTGAAGCCTTCGGGCGCGAGACGGCCGATGCGAGATCCGACGTCATAAGGGACGATGATCGCGGTGGCTCCCGGGATGCGGCTGACAGCGCGCGCCATCTTATCGGCAGTGCGATCATGAAGTAATCGGCCCATCAGCGGCGAGTAGGTTCGTCGCGGCAGCAATACGGTCACTTTGGCTTCCGGGTGATCATGCAGCGTTCGGAGAACCAGTTTCTGCGCTGCGGCGCTCAGATGGCGATCCGGGCAGTCAACCAGCTGCAGCGGTGTCTCGTCGTCGAAGTATTCCCAGAGCTCTTTTAGCTGTGCGGCGTGTTCGGTGTCGATTACAAAGTGCACGGCGTTCAACGCCTCGGCGCGCAACCCTTTTCCATAACGCAATGCCTCGATCTCCGCAAGATCAATTGTGTCGACGAAAGCGAACACCCGGTGGCGCACATGCTCGCCGAGCTCAGGCCGTTCGATGCGTGACGTCTCCAGAACAGAAGCCTCAGCCCTGTATTGCTTATTGAGCCGGATCAGCGTGTACACCAAGATAGGGAAGACGACGACAACCAGCCAGGCTCCCTCCGTGAACTTTGCGATGACGAAGATGCCTACCACGATCGTCGATAAGACTCCCGCGGAGAGGTTGACCACAACCTTGCGACGCCAGCCACGACCACCGTGCGTGAGATAGTGTTTGGTCATACCGTAGCCGGCTATTGCAAATCCAGTGAACACCCCGATCGCGTAGAACGGCACCAGTGCAGTGACCGATCCCCGGGTTACCAGCAGCAGGATCACGGCCAGCGCAGTCAGCAGGATGATGCCGTTTGAAAACACCAGACGATGGCCCCGCTTGGTCAAAGGTTGCGGCAAAAAGCGGTCCTGCGCAACGAAACTCGCTAATGCGGGAAATCCGTTGAAACCGGTGTTAGCGCCTGTCAGCAGGATGGCCGCACTCGAGGCCTGAACCAGGAAGTACAGGACTTTCCCAATCACGCCGTCGCCGAAGACAGCCCGGGCAATCTCGGACAACATCGACGGATACTCATGCAAATAGGGTGCGGCATGCGTGACATGCGCCAGCCAGGCCACACCCGCCAGCAGGAAGCCGAGGATCAAGGCCATCTGGGTCAAAACCCGACGGGCATTAGGCCCCTGCGGCTCGCGAAAGACGTGGACTGTGTTGGAGATCGCTTCGATACCGGTCAACGATGTACCACCGTTGGCGAACGCGCGCAGCAGCACCAGGACCGTTGCGCCCATGATCAGACCGCCGCCGTGATGGACGGGCACTACCCCAGCGATGTGATGTGGATTGAATTTGGGCAAGCCCCAGAAGATTTCTCGGATAACCCCGACCACAATTGTCAGCGTGATCATGACGACAAAGGAGTAGGTGATGGTCGCGAACAGGCGGCCCGATTGGCGCAAACCGCGGAGGTTGGCAACGCCAATTATGATCAGCAGCGTTATGGTGAGCTCCAGGTGATAGGGACGCAGCGCGGGTATGGCCGATACCACCGCAACGGTCCCGGCCGCCGGTTGCACCGCAACGGTGACTACGTAATCGATCAACAGTGCCGCTGCCGCGATCTGCGCAACCCGAGGCCCAAAGTTGTCGCGCGCCACCATGTATGCTCCGCCGGCTCGCGTGTAAAGCATGACAACCTGGCGATAGCACGCAGCAACCAAGAACAGGATAAACAAGAGCACGCCGGTGATAGGAAGTAACAGAGTGAACGCCGCCATCCCGGCGCTTGGCAACAATTCGACCATGATCTGCTCCGGCCCGTAAGCAGTAGAGGAGATCGCGTCGGGCGAAAGTGCGCCCAACCCCACGGGGTTTGACAGCTTCTCTGTTTCCAGTTGCTCGTTGGTCAGCGGTTTACCCAGTACGGCCCGCTTGTAGGCGTCGATAAACGACGTATTATGTCTGCCAACCACGTGACGTGCCTCCGTAATCTCTGCGGTTTCTAGGGATTCCCGAGAAGCCCCGGCCGATGACGATCGCAGCTTGAGCCTGCAGCGCAGAGACGTTTCACACCGGGCGGCCAACGCACCACAGGTCCCAACTGATAATCATGTTCATCGGGGCACCGCGCGGCCAATCCAAGTTCGCAACCACTTTGGCCTGTCCGCTACGGCCCGTAGTCTGGCGCCTGCAAATCTTCTGAGTCCCACTTCTTGGGGTGGTCAGCGCCCACTTCTCCTTTGCTGGAACGTATCTGAGGTCGGCGTGCGCATCGACGACGCAGGCATGCGACGGACCAAATACCCTGACGCGGAGGCCTGCATAGAGTTGGCGCGACAGCCGTCGAGATGCGTTCAAGTGGATACCCCGCCCTAGTTGCGACAGCCAGACGTCTCAGAGCACCAAGAGTGCGTGCGGTTTTCGTCGGAGGCCCAGCCCTGCTGACTCGGCCCAAGGCGGAAACGTGGCACCGATACAGGCGTGTGGAACTGGCGGAACCACAGTCGGTTTCGTAATCACCGCGTCACCGTTCGAGGCATCGCGATGCTGATCAGTAGAGTCAGACAGCTCTGGGCCGAGATTCCAAGAGGCTTGGCCGCTGGGTGCGGCGAAGGTAACCAGCCACCTCGATGGGCCCCAGCCAGCGGTGCCGCTCGACACGGATACGGACCTCCGCAATCTGGAAAAAAGCGTTGCTATCCGCCCGCGCGGTGCATCGACTGGTCGCTCAATAATGAGCCGGAGCACCCGCCATGGAACGACTGTGCGCATTACCACTTCTACCCTCTCGACACGTCGAGGCACTACAGGGGTAGAAGCCATCAGCACCTTGATCCAAACGGCAAACCGGTCAAAGGTGCGGTAAGCGAGCTTCATCGCTTGTTCAATTACGGCCAGTGTACAACAGACATACAGCAGCTGAACACGACGGTGATAGAGGGCGGCTGCTTGGGTGGCAAATATCGCAGACACGTAAATCATTCGAGTACCCAATTGCAGGTGTCCACCCATGAAACCGGCCGACCGAGCCGGAGCTCATTCAACGCGGCGCATGCCGATGCCGACCAGTGCAGGATCCAGCCCTGTCCGCAGACTACGCTGAGGGATCGTCCCGGCGCCATGGCGATCCACGCCGGATTGTCAGCCGACCAACCCTACAAACGCTCCCCTGGGCCTCCGGATAGATAATGGCACAACAGATTTCGCGTCGCGGCAGCACTGACGGCGTGACCGAAGTAGCTGTTTGCAACCTGATGCCGACGACCGCTGTCATTGTCGCGGTGGGCCTCGCCTTGCGGCTGGGATGAGCTAGATCGGCGCGCCGTAGGTCCACGATGAGACAGGCCCAAACGGAAATTGCCCTGTGCCCGTCCAGGCATTCGGCGGTTGCAGACGACGGTCGAAACAGGTGCGGGTCAACGAGCCGGCGATCGCATGGCGGCTATCAGAGACGACGGCCAAGCCGAGATTCCTCGAGGTCGAAGCCCCGTTCGATGGAGCGCAACACGGATGCGTTTATGCGGCCTTCGCGCCGCAAAGTCAGCACTGCTGAGCGTTCAACACCCAACAGCTGCAGCCGCAACGCCACGTAGCTTTCCAGTTCGTCGATGTTGTATTCGGCATCGCTCGATCCCTCATGAGTAGGGGCCGTGATCTGCAGGCGCCGCACTCTGGCCTGATATAGGGCGCGGACTGATTCGGCAGCATCACCGGTGTTCTCACCACCACCTGGTCGCTGGTCCAGCCACTCCAACGCGGCGCGAGCCGCACGCAGTCGGGCTTGGTTCTCCTCGCTTCGGAAGTCCTCTGGCCGTAGTCCGAGTCGGCGCAGCAACCACGGCAGGCTGACGCCCTGCACGACAAGTGTGGTCAGGACCACCGCCCCGGCGATCAGCACCACAAGTTCACGATCGGGAAAGGGCGAGCCATCAGCACTGCGCAGGGGAACGGCCAGCGCCGCGGCGAGCGATACACCTCCCCGCATGCCGGCCCACCCCACGACGATGCGTTCCCGCCAGATATTCGGTCTCACTGGACGGCCGCGTAATTTCGCCAGGGCGGGGCCGCCGAGCGTGAATGCCAGTCGCGTCACTACTACTACGGCAACCACTACCGACAATGTGACAACGAGGTGCAAGATCGGCCCGGTCGGCGCCCAGTGCACTTGTCGGTGAAGTTGTATGCCCACCAGGATGAACAGCACCGCGTTGAGCAAGAAGACCAGCACGTCGAGGAAGGCGAGAGCTTGCAGTCGGGCTGCCGGCGAGTAGATGTCGCTCATGCGGGAGCCCACATAAAGCCCGGCGACGGCAGTAGCCAACACCCCCGACATGCCGGCGGCATCGGCGGCGGCGTAGGTGAAATACGGGGTGGCCAACGAAATGGTGATTTCCAGCGCGGGATGATCCATCCGTAGTCGCACCCTGACCATCAGCCAGGCGATGACGAAGCCGAGCGCCGCTCCGCCCACCGGGCCCAAAATGAACGTCATCGCGAGGTGGGCGGGATGTATCGCCCCGGCCACTGCTGTACCCACCGCACCGGTGTAGAGCACCAACGCGCTGCCGTCATTGGTAAGACCCTCACCCTCGATGATTGTCGAGAGTTCCTCCGGCGCGTCTAGGCGCCTGAAGATGGATGTGGCCGAAACGGTATCGGTCGGCGCCACGATCGCGCCGATCACTATCGCTGCAAACCAGGACAAACCCATGAGGCTGGTCAACACACCGGCGACCGCAGCCGCGGTTACCGCTACCAATCCCACCGCCAGGATGCCAACAAGACGGGCATGCCTTCGTAAATCGTCCGGTGCAACGAATAACGCCGCGTAGTAGACGAGGGGCGGCAGGAACAGATAGAAGACGATTTCGGGCGGTATTTCAGGTGACGGCGTCCAGGGGAACCAACTAAGGAACACACCGACGCCAACGAGCAGGATCGGAAAAGGCACGCCGATTCGCTCAGCTCCCCAAACTGCAGCGATTGCTGTTGCCGGGCCGCAGAGCAACAGAATGGTGTAGGTGGTCGGTATCAAATCGCTACTCCCGCAGTACGGCTCGTTGCGAACGAAAGGTAGGTCTGACTAACGGTGGATCCCATTGCAACGATCGAGCTGCGGTCGAACGGTGGACGCATATGCGGGCCTGAAACGGGCGTGACAGAGGATCGCTTGATGTTTACCAAGGACAACCGGCTGCCTGCCACAGACCCCATCGTCTTCGTGCCTTCTACCGGAATCGCTCACGGGTAGAAGCCATTAGCCGGTCCGGCAATTCGAGGCGAGCTTCATCGCCTTCCGGCAGGTTAACGCAGGCCCGGCGGCGAACGCAACTTCAGTCTCGTTCGGGATGCCCATCGGTTGTGCCTGCGGTGTGGACACCATCGACCGGCGTCGGTTGACGAGCGCAGACTAGAAGTGATGGAAATCCCGCGTGTTGAGAATGCCAATGCTCTTTGGTGTCCCACGATCTTCAGAGCACGAAGACAAAGAGCTGATGACGACATGGATTGGAATTAAGCCGAAGCTACTAGTCGTGAATACAGCTTGGCTTGGTAGGACACCGCGAGAGTGAGGGATGGTTGATCGTCAAACACGGGCTACCGGCCGTAACCATTTATCGACCAGAAATGTCCGAGTCGCCGGGAGGCTGTCCTTTGCGCAGCGTTTCGAGCAACTCGCGATATGGGCCAACGAGATAGACAGTGTCGTGGGCGCGTAACCGGGCATCGCGGCGAGGGTGCAGTCTAACCGGGGCACCCGGCCGGGTGATCGCGATTACTCGAGTCGTGGTGGAAAGCTCGAACATTTGCATTCCGTCGAGTTCGCTGCCGACCATCACCCGCATTGCGCCGACCACAAACGAGCTCTGCCCGACTGAAAACGTACCGAGTACGTCGAGGCCGATCGCGGCGCTGATGAACCAAGGTGCGGCGAGCTCAACGGTAGAGCGAACGTTGATGAAGCCGAACCGCTTTGCGATCACGCGGCCTAATGCTCGGTCGTATACCCGCAACACCAGCGGCACGTCGGGTCGGGTGACTTCGGGCGACAACGGACGGCCCAACATCCTGGCCGCCACAATGCCTGTTTCGATGTTGACTACTTCGCTGCGGGTCATCACCGCCACTGCGCGGGCTCGGCTGAGGCATGCCAACTCTAGCGTCTGGTGCATGGTCGCGTCTCCGAAGATCACCGGAATGTCGAGTTCGATCACCGACGATATGAAACGATTGTTCTGGTCGCGCTCGATCACCACGACGTCGTACCCGGCGGCGGTCAAGTCATTCACTACACGGGTGCCGAGAGCACTAAGCCCGACGACAATTATGTGATTGTGAAGATGCCGTACTTGGGGCCGCCCAGCGGAATATACGAAGCGACGTGAAAGCAGCACGTCGGCGATGAAGGAGACGATCAAGGCGGTGTTGATCACGCCACCGAACATCATCATTACGGCGAAGAATCGCAGCCAGTTGCGCTGCTTAAGAAAGCTGAAGTCGCCGTAGCCCGTCGTAGTGAGAGTTTCAGCCGTGAAATACAGCGCATCGATCCACGACATCGGCGTCGCTGCCTTAAAGTTCAAGTGCAGCAGGGCTGTTGAGCCGATCACCAAGACCACCAGGGCGCCCATGATCGGATAGAACGCCGGGTTCACGTCGTGCCGTAGAGCGCGAATGGCGTCGAAGAATCGACGCACAGTTGTCCGCCGGGGGCGTGGCTTGGTCGGGCGCGGAACCTTGGTACCACCCGCGCTGAGCTCGTCGGCAGTGCCAATCATTATCACCCAGTCCCCGGTGTGCACCCGCAGGTCGCGACCAGGGCAGGGGGATGTCTTTCCAGGGGTCGGTGAGTTTTCGCCGTGAATCACTGCCACTGGAGCCAGGTCGCCGTACAGTTCACGCAGCGTGTCGTCGCGGGGAGCCTCGCTACCCGACACCAGGAAATTGATGCCCGCAGCGGTGAACGCGTGCGCATTGCGCGCCAGACACGCCTCAACGATCGACGTCGATGCAAGCTCGGCGACGTCAAGTATCGAGCCGATCTGGGTATCGTCGTTGAGTGCCTCGCGGAGCACATCGTTGGCCACACGTGCGACTACGTGAATGTCGGGGTTGGCTTCCTTTGCGAGCAAGGCGATTTCGAGGTTTACCACATCGTCATCGCCCGTGCACACAACAGCCGCCGCGTGGTCGACGCCGGCTTCCGCAAGATCGTCGGGTGTATCGGCGACTTCATCGTCGACGAGTCGGACGACGCGCGCCCCAGCGCTTTCCAGCCCCTCGATGATCGCGGCCGTGAGCCCGCCGTTACCAGACACGATGATGGTTTTCATGCGATTGCCACCATGGCTTCGCTCGCCGCCGCGGTAGCCGGCTCGCCACCGATTGTTGGGTTTCTGGCAGCGCCGGGTCCGGCTTGATACCGGTTCGAAACCGTTGGCGCGGACCGGAAGCAGCGATTCCACGAGGCACGATGCTCGTGGCGGTGATGGCCCCGCTCGTACAGGCCGGCTGTCTTAACGGGCAGGAAACCATCGCTCATGCGGATGCGTTCGTCGAAATGCACCCTATCTGTATGCATTCTCCGGTCCCGAGCGTCCTCACCTGGTGCACGTGAATGATGAACAGTCGGTAGATCAGTCGTCCGCCGGCTGACAACGGGAAGGGTTTCTGTTTGGCCAACCCGAGTGATGTATTGGTTCTGTTGCGATGGCGCACAACTTCTAATCGGATAGAGGCCTACGTCGGCGCGCACCACCCGCGACTCCTCGAGTTCGCAGGTGCCATCAGCCCTATTAGCGGTTGGGAGATCGATTCTCCGGGCGGGCGCCATCGCCACCGTCAGTTAACCAACGACGGCTCGAGTTGGTCAAGTGAAGTACCGCATGTCCGCTGGCCGGTGCCCCTTTGTAGAGCGACCGACAAATATCCGGCATACATCTCAACGGATGCAGATCACATCCTTCTCGGTTTTCGTGAGGTCGCACGAAATCTATTGCGCTGCAATCAACGAACGGGCGTGGTCGATTTTGAATGGGTGCACTGGCACTACAAGAGTCCGCCCGGCGCCAATGCCGGCCGCAAATCAAGTGACCCGGACGCCGGACGAGCTTTGGCATGATCCGGCCCGCGCGGCTGTGCGCGCATTCTCCCAAGGACATGCCGGGGTCGTCCCGCATCGGCGGCGGTCCACTGTAGCCAAGGGTGGCGACCGTGCGGGCAATCCGGCCACCCGTCCCGGCTCCCGGCCGCGACCGCCGTGCGGCTCATCGATTGCCGCGCGCAATCAGCGGGCTGTCGAGATTAAGGGACAGACACGAGCGCCGATCTTCAGTAGCGAGGGCACCCGCCCTCGCCGACATACCTGTAAACCGTTGGAAACAGTGCCAATCGACGCCCGCGGGGCCGCGTGATACCGGCGTGGTGCTTGGCTTGCGCGCCTTGGACAGCCAGAAGCCCCCGGTGGGCTGCCTCACGGCCACCGATCTCCTTGGTCGTCGGCGTGGAGAAGCTCGGTTGGAGGTTTCACCCATTGCATTGAACTAAATTTTCAGCCACCATTAAGATTACGTTCAGGTGATGAAGCTCGCCTTTAACCGCCGGCACCGGCTGATGGCTTCTACCGCAAGTGTGTTTGGGGTAGGAGCGGAGGGTCGTGACACGAACGCTGGTCATTGGCGGCGTCAATACTGATCACTTACAACCTGGGGACCGCCCTCCGCGTCGAGCACGGTCGCATGACCTTGGTCCGCGTGGGCGGCCGCGCCAGCGACGCGTCGAGGTTGCTGGGCTTGGCGGATAGCAGTTCGGCGATGAAGGGCCAAAGCGGCATCGCTGAGCAGATCACCGGCGTCACTACCGCCGGGCCCGACCTTGTGTTGGCGCTGAGGGCCTTGCAGTTCGCCCGCAACTGGATCAGCAATTTATTACCGCCTGGGGAAGTCGTGCGGACTGGCACACGGTATCCCGCGTCGCCAATGCGTCAGCCGTCGGCTAGAGGAGGAACCGGATAATGGACTTCGCGGCGCTACCACCCGAAGTGAACTCGGGGAGAATGTATGCCGGTCCTGGATCCGGACCGATGCTGGTGGCTGCGGGAGCCTGGGATTCGCTCGCTGCCGAACTCAACTCGACGGCAGCGTCCTATCTGTCGATCGTTTCAGGGTTGTCCGGCGGATCGTGGCTGGGGCCTGCCTCCGTTTCAATGGCATCAGCGGCGGCCCCATACGTAGAGTGGATGAGCGCAACCGCGGCGCAAGCCGAGGAAGCCGCGACCCAGGCCAAAGCGGCAGCTGCCGCCTATGAGACGGCGTTCGCTATGACGGTCCCGCCACCAGTGATAGCCGCCAACCGCAGCTTGCTGATGACGTTGATAGCCACAAACATTCTGGGCCAGAACACGCCTGCGATCGCCGCCACCGAAACGCAGTACGGCGAGATGTGGGCCCAGGATGCCGCCGCCATGTACGGTTACGCCGGCTCGTCGTCCGCAGCATCGACATTGACACCGTTCACATCACCGCCGCCGACAACCAATCCCGTCGGGCTGGTCAGCCAATCCGTTGCGGCACAGTCGATTCCGACGAATGGATCGCAGCTGATGTCGGCCGTCCCCCAGGCACTGCAGGGGCTTGCGTTGGCACCGGCCGCGGCAGCGGCGCCGGATCCTTCGGACGCGCTCACCGGGCTGCTGACTTTGCTGACATTGATCGTCATCCCTTTGACGGCCATCGACATCCCCATCGCGACGACCAGCGCGACCGCATCGACGACAAGTGCGTCCGCGTCGTTCACGTCGGCAGCAACGACGTATCGAGGCTTCATGATCAATGCCGACCGTGATTACGCACAGGGTAAGGGGCCTTACACCGGCTACGGGCCGGGGGGCGCAATGGTGCCGCAGTGGATTTTTGGCGGCCCGAATGGCCTGGCCGAGGCGTCGACCCCCGCGCCCGCATCGGTGGCTGCCGCACTGGGTCAGGGAAGGACCGTCGGAACGCTGTCGGTGCCGTCGGGTTGGTCGTCGGCGGCCCCGGCGTTCCGGCCCACGGCATATGCGCTACCGATCACCGCTGTAGACGCCGCCCCTGGGATGGCCAGCGCTGGTTCTGGCAACCTGTTTGCCGACATGGCGCTGGCCGGTGCGGCCGGGCGCGCCGTCGGAACCACCGCGACCCTAGGTGGCGGAAATGAACGCATCAGGCCGGCCAGGGGCGAACGCCCGAAGGTTTCACCGCCGCCACAGGCCGAGCCAGTAGCCGAAATCGCGGCCGAGCTAAGCGAGCTTGCTGCGCGGGCGCAGTCATTACTCACCAGACTCGCTGAAGCGGGCTACATGACCAGCGATGAGGTCGCGCGACAAAAGCGGCGCTTCCTTGGCTCTTAACGTGGTGGTCGTTAGGGGCTGAGCCGAACCCAAAGCCGGGATTGACCCGATCGAACTTTGTGTCGCGCAACAGGCTTGGCTCGCGAGACGACACCCACATCCCGATGAAGCCCGCGAGTCTCCGGCTGGATCTGCCAGCCGACTGGTGACCAATTCGGTTCTCGCTCTGTGTGATTGCGGTAGCTCACTGTGTACCGACAGGTGCGCCGAATGAGCGGCGGCTGCATACAGGTAGGTCAGCGCAGCCTCTCGGTCGGTACCCCGTAGCGGTCCTGGTAGGCGCTCACTCGCTCGCGTACCTCGGCGGCGTCGAGCCCGGTGTCCGGCCAGGTGTAGCGGCCGCGCCCCCCATCCGAGGGGTGTGAGGCGAAAAAGGCGCGCATCTTCTGCTCAGCCTCGGGCCGCAGCTCTCGGTCCAGCCGCTCGTAGATGTCTTTGATCGTGGTCCAGGGATCGTTCATGAAGTCGGCGAACTGCACGTCGATCACCCGGCCCGCGGGCACGGCGCCGCTGTCGCGCAGCGCCATCTCGCGTTCCAGCCCGACGACGATCTCCTCGTAAGACTGGGCCGCGCAGTCGGTGATGCTGGATTGGTCGCTGCACATTTGGCGCAGGTGGTGGGTCAGCGCGGCGATCGACGAGATGACGTTCAGCGGGTCGCGGTGGGTCTGCACGATCAGCGCGTCGGGGTATTCGGCCAGCAGCGCGTCCAGTTGCCACAGGTGCGCGGGCGACTTCAGCAGCCACTGGCCGGGCACGCCGGACTGCAAGTGCTGCAGGAAGGTTCGGTGGAATCGATATGCGCCGGCGTGGTCGGCCTCATACATCAGCCACCGGTAGTAATCGGGCAGCCGATACTGCACCGAGAAGATCATGCTGACGAACTCGGAAGCGGTGATGCGCACGCATTCCTGACCGACCAGGGCACCCATCGGGTGAAAGGCCAGAAAGCCCGGCATGATCTGTTCGGAGAGATCGATGCTGGTCTGTGCCTGGGCGATTCGCGGATCGCTGTGGTACGTGTCGGGCTGTGGCACCGGGCAGGGCTCGTCCACCTCCCAGGTGAGCGGTGCGCGCAGCCCGGGATCCTGGGCGAGCAGGTCGTAGAGGATGGTGGTGCCGGTGCGGGGCTGGCCGACAATGAAGATCGGCGCCTTGATCTCCTCCGCGGCGACCGCGGGATGTTGTTTGCGCCAAGCGATTACACCCAGCCTGTTCTTCAGGGCGCGCATCAGATCGAGGTGAGCGATCTCGACGCCGATATCGGATAGGCGCGCGTCGTTGATCAGCCCGTCGGTGACCCGGTGCAGCCCGAGCTGCCAGCCCTCGTCGCCGAAGTCGTCGCTGCCGACTTCCGCGCAGGCGGCGGCGATCAGAGCGTCGGGGGCGAAGCGGTCCCGCAGCGTCATTTCCGCTCCCGCGCTTCGCGCACCGACACGGTGACTTCAGGCGGACTCGGATTGTCCAGCCAGCGCAGCACGACGAAGCCGCGGTGCCGACCGCCGGTGTCGAGCCAATGGCCCAGCCCGGAGTCTTCGGCGGAGATCGCGATCCGCACCCGCCCGTCCGCATCGGGCACCACGCCGCGATTCGTCACCGAGCTGTGCCGGGCGCACGGCTCCAGGCATTCGTGCCAGATGCTTTCCAGCGTGACGTTCCAGTACCGGGTGTCGGGCGGCGCGATGTCGAGGACGAGGGCCTGGCCGGGCTCGAGCCGGAAGGTGCCCATCATGTACAGGTTGTCCGGCGTGGTGTCGGCGGCGCCCAGATCGGCGGCCTGGGCCGTCAGCAAGGTGTTCGGCGTGTGCAACAGCTCGGGCTTGATGGTGCGGTGCAGCGTCGCGAGCTTCATCAGCGACCATGCCATCGCGGTGAACTGCTCGGCGAGTTCCTCGTCGGTGAGCGTCGGCACCGGGCCGGGATCCAGGGCCTCGATGCACAGCGTGGCCAATTCCTCGCTGGCCCGATCACCGATGTATTCCCGAACGACCACCGACGAGGCGTCGTCGGGGACCTTCACCCACTGGGCGCCGGCCAGATCCGGGGGTTCGTCCGCCGACAGCACGAGCGCGAATTCACCCGAGCGCAGCGCCAGGTCGGTGTCGCTGACGTAGCCGGCCATCCGGCGCGGGGTGAGCCCGGTGCCGGCCAGGATCTGGAATCCGAGGTAGGCGCTGGTGCCGCGGGTCCCGGTGATGCGGTAGCGGCGGTCGCCGCGAATCATCCCAAGGTAGTAGTTGCCGTCGGGGTTGGGGCCCCCGACCATCCGGTTCTGTGAGCACATGTCGAAGAACGACGGCCGCTCAAGTTCGGCCTCGACCGTCATCCGCGCGCACAGGGACGACACCCGCGCGACCAGGCGAAGTCCCTCGGCCAACTCCCGCTCGGACTCGGCGTCCTCGGCCACGATCTTGGTGACGTCGGCCAGCATCTGCTGGAAGAACTGCCAGGCGGCGCGCGACTTCTGGGCGGGCGGATCGGGCGAATCGAGTGTGTGAGACATGGTCTCATGGTAAGACTATGTCTTACTTGTGTGTGCTGATTCGCGGAAACAGGGTGGGGCATGTCGAGTACAGCGTCCGATACGCGGTCGCTGGCCGAGCGCAAGCGGGCGGCGACGCGTCAGCGAATCGCCACCGCCGCCGCCCGGCTGGTCGCCAGTCGCGGCCTGGCCGGGGCGACGGTCGACCGCATCGCCGACACCGCCGACATCGGCCGGGCGACGTTCTTTCGCTACTTCAACTCCAAGGAAGATGCCGTCGCCGAGGGCATGAACGCCCATTGGCTGAACCGGATCACCGCCGCGCTCGCCGCCCAGCCTGCGCAGCTGAGCGCCATCGAGGCGGTGATCGGCGCATTCGGCGAACTCGGCCGCGACTTCGCCGAGATCGAAACCCAGATCCGCGAATTAGCCACGCTGACAAGGTCATCCGAGACGCTGGACGCCTGGACGCTGCACGTCTATGTGCGCTACGAGTCCGCGATCGCCGAGCTCGTCGCGCCGCGGATGGCCGAGCTCGCCCCGCAGGATCCGCGGCCGCGCCTGATCGGCGCGCTGGCCATGGCGGCGGTGCGCCTCGCGCTCGACGACTGGCTGAGCCACGGCGGCTCGTTGCCCGACCGGGTGCGCCGGGGGCTGGTCGCGATCGCGGTCGCCTGACCCGCGCCCGTCAGCGTCCGGTGAGGGCGGCCACGATGAGCCGGGTGGTCCGTTCGGCGCGCCGTCGCGAATAGGGCTGCGCGCCGGACAGAATCGGGTACACCACCCCGCCGACGATCGCGTCGGCCGCCGAATCCGCGGTGGCCTCGTCGATGCCGTCGGCCACCAGCCGCGCCCGCACGCTGTGGTGCAGCGGCGCGCTGAATCCGGCGCGCAGTTTGACGGCGGTGTCCTCGTGTTCCATGCAGGCGACGGTCAGGGTGCGCAGCATGGCCGAACCTCGCGGCGTGGTCAGGCTCGCGAACAGCTTGCCCACCCACGCGGCCATGTCGGTGCCGAGGTTGCCGCTGTGGTTCACCGACGCGAGCAGCTTGTCGGCATCTTCCAGCATCACGTCGGCGACCAGCGCGGGCCGGGTGGGCCACCATCGGTAGATGGTTTGCTTGCCCACGCTGGCACGCGCGGCCACCGCCTCGATGGTCAGCCCGTCGAAACCGCGCTCGAGCAACAGTTCTCGGGTGGCGGTGACGATCGCCGTGCGGGACTTTTCGCTGCGCCGCCTGGGCGAACCCGTCCGCGCGTTCGCACCGCTCAGATCGGTTGGCATATGTTGGTCCTCGCTTCTGCGAACTGAAGATCGAAAGCCGCTCGCCGGGATCGGGCGCGCTTTACATATCCTGACCCGCGCCGGTAGTCTTCCACAAGACGAGACGGTCCGTCTTGTAAAGCGACGACCGCACGCGCGGCCATCGCCGGAACCGGAGGCGAAAGGAAAGCAGTCCGTGCGGCTGACGCCAGTCATCCCTTGGCCGGGCCCGTGACCCTGGGACTCAGTACGGAGCAGCTGGAGCTCGGCGACGCCGTGGGACAATTCGCCGCCCGGCACGCTCCCATCGCCTCGACCCGGGACAGCTTCGACGACCTCGCGGCCGGGCACCTACCCGGCTGGTGGGATGCCTTGGTCGCCAACGGTTTCCATGCTGTGCATCTCCCCGAGGAGCTCGGCGGCCAGGGCGGGCGTTCCCTCGATGCCGCGTGCGTCCTGGAGGCGGCGGGCAAGTCGCTGCTGCCCGGGCCGCTGCTGCCGACGGTCGCCGCCGGGGCCGTCGCGCTGCTCGCCGAACCGACGCCGCGCGCGCAGTCATTGCTGCGTGAGCTGGCGTCCGGCGTTCCCGCGGCGATTGTGCTGCCCGACGGCGGCCTGCGGGCGCGGCCGGGGGACGGGCACTGGCTGATCGGCGGTGCGTCGGAAGTCACCGCCGGCGTGTGCGCGGCGCGGGTGGTGCTGGTGGGCGCCCGGACCCCGGACGGCGACGTCGTCTGGGCGCTGATCGACAGCGAAAACCCGATGGCCACAGTGGAATCCGTCCGCGGCACGGACCTGGTCGGCGACGCGGGGATCCTGCGCCTGGACGACTACCGGGTGACCGGCGCCGACGTGCTCGCGGGCATCGACGCGGAGCGGGCGGGTTGCGTGGTCGTGGGACTCGTCGCCGCCATGATGGCGGGCATCGCGCAGTGGTGTGTCGAGACGGTGACCGCGCACCTGCGCATCCGGGAGCAGTTCGGCAAGGTGATCGGCACGTTCCAGGCGCTGCAGCACAGCGCGGCGATGCTTCTGGTCAACAGCGAATTGGCCACCGCGGCGGCCTGGGACGCGGTCCGGGCGGTCGACGAGCCGCTTGACCAGCACCGGATCGCCGCGGCCGGCGCGGCCGTGATCGCGGTCTCACCCATCCCGGACCTGGTGCTAGACGCCCTGACGATGCTCGGCGCCATCGGCTTCACCTGGGAGCACGACGTGCACCTGTACTGGCGGCGGGCCATCAGCCTGGCCGGATCGATAGGTCCGGCCAACCGCTGGGCGCGACGGCTGGGCGAGCTCACGTGCACCCAGAACCGCGACATGTCGGTGAATCTGGGCGACGCGCAAAAAGAGTTCCGGGGCTGGGTAGCCGAAACACTGGACGCGGCCATGCAATTGCGTAACGACAAGCCCGCGCCGCACGGCGATTACGAGCACCTGGCCACCGGGCCGCAACGCACGCTGATCGCCGACGCCGGTCTCATGGCGCCGCACTGGCCTGCGCCGTGGGGCGTCGATGCGGATCCGTTGAAACAGCTCATCATCGACGAGGAGTTCGCCAAGCGACCCGGCCTCGTCCGGCCCTCGCTGAACATCGCCGAGTGGATCCTGCCGTCGGTGATCCGCGCGGCATCAAAAGACCTGCAGGAGAAGCTGATCCCACCGACGCAGCGTGGCGACATCCTGTGGTGCCAGCTGTTCAGCGAGCCGGGGGCGGGTTCGGACCTCGCGTCGCTGACCACCAGGGCGACCAAGGTCGACGGCGGCTGGCGGATCAACGGACACAAGATCTGGACGTCGCTGGCCCAATACGCCGACCTGGGCGCGCTACTCGCGCGCACCGACCCCGACGCCGGCAAGCATCGCGGCATCGGCTATTTCATCCTCGACATGCGATCGCCCGGAGTGGAGATCCAGCCGATCAAGACGGCGACCGGGCAGGCGCACTTCAACGAGGTGTTCCTCGGCGACGTCTTCGTTCCCGACGAGATGCTGCTGGGCGGTGCGGGTGACGGCTGGAGCCTGGCGATCGCCACGATGGCCGAAGAGCGCACGGCCATCGGCGGATACGTCAAGTTCGACCGTGCCGTCGCGCTGCGCAGGCTCGCCGCGCAACCCGGGCCCGACCGGGACGACGCGCTGCGTGAGCTCGGCGAGCTCGACGCCTACACCAACGCGATCAGGGCGCTCGGCGTGCGGGAAACCATCCGGCTGCTCGACGGCCAGGCGTCCGGTGCGGCGTCCAGCATCGCCAAGGTCGCGATGAATGTGCTGCTGCGGCGCACCTTCCGGGCCACGCTCCAGCTGACCGGCCAGATCGTCATGGTCGACGACCCCGACGCCGCCGTCGTGGAACCGTATTTGCATCTCCCGGCCGAGCTGATCGGCGGTGGAACCCGGGAGATCCAGCTCAACATCATCGCTCAGATGATCCTCGGATTGCCCCGAAAGTAGGTCGAGCGCATGGGATTACGCGGAGAAGCCGCGATCGTCGGATACGTCGAGCTGCCGCCCGAGCGGCTCAGCAAGGCGGCACCCGCGCCGTTCGCCCTCGAACAGTGGGCGGAGCTGAGCGCCGCTGCACTCGAGGATGCGGGCCTGCCGGGCGAAGTGGTCAACGGGATCGTCGCGTCGCACCTGGCCGAGTCGGAGATCTTCGTGCCCTCCACGATCGCCGAATACCTGGGTGTCGGGGCCAGATTCGCCGAGCATGTCGACCTGGGCGGGGCCAGCGCCGCGGCCATGGTGTGGCGAGCGGCCGCGGCCGTGGAGCTGGGCATCTGCGACGCGGTGCTGTGCGCGCTGCCGGCCCGCTACATCACGCCGTCGTCGAAGAAGAAGCCCAGGCCCATGGTCGATGCGATGTTCTTCGGCTCGTCGAGCAACCAATACGGCTCTCCGCAGGCCGAATTCGAAATCCCCTACGGCAACCTCGGCCAGAACGGGCCGTACGGACAGGTGGCCCAGCGCTATGCCGCGGTCTACGGCTACGACGAACGCGCGATGGCCAAGATCGTCGTCGACCAGCGGGTCAACGCCAACCACACCGACGGCGCGATCTGGAAAGACAAGCCACTGACCGTCGACGACGTGCTGGCCAGTCCGGTGATCGCGGATCCGCTGCACATGCTCGAGATCGTCATGCCCTGCGTCGGCGGTGCGGCGGTCGTCGTCGCCAGCGCGGACCTCGCCAAGCGGTCGCGGCATCGTCCGGTGTGGATCAAGGGATTCGGCGAGCACGTGCCGTTCAAGACCCCGACATACGCCGAGGATCTGCTCAACACCCCGATGGCGGCCGCGGCCGACACCGCGTTCGCGATGACCGATCTGAGGCGCGACCAGATGGACATGGTCTCGATCTACGACTGCTACACCATCACCGTGCTGCTCTCGCTGGAAGATGCCGGCTTCTGCGAGAAGGGCAAGGGCATGGAATTCGTCGCCAACCGCGACATGACCTTCCGGGGTGACTTCCCGCTGAACACCGCGGGCGGCCAATTGGGTTTCGGCCAGGCGGGTTTGGCCGGCGGCATGCACCATGTCTGCGACGCGACCCGCCAGATCATGGGGCGCGCGGGTGCCGCACAGGTCACCGGCTGCAACCGCGCTTTCGTGTCCGGCAACGGCGGCATCCTGTCCGAGCAGACCGCCCTGATTCTGCAAGGGGACTGAGGCGATGAATTTCGAACGACCCATGCCCGTCAAAACGCCTACCAGCGCACCGTTTTGGGACGCACTGGCGCAGCATCGCATCGCCATCCAGTATTCGCCGTCGCTGCGGGCCTATGTGTTCTACCCCAGGGTGCGTGCGCCGCGCACCCTGGCCGACGACCTGGAGTGGCGCGAGATCTCCGGGATGGGGACCCTGTACTCCTACACCGTGGCCCATCGGCCGGTCAGCCCCCATTTCGCCGACGCCGTGCCCCAGTTGCCGGCCATCGTCGAATGGGACGAGGGGCCAAGGTTTTCCACCGAGATGGTCAACGTCGATCCGGCCCGTATCAAGGTCGGGATGCGGGTGAAGCCGGTGTTCTACGACTACCCCGAACACGACGTCACGCTGCTGCGCTATGAGCCCGCCGACTGATCTACGTCGACCACGAGTAGAGCGCTGCGCCGCGGTCGGCCAACCTGTCGAAGTGCTTGGAAGACGGTGGGAGATGACCGTGTCGTGTGCTGGCACGATTAGCATGAATCGGGGTGTCGAACGGGAGGCGAACGGTGCGAGCGCGGACGGTCGAGCGGTCCGACCGCGATTTCGCGGTCACCAGCGGCACATCACACATCAAGGCAGGCATCGTGGTGTTGCTGGCCATCGTTGTCAGTGCCATGATCACGTCGGTCGTGCTGTACATCGATGGCGTCGGTCCTCATCGCGTATCAAACAATGGACCGTCGGCCACCAGTGGCACCATCGTGACACTGAACGTCGAAAACATTCAGTCCGACTACGGCGCGCTCCTGTGCGACCTCGCAATTTCGCCGGGACCTACTCTGGTGGATCCGGCTACCGATGGCCTCAAGGAAGACCTCACGGTCGAAATCGCCTCCACCGCAATGCCGGTCAAACGCACCTGGTCCAAGGGCACGCTGCCCGGGGTCTTTCCCGTTCCTCTGACCCTGGCGCGTGACGTCGAGCGGTGGCCGTTCGACCGCTATTACACCGGGCCGATCAGGGTTGAATTGTTCGACGGCGCTGGGCACGCACGCGAACGCGCCAGTGTGACGATCGTCGACAGGCTGCCGGGCTGGAAGATCCAGGCTTCCGAACCGATTAGGGCAAAGGGGGGACCATCTGGAACTTACGTGGTGGAGATGCAGCGGTCGCCCAGCACCGTGGTGTTCGCAGTAGTCATCCTCTGCATCCTGGTCGCGATTGCCGGTGCAGCGGTGTTCGTCGCGGTTCAGACGCTGCGGGACCGACGAAAGTTCCAGTCGCCGATGACCGCCTGGTACGCGGCGATGCTGTTCGCGGTGGTGCCGCTGCGAAACGCACTTCCCGGCTCGCCGGCGTTCGGAAGCTGGATCGACATGACGATTGTCTTGTGGGTGCTGGTCGCTCTGGTGGTTTCGATGCTGCTGTACATCGCGTCTTGGTGGCGACATCTGCGGCCTGACTCGGACGATGAGGCCGTGGCAGGGCAGCGGCCAACAGAGCTCTTCTCGGAACCAAGTGGCTAGGTCGACGACCGCACCACCAGCTGGGCGATGTCGGTCGGCTCGGGAGAGGCCTGCGACGGATGGCCCAGCCGCTCGAAGATCGCGGCAAGCGCGGCGTCGGCGACCGCGCACGGGTCGAACTGCACCGTGGTCAACGGCGGCGTACTCACCATGCCCATCGGGCTCGCGTCGACACCCATCACCGCCAGGTCGCCGGGACAGCGCAGCCGCGCCCGGTGAATGCCGTAGAGGACCAGGCAGGCGATTTCGTCGCTCTGCGCGCATACGGCGGTCACCCCGTCGCCCACCCAGCCGGAGACCACCTCGGCGGCGTTGTCGAGGGTGACCTCGTCGACACGCACGCCAGGCAGGTCACGCAGCCGCGCCGCCTGCGACACCCCCTCGAACCAGTAGTCGCCCAACGGGCGCCATCGGGCAATCCCGGTGTAGGCGAACGCGATCCGGCGATGGCCGCGCTCGACGAGATGATCGACCCGCATCTCGCCCACCGACAGATGCGGCTCTTTGAGCGCGGGCAGTGTCCCGATCTCGATATGCGGGATGCCGGCCTTGCTCACCGCCTGCCTGGCGGCGGCACTCAGCGGGAACAGGCTGGTGACCGCGACCGGGTCCAGGCTCTCGATCGCGTCGACCACATGCTGGTCGTCGTCGGTCTCGAAGATCTGCACCTGAAGCAGACCCTCGCGGGCGAGCGCGGTGGTCATCCGGCTGCCGGCTTGCATCGGCATCTCGCCCACTGCCACGTGCGGCACCACGTAGAGCACCACCCCGCTCTTGCCTCGCGCGAGATTGCGCGCGGCCAGGTTGGGCCGGTAGTCCAGGAGTTTGGCCGCGCGGTACACCGCGTCGCGGGTTTGCGGCGAGATGCGGCGGCCCTGGGCGTTGTTCAGCACGTAACTGACCGTCGCGGTCGACACGCCGGCCAGCCGGGCCACATCGGCGGTGGTCGGACGCGCAGCTTTACCGGCGCTCAACTTCGGCTACCTTCCGGGGCCCGGTCATGCCCCATGGTGGCACGCGGCGCCGACCGGCATCGTGCGGTCCCGCGCGGGGAGGGCGCGGCGGCCAACCTGGGATGGACTATTAGTCGCTGGCGTGGCCATGCCGTCAGCCAGCCGAGCATGCCGGTGGCTGCGCCTGCGTCGTTGCCGCAGGGCCGGATTAGGCTAGCACGTGCCGGGACAACCTTCGTTGGCTCGGTTAACAGTGTGACTCAGAGCATTGTCTACTAGTCGCTACCGACTCGAGGAGCGCGGCATGCACAAAGACGAGCTGATCCTGATCAGCGTGGACGACCACATCGCTGAGCCGGCCGACATGTTCGACGCCCACGTTCCCGCCGCCTACCGGGACCGCGCCCCGCGGGTCGTCGTCGAACCCGACGGCGTCCAGCAGTGGTACTACGGCGAGATCCGCGGACGCAACATGGGTCTGAACGCCGTCGCGGGAAAGCCGCGCGAGATGTACAACATCGACGCTTCACGCTACGACGAGATGCGGCCGGGCTGCTTCAACGTCGATGAGCGGGTGCGGGACATGAACGGCGGCGGCCAGCTGGCGGGATTGAACTTCCCCAACTTCACCGGGTTCTCCGGCCAGATCCTCAACCAGGGTCCCGACCGCGACACGAACCTGGTGATGATCAAGGCCTACAACGACTGGCACGTGGACGAATGGTGCGGGTCCTACCCGGGCCGCTTCATCCCGTGCGGCATCCTGCCGCTGTTCGATGTGGCCGAGGCTGCCATGGAAGTCAGACGCCTCGCGGACAAGGGTTGTCACGCCGTCACGTTCTCGGAGAACCCAGAGGCGTTGCAGATGCCCAGCATCCACACCAAGTACTGGTACCCGCTCTTCGAGGCTGTCTGCGACAACAACACGGTGCTGTGCACCCACGTGGGCTCCGCATCGCGCTCCCCGCAGGTGTCGACGGACGCGCCGGCCAGCGTGCAGATGACGGCGTCATCGATGATGAGCATGTTCACCTTCACCGAGCTCATCTGGGCAGCGTTCTGGGCCGACTTCCCGCAACTGAAGTTCTCGCTGACCGAGGGCGACGTCGGCTGGATCCCGTACTTCCTCTGGCGGGCCGAGCACGTATACAACCGACACTCGGGGTGGACGCTGGCGAGCTTTCCGCCCGGCTACGACGGGCCCACCGATGTGTTCATGCGGCATTTCTACACCTGCTTCATCAGCGACAAGGTGGGTGTGCAGAACATGAGCTGGTTCAACGAGGACATGCTGTGCTGGGAGTCCGACTTCCCGCACTCCGACAGCAACTGGCCGTTCGCACCCGAGGACATCATCGCCACCATGGGCCATCTGGATGACGCGGTCATCGACAAGATCACCCACGAAAATGCGATGGTCGCATACTCTTTCGATCCGTTCGGGCAAATCCCGAAAGAGCATGCGCGGGCCGGCTACCTCCGCGCGCAGGCCACCGACGTCGACGTGGTCACCCATGTCGGCCGCCGGGCCAGCCAGCGTGACCGTGACGCGTGGACGCGGATGACGCGGTTCGCCCTACAGGCACAGGTGACGGCGGAAGTCACCGGCATCGCCGACCGCGCCACGACGCTGGGCAACTGAGCGTGCGAGCTGAGCAACCATTCGAAGGCTGGCGGGTGCTGGAGCTGTCCAACGGCATCGCGACGTCCTACTGCGGCAAGATGTTCGCCGACGCCGGAGCCGACGTGGTGAAAGTCGAGTCGGCACAGGGTGACTCGATGCGCGGCTGGTCGGCCGGCGCAGCGCCCGGGGCGTTGTTCGGCTATCTGGCCGCGGGCAAGAAGTCGGTCGTCGATCAGGGGCAGGAGGAGATCGCGGCGCTGCTCGCGGGCGCCGACCTGGTGCTCACCGATCTCACCGACGGGTGGACGCTCGACGCCATCACCGCGCACACCGCCGCGCCGGCGGTGGTGTGCGCCGTGACGCCGTTCGGCACGACCGGCCCATACGTCGAAAACCAACTTACTGCAAACGAATTCATCCTTCAGGCGATGTGCGGCTCGATCGCGGGCCGCGGCTGGCCGGGTGACGAGCCGGTGCAGGCGGGCGCCCGGCTGGGCGAATGGCTGGCGGGCACGTTCGCGGCGGCGGTGGCCGCCATCACGGTCCGGCACGCCGGCCTCAGCGGGCGCGGCGAGGTCGTCGACGTCTCGACGTACGAGGCGATGGCGATCGCGATGGGCGGACTGTCCGCCATGTCGGCCAGCGTGCTGGGCGCCGATTCGCTGCTGCACGAACGGAGCCTGGAGCTGCCGTCGATCGTCCCGACGGCCGACGGCATGGTCGGCTTCTGCACCATCACCGCGCAGCAGTTTCAGGATTTCCTGGTGATGATCGAGCGCGCCGATCTCCTCGACGACGCGGAACTGGCGTCATTCGCAGGCCGGGTCGAGCGCCGCGACGAGTTTCTGGGCATGGTCACCGAATGGACCGAATGCCGGACCACGAGCGAGATCGTCGATGTCGCGGTGGCGTTCCGGATCCCGGTCGCCCCCATCGCAACACCCGAGATGCTGCCCAAGATCGACCATTTCGTGGAGCGCGGCGTGTTCGTCGAGGCGCCGAACGGGGTGCTGGCGCCGCGGGTGCCGTATCGCAGCGACGCGATGATGACCGTTACGCCGGCCGCGCCGCCGCCGCTCGGCGCCGACAACGGGTGCGTACGCTGGCCCGCGCGCCCGGTAGCACCGGGTCGCGACGACGCCGGCGCGCTGCCACTGTCCGACGTCCGCGTCACCGACTTCACCGCCTTCTGGGCCGGGCCGGTCACCACCCAACTGCTGGGCGCCCTGGGCGCCGACGTCATCAAGATCGAGGGCGTGCGCCGGCCTGACGGCATGCGGTTCTCCGCAGGCCCCCCGCCCGACTGGGACCAATGGTGGGAATGGGGCCCGGTGTTCTTGTGCAGCAACAACAACAAGCGGGACGTCAGCATCGAGCTCAGCACCGACGCCGGCCGCCGGCTCGCCCTCGAGCTGATCGGCACCAGCGATCTCGTCGTGGAGAACTTCTCGCCCCGGGTGATGGCGAACTTCGGCCTGGAATGGGACGCGGTGCGCGCGGCCAACCCGCGGGCGATCATGGTCCGGATGCCCGCGTTCGGCCTCGACGGCCCGTGGCGCGATCGGGTCGGGTTCGCCCAGACGATGGAACAGGCGACCGGCATGGCATGGATGACCGGACACGCCGACGGCCCCCCGGTGATCCCGCGCGGCGTGTGCGACCCGATCGCCGGCCTGCACGCCGCCTTCGCCGCCGTCGCGGCGCTGGTGATCCGCGACCGCCGTGGCGCCGGAATGCAGGTGGAATCGACCATGGTCGAGGCGACGCTGAACGTCGCGGCCGAAATGCTGGTCGAGTATTCCCGGAATGGAATCGCAATGCGCCGCAACGGAAACCGCGGGCCAGGCGCCGACCCGCAGGGCGTCTACCGGTGCCGCGGTGACGACGAGTGGGTCGCGCTGGCCGCGACGGATGACGCCGCCCGCGCGTCGCTGGCCCGCCTGCTCGGCTCGCCCGGGCGCGACGACGCCGGCGGTACCGGGCCCGACGACGCCGACGAGCTGATCTCGGCCTGGGCCGCGCGGCATTCGGTGACCGAGGCCGTCGAGGCGCTGCGCGCGGCCGGGATCGCCGCCGCGCGCGTCACGCCGGCCGCGGCGTTGCTGACCGACCCGCAGTTGCGGGCTCGCGGCTTCTGGGAGACGGTCGACCATCCCGTCGCGGGCTCGTTTCTTTGCACCGGAATGCCTTTCGCGTTCCTCGGCAAGCCGAGACGCTGGATCCGGCGCGGCCCACCGCTCTACGGACAGCACACCGACGAGGTGCTGACCGAGGTGCTGGGGCACAGCCGGAACAACCTGGCCGCGCTGCGGCAGTCGGGAACCATCAGCGACCGGCCGGCGGGACTGTGACATGGTGGTCAACCTGTGTGTATCCCCGCGCCCGGGCGGATTGTGCGTACCGGTGCGGCGTTTGGTGCGCCGGGGCTCCGTGGTGATGGAGCTGACCGCGCGCCACCACCATCGGCACCTTCGCCCGCGACGGGCGCCACTACGAGGTCCGCGGCACCTACCTGGGCGTCGTCGCGGACGAAAAGTGAAGGGCTGTACCGGAATGGGATCTCAGTGACGGCGACCAAGCGGACCGCGGCGATCGTCGGAGTGCACAACACCCGGCAGGGCCGGCGGCTGGACGACGAAACCTCGCGCGGCCTGGCGATCAAAGCGATCCTGGGCGCGCTCGACGACGCCGGCCTGACCCTCGATGACGTCGACGGCATCAGCGCGAGCCCGCATTCGACCGCGTTGATCTACGACCTGCGGATCGGGCCGGCGTGGCAGGGACTGGCGTTCGGGATCGGCATGATCACCGAGGCGGTCACCGCCATCGAGCACGGCATGGCCGACGTGGTGGTACTGGTCGCGGCGCAGGCCGGCGAGTACCGCGATCACGAGGCCACGGCGCCCTGGACTCGACCCGAGAACGAATTCGTGGCGCCCTGGGGGATGTTCACCACCGCCGAGTTCGCGCTCATCGCGCGGCGCCACATGCACGTCTATGGCACCACGCGCGAACAGCTTTCGCTGGTGGCCGCGACCATCCGCAACAACGGCTCACGCAATCCCGAAGCCGTCTACTACGACCGCGGCCCGTTCAGCCCGGACGACATCACCGCGTCGCGGCCCATCGCCGACCCCTTCCATTTGCTGGACTGCGCGACCACCTCCGAAGGAGGGTGTGCACTCGTGGTGGCCAACATCGATGCGGTCGACGTTGCGGCCCAACCGATTTACGTGCTGGGTAGCGGAGCGGACTTTCACGGCCCGTCCTACCAGCATCCGCCCGCGTACGACCTGGCCGGGCGGCGCGGCGGGCACAGCAGATACGTCAACGGGGTGGTGGGCCGGCACGCCGCCGAACGCGCGTTCGGCCATGCCGGGCTGCGTCCCGACGACGTCGACGTCCTGGAGCTCTACGATCCGTTCTCCTTCGAAATCATCCGTCAGCTGGAGGCTTTCGGCTTCTGCGGTGATGGCGAGGGCGGCCCGTTCGTGGCCGACGGCCACATCGCCATCTATGGCAGCCATCCGATCACCACCGACGGGGGGACCATGTCTTTCAGCCACGCGGGCGCCAATCCGCAGATGATGCAGCGGGCGATCCGCGCGGTGCAGCAACTGCGCGGACAGGCCGGCGATCTTCAGGTCCAGGGCGCGCACGTCGCGCTGTGCAGCAACGGGGGAGCGGGCGCGCTGTTCACGACGGTGCTGATCCTGGGAGACGAACCACGATGACTTCAGATCCACTGCGCCCACAGACCGGGCCCGTCCCGCATGCGAGCAGCGACGTCAGCGGCAACTTCTGGGAGGGATGCCGGTCGCACGAGCTGCGCTACCAGCATTGCGGGGCCTGCGGATCGGCGAACTTCCCGCCCACCGAGCATTGCCGCCAATGCCTTTCGGACGACCTGCGCTGGCGGCGAGGCAGCGGGCGCGGTGAGATCTACAGCTGGACCGTCGTTTATCGGCCCGTCACTCCGGAATTCGTGCCGCCGTATGCGCCCGCCATCGTCACCCTCGACGAGGGCTACCAGATGCTGACCAACGTCGTGGGCGTGGCACCGGAGGATCTCGGTGTCGGCATGCGGGTGCGCGTCGAGTTCCACGCCACCGAAACCGACGTGACGCTGCCGTACTTCACCGGCGCGGAGGTGGACAGCTCATGAGCCCACGCACCGCCAACGGCCTGCCGGTGACCGCCTACCTGGTGCTGGGGGTGCTGGCGGTCAACGACGAGCAACTCACCGCCGGTGAGATCAAGATGCGCGCCGAACTGTCGGTCGGCCACTTCTACTGGTCGCCGTCGGTCAGTCACGTGCGGCGCGAACTGACCCGCCTGCTGCAGCGCGGCATGGTCAGCGAGACCGGCGCGCACTCCGGCAAGCGTGCCATCACCTTGTACGAGGCCACCGCCACCGGACTCGACGCGCTGCGGCGCTGGGTCCAGCACTTCCCGGGCCAGGATCAGGTGGTGATCAAGCACCCCGTCATCCTGAAGACCTGGCTGGCCCGCGGCCAGGATCCCGAACACGTGCTCGATACCCTGGACCGGCATCTGGACGCGACGCGGGGCCGGCTGGACGAGGCGCTGTGGTCGCGACGGCGGTCGGTGGAACTCGGCATCACCGCGGATCCCGAGCAGCGCTACTCCTTCGCGGTGTTGGACTACGCGATCCGCGGCCTGTACGCGGAGATCTCCAACATCACCCAGTTGCGCGACGAGATCGCTTGCGGCACAACCCGAGACCCGGTCAAACGGGTGCGACGGCCGAAGGGTCAGATCCGGCGCCGCCCACCGAGGACCCCGGCCTAGCCGATGGTGGCGACCCGCCGCGCCCGGCCATGCCGCCCTTGCGATCGCCACTGACCGTGTAGGCCGTGCCCCGGGCGTCGCGCTCCCACAGCACCTCGCCCGCCCCGACGTGGGTTCCCTCGGCGATCAACTGGCGCTTGAGCACCTTGTGTGTGGCCGTGCAGGGCAGGTCGGCCGCGATGCGGACGTAACGCGGGCGGGCCTTCGGCGACAGGTCGGGCTGCGCGTCCAGGAACGCTTCGAACTCGGCGGGGGCCAGGGCCGCGCCGTCGTTGAGCACGACCGCGGCCATCAACTGGTCGCCGACGCGGTCGTCCGCGACGGCGTACACGGCGATCCGGCTGATCGCGCTGTGGCGCAACAAAATCCGTTCGATCGGCGCCGCGGCCAGGTTCTCGCCGTCCACCCGCAGCCAGTCGGCGGTGCGCCCGGCGAGATAGATCCAGCCGTCGGCGTCGCGGTACGCCAGGTCCCCGGACCAATAGATGCCGTGGCGCATCCGTTCGGCGTTCGCGTCCGGGTCGTTGTAGTAGCCGGTGAAGAAACCCGAGCCCGCCGTGTTGACCAGCTCGCCGATGGCTTCGTCGGCGTTGACCAGCGCCCCTTCGGCGTCGAACCGCGCCACCGCGCATTCGGAGACGGTCTCGCTGTTGTAGATCGCGACCCCGTCCATGCCCTTGCCGATGGAGCCCTGGGGGGTGCCTTCCTCCCGGATCACGATGATGGCGTTCTCGGTGGAGCCGAAGCCGTCCTCGACCTGCGCACCGAAGCGGCGGGCGAACTCGTCGATGTCCTTCTCGTTGGCCTCGTTGCCGAATGCCACCCGCAGGGGATTGTCGGCGTCGTCGTCGCGCTCGGCGGTGGCGAGGATGTAGGCGAGTGGCTTGCCGACGTAGTTCATGTAGGTGGCGCCATGGCGGCGGATGTCGTCGAGGAAACTACTCGCCGAGAACTTCGCCGGCACCATGGCGGCGCCGGAGCACACCGCGGGCGCCCAGCCGGCGACGACCGCGTTGGAGTGGAACAGTGGCATCGAGACGTAGCAGGTGTCGCGTTCGGTAAGGGTGAAGCGCTGCATCAGGTTCAGACCCGCGAACGCCGCCATGAGGTGTGACACCTGGACCGCCTTGGGATTTCCGCTCGTTCCCGAGGTGAAAATCATCATGAAGGCGTCCATGGCGGTGACCTCGCGGTGCGGCGTCAGCTCCCCGGCGGCGTCGACGAATTCACGCCATTGCGGGGTCGAGGAGTCGATGATCCGCGCGGCCCCGAGGTCCAAGCGGTCCAGCAGCGGCCGGTGTTCGGCGTCGGTGACGACGAACTGGCAGTCCGCGCGCCGGACGTCGGCGGCCAGCGCATCGCCGCGCCGGGTCGTGTTCAGCCCGCACAGGACGTAGCCGCCGAGCCCGGCCGCCGCCATCTGGCTGACCATCTCGGGGGTGTTCCCCAGCAGGACGCCGATGTGCATCGGCCGTTGCGGGTCGGCGGCCGCCAACAGCCCGGCGGCCCGCGCCGCGGCACCGGCCAGGTACTCAGGCCAAGACCATTGCAGGTCAAGATATTTCACCGCGATGCCGGGATCGGATAAACGCCTGCGCAGTAACGCCTGGATTGTGTCGTCAGCCATCGGTCGGATTCACCCTCACTCTGCCCATCCTACGAGACGAGACGGTCCGTCTTATAGTAGCGGGGGGTTCAGCGCCGCAAAGCCCCGGCAACTGGAGGGCGGTCGCGAGTGGCGACGGCCGCGGCCTTGCACCACCTCATGTTGTGGCAGTCGTCATGCTTATTTTGCCAAGGATTCCCTGCCCAGGACCGCGTGTGTAGCGGTTCCGTTCGGATTCGACGGCCATCATTGCCGCATGCTGTTTGAGTTGCACAGGTCGCTGATTCTGCTCAGGAATCGAGCGCGCGGATATCGTCGCGAAGTCCCTCAGTCGCGGACGACGGCCATCGCTGGCCGGCGACACCACGACCGTCGGCCGACCACATCGAACGACAACGACCAAAGCTGATGCGGCGCAGAGCCGTCGGCAACTGAAGCTGCCGTTGGCTAACCACCGACCATCATCAGGCCACCATCCACCGCGAGCAGTTGCCCGGTGATGAAGCGCGAGCCGGCGCCGGCCAAGAACACGAGCATCGGCCCGACGTCGCGGGCGGGCTCACCGAGCGTGCCGCCGAGCGGGATCATCATCTGCATCTGTTGATCGATCAGGGCCGCGGCCTGTGGACCGAGGAACTCGCGGAGCCGGTCGGCGCCCGGCGTCTGCACCGCGGGCGCAAGGGCATTGACCGTGACGTTGTCGGCGGCCCAGGCTTTGGCGGCCGACCGCGTCCAGGCCTGCACCGCGCCCTTGGTCGCGGCGTACACCGCCGAGATCGGGCTGCCCATCACGGCTTCGGAAGACCCGAAGTTGATGATGCGACCGCCCCTAGGGTCTTGCTCTTTCATCACTGCGTGGGCGGCCTGGTTGGTCAGGATGGTCGCCTTGATGTTCGTGTCCAGCAGGAACGAGATCTCGTCGGCACCGATGTAGCCGGGAATCCCGGCCTGCCACAGTCCCGCGGCATGCACCAGCACGTCGAGTCCGCCGAGACGCCGCGTCGCCTCGGCGACCATCGCCGACACCGCCTCGGCCTCGCGCACGTCGCACTGCAACCAGTCGGCCGCGGCGCCGTCCGGCGGTGGTGTCTGGTGATAGGTCGCGGCGACCTCGGCTCCCGCCGCGGCGAGCACCTCGACGGCGGCCGCGCCGATACCGGTTGCACCGCCGGTTACCAGGGTTCGCCTGCCGTGCAGGGGAGACGTCGCATCTGACATGAGCACGACGCTACCGCGAGCGGCGGGTGCCGCCGCGGTAGCGCCACGCAGGTCAGGTGCGCACCGCGATCGTCGAGAGTAGATCGGCGAGCCGGTCGGGCTGGTCGACCATGGAGAAGGTCCGAGCGCCCGCGATGACCTCGAGTCGGGCGCCCGGAATGGTTGCGGCCAGCCGTGACCCGTCTTCCTGCTCGAAGAACACGTCGTCGGCCGACCAGGCGATGAGGGTCGGCCTGTCGAAGTCGCACAGCCGGGCCGCCACCGTCGTCGTCACCTCGGTGCGCATCGAAAGCGTGAACTGCCGCAGGTCTTCGGCGACGGCCGGGAGCGACAGCGCCGGGCGCACCCAGACCTCGGTGAGCTCGTCGATGTTGCGATGCGCCAGGCCGTCAAACGCCCGCTTGCGCACGGCGGGCGCCCGGATCGCCTGAATGGCGGTGCGGAACAACGCCTTCGACTTGGCCGCCAGAATGACCGGCTTCAGGATCGGCGGCGGAAAGTGTTCGAACGCATCGCAACTCGTGAGTACCAGCGCACCGAGCCGCTCGCGATGGTGCACCGCCACCAGTTGGGTGACGACGCCGCCGGTGTCGTTGCCGACCAGCACCACGTCGTGCAGGTCGAGGGCATCGAGCACCTCGGCGACCATGCCGGCCACGCCGGTGATGGTCCGATCGGCGCCGCGGCGCAGCGGCTCGGGATGCGCGCCCAGCGGCCAGGTCGGGGCGATGCAGCGCAGGCCCCGCGCGGCCAGGCGGTCACTGACCTGGCGCCACAGCCCGCCGCCCATCATGTACCCGTGCACGAAGACCACCGGCCTGCCGTCCGCGGGTCCGGTTGCTTCGTAATGGATGGTTCCGGCACTAATGTCGATCGTCGACATCGCAAACTCCTACGTTAGGGATACACTTACAAACAGGCTGCCTGTTCGTAAGTTACCAACAGTCTGTATGGAAAGCAAGAGACGGACCCAGGAAGAGCGCTCCGCGGCGACCCGCGATGCGCTGATCGCGGCTGCGCGCAAGCTGTGGGGGCAGCGGGGTTACGCCGAAGTCGGCACGCCGGAGATCACGGCAACCGCCGGGGTCACCCGCGGCGCGATGTATCACCAATTCGCCGACAAGGCAGCGTTGTTCCGCGAGGTCGTGGAGACCGTGGAGCAGGACGTGATGACGCGGATGGCCGTCGTCGTCGCCGAGTCCGGGGCCACCACGCCGACGGAAGCGATCCGCGCCGCGGTCGACGCGTGGCTCGACGTCTCCGGCGATCCCGAAGTGCGTCAACTGATCCTGCTCGATGCGCCGAGCGTGCTCGGCTGGGCGGAATTCCGCGACGTCGCGCAGCGGTACAGCCTGGGCATGACCGAGCAGATGCTCGGCGAGGCGATCCGGGTCGGCCAGCTGGCCGAGCAGCCGGTGCGGCCGTTGGCGCACGTGCTGATCGGCGCGCTCGACGAGGCGGCCATGGTCATCGCGACGGCCGACGACCCGAAGCGCGCCCGCCGCGAAATCGGGCAGGTGATGCACCGGCTCGTCGACGCGATGTTCGATGCCCGGTGACGACCACGAGCCGCTGATGCGTGTTCAAAGGCCTCCCGCAGGCCTTGGGGCGCAACACAATTACGTGCTATGACCGGCGCAGATGAGTGACGCGCGCAGGACGGCACCGTCGGAGTTCACTTCGCTACCGATGTTGTTGGCTGAAGAATTGCCAGATGGTATCCGTGGCGTCCAGCGCTGTCGACGGTTCGGGGATTCCGGCGACCTTTTCCGCCAGCGGGCTTGGCTCACCGCCGGGCCATTGGTGGCCGGCGCCGGCCACCGCGATCAGCTCGACGGTGCGCCCGTCGGCGCAGCCCGCGGTCTGCGTTGTCACGTCGCCCGCCGTGGTCGCGTCCGGCGCTCCGCATCCATCGATGGCGCGCCAGGTGGCGTTGACAGATCCCACCGATGGGCCGTCGACCCGTGGGGATCCGTTGAACGCAAAGGCTTTTCCCGGCCCGCCGTTATAGGGGACCCTATCGTCCGCGGTGCCGTGGATCTGTAGGACCGATGCCGGCCGTGCCGCAGTGCAATCGGTCAGCAGGGTGCCGGCCACCGGGGCGATCGCCGCGAAGGTATCGGACTGGCAGCCCAGGCGAAGCGCCATCATCGCGCCGTTCGACATGCCGGTGACATAGATTCGCGCGCGATCGACCGGGATCTCCTGCTCGATGGCGCCGACCATGGCGTTGATGAATCCGACGTCGTCGGTGTTGAGGCGTCCGGGCTCACCGCAACAGGTCCCCGCGTTCCAGGCACGGTTGAGCCCGTCGGGGTAGGCGACCAGGAAACGTCCGTTGTCGGCCTCGGCATCCCAGTGGTAGGAGCGCTCGGCCTGCGTACCGGTGCCAAAGCCGCCGTGCAGCATGACCACCACCGGTACGGCACCGGTCAGTCCCTGCGGCCGATAGAGGTGGAAGGTCCTACTCGCTCCGCCCGATTCGATGTTTCGGATGGATTGCCCCACCGGGATCGATTGTGAGCCGGGGGTCCCCAACGCATGACCGCCGCCAAGGCACCCGGCGAGTACGACAACAAGAACGGGCATCAGACAAACGCTCGCCACTCGGACCCAACTCCATCGCATGAGCACATGGTGGCACCGGGTTGCGACTTTGACAACTAGCTTGTCAAAATCGACTCGAGTGGCACACTGATCGATATGCGACAGGGACCGGATTCCGGGTGGGAGCCCACCGTGCCGGCGCTGGTGAACTTGGTCGCGGCCGCCGGGGCGCCGCATTTGCGGAAGGCGTTTGACGCCGCCGGACTGGACGGGATCCGCCCGGCGCAAGCGGTCGTGCTGGTGCCTTTGGCGGCCGGCGGCCTGCATGCCTCGGATCTGGCCGACCGGCTTCGCGTGAGCCGGCAGGCGGTAGCCCAGGCGGTAGCCGCGCTGGAACGTCATGGCTACGTCACCCGGGGGTCCGACCCAATTGATGCGCGCGCTCGAATCATCGAGTTGACGCCACGCGGCCGACAGGCGCTGCGCGCAATGCGTTCCAACGCACTCAATTTGGAGAAGAGGTGGGCCCATGTTCTGGGCAGGCAACGGATGGGCGAATTGCGGGAGACGCTGCGGATGTTGCTTTCCAGCGAAAGCGGGGTGGCGGACGCCTGACGTTTGCTGAAATCGCGGGCGCCGGGCATCCCGGCGGCGTAGGTTCGACTCAAGACGCTGAAGAGGAGTCCGCCGTGCCCATATTCATGGTCGAGCGCCAATTCGCCGAGGAGATGGAACCCAGCTTCGAGGTCGCCGATGGCATCAATCGAATCAACGACCAGGAGGGCGTCCGCTGGCTGTACTCGTTTCTATCAGCGGACAAACGCAAGACGTACTGCTTGTACGAGGCACCGTCGCCGGAGGCGATCAGAACCGCTGCCGCGCGTGCCGGGCTGCCCGCCGATGTCATCGTCGAGGTACGTGACCGCGTCACGCCCGACGGTGAGCTGTCCGAGATCTGAGCGCCCTCAACCGAGTAGCTCGTGATCGGCGGCATACATTGCTGCCTGCGTGCGGTTGGCGGCGCCCGTTTTGATGAGGATGTTGCGCACATGGTTGGCGGCCGTGTTGGTGCTGATGTAAAGGCGCTCGCCGATCGCCCGGTTGCTCAGCCCCTCGGCGAGCAGTCGCAGCACCTCGACTTCGCGGTCCGTCAGACCGTCCGGGCCTTCGGGACCCACGGTCAGCAACGAGCCAACCAGTTCGACGACACGGTGCTGGCCGATCGGCGCGGCGATGGCGCGGGCCTCGCCGGCCAGGTGCCGGGCTTCCTCGGCCAGCCCGCGCGACGCCGCAAACAGTGCCTGCCGTGCCAGCGTCTCACTGACATGCACCACCGAACCCATGCGACGGTCCATCTCGAGCGCCGCGGCAAAAAGCCGGTCGGCTCCGGCGACGTCTCCCTCGAGCGCCGCGATCCGGGCGAGATATCGGTCGGCGCTGCCGAAGAGGGCGACGAACTGGCCGGCAACCAGGTTCTTTCCGGCATAACGGGTTACGTACGAGCGCAGCGCGTGCAGCGCTTCACGGTTGCCCAGTCCTAGCGCCGCCTCGATCATGAACGCCAGTTCCATCGGCCACTGCGCCTCGTCCGTGCGGTCGCGGAGCTTACGGTTCAGCAGATGATTGAGAGCGCGGGTCATGCCGGCTTCGCAGTCGAGCTCGGTGTACAGGGCAAGCAGGCCGGGCACCCAACGGCCAGCGAAGGTCTCACTGCCGTCGACGAATCCGCCGAATTTCTTCAGGCCTGCAGTCTCGCGCCGAATCATGAACATTTGGACGCCGTTCGAGCCCTCGGTGTCGTCCGCGTCGAACAGATCACCAGTGCGCAAAGCGATGTCGGCCCACCGTTCGGCGCCCGCGAAGTCACCCCGCAGATAGGCCAGCGCTTGCTCGACGCACGCGCCGACGAAACCGAAAACCGGCTGGCCGATGGCCCGGCCCGCTCGCCTCATGTCCGCGGTCGACTCGGCCAAGTCGTCTGGCCGCCCGGCGAGGTAGCTCACCATGGCGCGAAAGTGGGAGGACGCCCCGAGCACCTCGTAGTCGCGGCGCGCCAATGCCATGCGTGATACCTCGGCCGATCGCTCCGCCTGGATCTCGCACAGCTCTGGGGTGAGCCCATGCCAAAGGCTGGTCTTCACGGTGTGCATGAGCACCGACGGATCCGCGGCGGCCCGCGCGCACTCGATGGCATTGTCGCCGACCTCGCGCGCACGCGCCGCCTCGCCGGCGAAAGCCAGCGCTCGCCCGAAACTGCCGAGCGCCTGCACGTAGCGCAGGTCGTCGGTGTTCAGGCCGCAAGATTCCAACGCCGCGGCCAGCAGGTCGGCCGCCGTCGAATCAGACTGTCCCCGACGCCAATTGGCCTCCTCGTAGCCCACGGCCGCCCCCAGGCGGATCAGTGGGTCGTCCATCGCGCTGAGTCGTTCGTAGATGGCGCGCGCACCGGCGAAATCGCCGGCGCGCACGTGATTTGCGGCCGCGTCGAGGTCCAGCCTCGCCCGATCCGCGCGTGTCAGCTCGGGCAGCGATGCTGCCCGCTCGAACCACCGCGCCGCGTCCTCGTAGGCCAGGCTCTGTTCGGCCATCCGGGCCGCCTGATGCGCATAGCGCAACGCCTGCTCGTGGTAGCCCAGCACGTGCGCCCGGAGGTAGTGGTTTGCCAGACGGGGGACACACGACGGGTCCGCGCGGCCCTCGAGCGCTTCTGCGGCCCGGGCGTGCATGATCCGGAGCCGCGACGCCGCCATCTCGCCGACCACGGCCTCGCGGGTGAGTGCGTGCACGAACGAGAACTCGCCGTCGGAATCGCGAACCGGCCGGACCAGCCCGACGGCTTCGGCCGAATCGACCGCCGCCAGTGTCGCGGGGAGATCGGTTTCGCTGGCGGCGATGAGCGCGGGCAGATCAAATGTCTCGCCCAGCACCGCCGCTTGCTCGATCACCCCGCGCACGGTGGTCCCGAGCCCGGACAGGCGGCGGGCAATGGCGTCCCCGATCGATGCCGGGACAGTCCGTTGCACCTCCAATGTGTTTAGGCCACCGCGGATTTCAAGATCGTTGACCAGTTCGGTCAAGAAGAATGGATTGCCGCCGGTCTTGTCACGCAGCAGCGCGGCTGCCGTCCGGGCGGAGGCCGGCGCCATTTGTTGAGTTCGGGCCACGAACTCTGCGATCGCCTCGGTGTCCAGTCCGGCGAGATCCAGACGCCGGACACCGTCGAACCGGTGCAGTTCGGCCAGCCGGGTGGTGAGCTCGTCGGAGCGGTCGGGCTCGGTGGTGCGAAACGTGGCCACCACCAGCATGCGGCTATCGGCGCACCCGATCAGGACGCGTTCGAGCATCGCGAGGGTGGGCAGCTGCGCCCAGTGCAGGTCGTCCAGGATCAACGCGATCGGACGATCGTCGGCCAGGCGCCGCAGGAATCCGGTCAACGCCTCGAACAGCGCTTGCCGGGGTGACCCGACGTCGTCCGCGGTGGCGGTGTCGGGCATGTGCCGATCCACCTGGATTGACAGCCGTCGCAGCTGGGGGCCGGCGTCGGCCAGCAGCCCCGCCATGGAGCCGTGCGGCGTGGCCATCAGCAGACGGCCCAGCGCCTCGGCAAATGGCGCGTAGGGAACGTCCTCGTCGGCCGTCGACCTGCCGACGAGTACCGCGACATCGTGGGAGGCCAGGGTTCCGGCAACCTCGGCGGCCAGGCGCGTCTTGCCCGCGCCCGGTTCACCGCCGATGAACACCGCCTGGCGGCTGCCGCCCTCGACCCGCTCCCACGCCTGTTCGAACGCCGCAAGTTCCGCGGCGCGACCCACGAGCGGTCCGCGCCCGCGCGCCACCAGTTCCGCCGGAAGCGGAGGCGGCACCCACTGCGCCATGGAATCAAACGTAATGGGGCCGTATTGCCTGGTCGATAGTCAGTTCTGACTATCCTGAAATCCTTGCGGAATGCTTCGTTGTGGTCATGACGCACCGTCTTCCGGCCCATAGCGTCGCGGCATCGAGACTGCGCGAAGCAACAGGAGGTGCGGGCCATGAGCCGCGCAATTGCAACCGACGATCTGCACGCCAGGTATGGTGCGAACGCCATCCTGCCCGGCGACCCCGAATACGACGACGCCCGCGCGCTGCACAACGGCATGATCGACAAGCGGCCGGCGGTGATCGTGCGCTGCGGATCCGGCACCGACGTCGTCGGGGCCCTGGAAGCCGCGCGGACATCCAACCTCGCGGTCGCCATCCGCGGGGGCGGCCACAATGGTCCCGGCTTCGGTTCCGTCGAGGGTGGACTGGTCATCGACCTGTCGCCGATGAACCGCGTTGACGTCCACCCCGACCGGCGCATCGTCCGGGTCCAAGGCGGTGCGACATGGGGTCAAGTGGACGCGGTCACGCATGTGCACGGCCTGGCGACGTCGTCCGGCATCATCTCCACGACCGGAGTCGGCGGCCTCACCCTGGGCGGCGGCCACGGGTATCTGTCTCGCAAGCACGGTCTGACCATCGACAACCTGTTGGAGGCCGAGGTGGTGTTGGCCGACGGTCGTGTGGTGACGGCGTCCGAATCCGAGCATCCAGACCTGTTTTGGGCGCTGTGCGGCGGTGGTGGAAACTTCGGGGTGGTCACCTCGTTCACGTTCCGGCTGCATCCCGTGCACACCGTGATCTGCGGTCCCACGGTATGGCCCGCATCGGCCACCGGTGACATCTTGAAGTGGTACCGGGACTTCCTTCCGGCTCAAGACGAGGATCTTTACGGGTTCTTCGCGAGCATGACCGTCCCACCGGTGGCACCGTTCCCCGAGGCCCTCCACCTGCAGAAGGCATGTGCGGTGGTCTGGTGCTATGCCGGCGATCCCGCACGGTCAGGTGAGGTGTTCGCGCCGATCCGGCAGATGGAGCCAGCCTTCGACGGTATCGGTGCGGCCCCCTTCCCAGCACTGCAGTCCACCTTTGATGGCCTGTATCCCAAAGGGCTGCAGTGGTATTGGCGTGGTGACTTCATCCGGACGGTGCCCGACGCCGCGGTAGCGGCCCACGCGCATTTCACCGAGGAACTGCCAACCATGCTCTCCACGATGCACCTGTACCCGATCGACGGCGCGGTCCATCGGATCGGCCAGGACGAGACCGCCTGGGCCTACCGGGATGTCAACTTCTCGCAGGTGATCGCGGGGGTCGATCCCGATCCGCGGAACGCCGGGGTTTTGAAGCGCTGGACGAGGGAGTACTGGGAAGCCATCCACCCGTACTCGGCCGGCGGCGGCTACGTCAATTTCCTGATGGACGAGGGCCAGGACCGGGTCCGGGCGACATACGGCTCGAATTATCAACGGCTGAGCGAGATCAAGGCCGAATACGATTCGGGCAACGTGTTTCACATCAACCAGAACATCCTGCCGGCCGGATAGCGGAATCGCGGGAGAAGTTGCGGCTCTGCGGCGCAACCCCTTCGACGGCCTACGGCGTCTTGAGAAATACGTCGTTGAGCGTGACGGTGCGCAGGTTGCGATCGCGGATGACGTCGACGAGTTGCGGATAAACGTGCGTCACCGGCAGATGATTGAGGTGCCCGATGACGATGGCCTGCGGTGTGAAGTACTGATCGGCCATCTGCACGATGTACTCCTCGGTGATCAGCGTCGAATCCGACAGCGAGCCGGACCACAGGGTGGGGACCTGGTAGCCGAGGTCGGCGGCCACCGCGTCCACGGCGGCATTGCGCTTCGCGTACGGCGGCCGCCAATACGGCTTGGCGCCGACGCCGTAGGTATTCTTCAGGAACGCATCGTTTCGCGAAAGTTGTTCCGCGACTTGCTCTTTCGTTAGTTTGGTCAGGTCCGGGTGCGACCAGGTGTGGTTGCCGAGCTGGATCTGCCCGCTGTCCACCAACGGCCGCAGCAGGTCCAGGTTATTGGTCCACGAGTCGTAGATCCCGTTCACGAAATAGGTCAGCCGGACGCCGGTGTCTTTGGCGAACTGCGTATAGGCCCGCACCACCTCGCTGTTGACGCCGTCGTCGACGGTCAGCGCGAGCAGGTCACCCTCGCCGGGGATCTTCGTCAGGGCACCGCCGCCGGGCAACGGGATGCGGGCGCTGGGCGGCGGGGGCGGCAACAGGGCCTGCGGGGCGGCCGGGCCGGAGACCGCGACGTCGGCGGGGTTGGTTTGGGCAAACGTGCGTGGCTGCGGATCGACGATGAGCCGCGCGGCGCCCACCCCGGCAACGACCGAGGCGGCGAGCGATCCGAGAAACTTGCGGCGGTTCATGGCTGACAGTCGGGTGCGCTCATCGAATGACCGCGCCGCGCACCGAGCGGGCTCCCGTGGGAACCACCGTCGGTGCACGACATCATGGTCACAGCCGCGAACCGTACCATTCGCCGGGACGATATTCCGGTTGCGGTACGGGAGGGTCAGCTGTGAATTCTGTGGCGATTCGGGTCGTCCTCGTGCAGGAACGCCGACCAGCGGGGATCAATGCGGTTCCCCCGCGCTCGGCTGCGGCAGTTGCACCGGCTCGGCCTGGGGTGTGCCCAGCGTAAAGGCCAGCCACGGCAGCGCCGCGGCAAACGCCGCAGCGCCGAACGGCCAGTCGTGCTTGCCCGGCTGGCTGACCACCGCGCAGGCGATGCCGTGGGCGGTGCCGACGGCACAGAGTGAATTGGCCGCGACGTCCTGGCCTTCGGGGTTGGCGGCGGGGTCGCTGCTGGATGCGATCAGCGCCGGACCGCCTGCCTGCCCGACTGTGTGCGCGCCGTCCGATCCGGGCACGTCGAACCATCCCGACAGGCCGTCGTAATGACCGTGCTTCGTCATGACCGTGACCGGGTCGAAGGAGGCCCACGCCTCGTGATCGCCGCCGAACAAGCGGGAAACGGTCTGGTCCTTCGAGCCACCGTTGGGCCCGCGATCACCCGCGATGTCCACGAACGCACGGAACAGCTCCGGGTGCATGACGGCCAGGTCGACGGCGCAGGTACCGCCCATCGACCAGCCTGCGACACCCCAGTTGGCCCGATCAGCGCTGACGCCGAAGTTCGACACCATGAAGGGCTGGATGTCCTTCGTCAGATGGTCGGCGGCGTTGCCGCGGGTGCCGTTGACGCACTCGGTGTCGTTGTCGAAGGAACCGGTCGGGTCGACGAACACCAGCACCGGGGAGAAGCCGTGGTGCGCAGCGGCGAAGTTGTCGATGGCGGTGAACGCGCCGCCGGGGCCCAGCCAGTCGGCCGGGGTGTTGAAGGCCGAACTGATCATCATCACCGCAGGCAGCCGGGGTGGCGGGTTGCTGTTGAACCATGCGGGCGGCAGGTAGACCAGTTCCCGGCGGTGGGCGAAGTGGGACCCGGAGGGACCGTTGCCGTCGATGTCCACCGGCACCACCACACCCTTGGTCGGCCGGGTCCCGGCGACCTGCATCTCGGTGACCCGCAGCCGGTCGATCTGGTCGGGCAGCGGTACGGACGTCAGTTGATTCCAGGCGGCGAGCGCCGTCGGGAAATAGCCCACCCAGCTGTTGAGCGCCATCGCCGCACCCAGGACGCACAGCGGTATCGCCAGCACCGCCACCGCACGCCGCCACCAGCGGATTCCTCGCCAACCTACCAAGAAGACCGCCGCGGCCAGGCCGCTCATCGCGATCCAGAGCCACAGCGCCGTCGGCGCGGGGTCACCGGCGACCCCCAGCGACGTGATGTACCACCGCGCCAGCACGGTCACCGCGACCGCGGCGATCGCCGCGACCGGCAGCACCCGCTTGAGCCAGCCGGCGCAGCGCCAGTTGATCGCGACGATCAGCACGAGCAGGGCCAGGCCCTGCACGGCAGGCGGAAACCAGCCGTGCAACAGGGACAGCTGCCCGAAGAACTGCTCCAACGGTCGTGACCTCTGCTAAATCGATCGCTGCGCGCGGGTGAGGTGAGTGTCGAAGGGCCGGTCGGACGCACCGACAGCGGCGGTTGGACCAACTATCCCATACGGAAGCGGCCCGGCGGCCGACCGTTTGCGCGTGTGAGCCGACCAGATGCGCGCGGCGCGACTCATGCGCCGGTGCTGACGCTGGTGAACGAGCGCAGCCGCAGGCTGTTGCCGACGACGAGCAGGCTGGAGGCCGCCATCGCGGCGCCGGCGAACATCGGGTTGAGCATGCCGAGCGCAGCCAGGGGGATCGCGGCGAGGTTGTAGCCGAATGCCCAGAGCAAGTTGGTCTTGATGGTGGCCAGCGTCCGGCGGGACAGCCGGATCGCGTCGACCGCGCCGCGCAGGTCCCCGCGGACCACGGTGAGGTCGGCGGCCTGGATCGCGACGTCGGTGCCGGTGCCCATGGCCAGGCCCAGGTCGGCCGCCGCCAGCGCGGCGGCGTCGTTGACGCCGTCACCGACCATGGCGACCACCCTGCCCTCGGATTGCAGCCGCTCGATGGCGGCGACCTTGTCGGCGGGCGTGGCGTCGGCGATGACCCGGGTGATGCCGAGTTCGTCGGCGATGCGAGCGGCGACGCATGCGTTGTCGCCGGTCAGCAGCACCGGCGTCAGTCCCAGCCCGGTCAAGCGCCGTACCGCCTCGCCGCTGGACGGTTTGACGGTGTCGGCGACCACCAGGATGCCGCGGGCCCGGCCGTCCCAGCCGACGGCGACGGCGGTCTTGCCTTCGCTCTCGGCGCGGGCCTTCGCCGCGGACAGGGTGGGGTCGAGGGAGATGCCGCATTCGGTGAGCAGGCTGTCGCGCCCGACGACGACGTAGCGGCCGTCGACCACGCCGCGCGCGCCCTTGCCGTCGACCCCGGTGAAGCCCGTGGGTGCGGCAAGCGCGCCGAGCTGCCCCGCGGCGGCGCGCGCGATCGCCCGCGCGACGGGATGCTCGGAGGCGTCTTCCAGGGCGCCGGCCAAGCGCAGCAGCGTGGCGCGGTCGGTGTCGGCGCCGGTGATCACGTCGACCAGGGTCATCATGCCGGTGGTGACGGTGCCGGTCTTGTCCAGGACGATCGTGTCGATGTCGCGGGTCGACTCCAGCACCTCGGGCCCCTTGATCAGCACGCCTAGCTGGGCGGCGCGTCCGGTGCCGACCAGCAGGGCGGTCGGCGTCGCCAGCCCGAGGGCGCACGGGCAGGCGATGATGAGCACCGCGACGGCGGCGGTCAGGGCCGTGGTGAGGGAAAAGCCCGCCGCGAGCCAGCCGGCCAGGGTCGCCGCCGCCACCGCCATGACGGTCGGGACGAAGACCGAGGAGACGCGATCGGCGAGGCGTTGTGCCCGGGCCTTGCCGGATTGGGCCCGCTCGACGAGCCTGGCCACCTGCGCGAGCCGGGTGTCGTCGCCGATCCCGGTGGCGCGAACGACGAGCCGGCCGCCGGCGTTGACCGTGGCGCCGGTGACGGCGTCGCCCTCGCCGACCTCGACGGGCACCGACTCTCCGGTCAGCAGGGAGGCGTCCACCGCCGACGAGCCGGCGACGACGATCCCGTCGGCGGCGATCCGCTCCCCCGGACGCACGACGAACTCGTCGCCGACCGCGAGTTGTTCGATCGGGACGCGGACCTCGGCGAACCGGCTGCCGGGGCGCAGCACCGCGACGTCCTTGGCGCCCAGCGTCATTAGCGTGCGCAGCGCGGCCCCGGCCGTTCGCTTGGACCGCGTCTCGAAATAGCGCCCGGCGAGGACGAACAGGGTCACGCCGGCGGCGACCTCGAAGTAGACGTGGCACGGAGCGGCCTCGCGCCCGACTGTCAACTCGAAGTCGTGCCGCATGCCCGGCGCGCCCGCGGTGCCGAGGAACAGGGCGTAGAGCGACCACAGGAATGCGGCCAGGGTGCCGAGCGAGACCAGGGTGTCCATGGTGGCCGCGCCGTGTTTGAGGTTGGTCCAGGCGGCCGCGTGGAAGGCAAGGCCACACCACAGCACGACCGGCGTGGTCAGGGCCAGCGACACCCAGTGCCAGTGTGGGAACTGCAGGGCGGGCAGCATGGCCATGGCGATGACCGGCCCGGCGAGCACGAGCGCGGTGACCAGACGCCGGCGCAGTGAGCTCAGCTCGGGGTACTCCGGTGTCCCCGCCTCGCGGGCGCCCCGCGGCGGCTGCGGCGCGGCGCCGTAACCGGCCTGCTCGATCACGTCGACGAGGATCCCGGCGTCATATCCGGCGGGGGCCGTGACGGCGGCGGTCTCGGTGGCGTAATTGACGGTCGCCGCGACGCCGTCGAGCTTGTTCAGCTTCTTCTCGATCCGGGCCGCGCAGGACGCGCAGGTCATGCCGGTGATCTCCAGCTCAATCCGGGGCGCGGCCAAGCTATCGGGCGGGGCGCCCTCGTTGATCCGGGGCGTGCTCATGCGACCAGGACGGCCTCATAGCCGGCCTCGTCGACCGCGCCGAGCACGGCGCCCGTGTCGATGGGCTGCGTGCCAGTCACGACGAGCCGGCCCGTGGCGGCGCTGACCGTCACCTCGTCGACACCCGGGATCCGGGCAACCTCGGCGCGGACGGCGGCCTCACAGTGCCCGCAGCTCATCCCGCTCACCCGATATTCGCTGGTGGGCATGCCGCTCCTTCTCGATCACCCGGCAAGTCTTGTCCACCATTCTGCCTGCCCGGTCCGGCGGCCTATTGGCGCATGTGCGATCCGCCGCCGATATACCAGTGCCCCGCGAGTTCGCCACGAAGATCGGTGTGCTGATGTGGGAAGAGGTCGCGCGACTGATCAAATCCGGCCGCCGGCCCGCCAAGGCCGGTCCCGGCACCCGTTTGGGATCCGAACGTTGCGGAACCCCAAACCTAGATCCCGTTACGCACAGCCGAAAGGAAACCTCGTGACCGTCACCGTAGTCGACCGCGGACCCCGCCAGGTGAGTCGCCGGGTCGAAGTGGCCGCGCCGGCCGCGGAACTGTATGCCATCGTCGCCGACCCGCGGCGCCACCACGAGCTCGACGGGTCGGGCACCGTGGGCGACAACATCTCGGTGCCGCCGCAACTGCTGGAGGGCTCGAAGTTTTCCACGCACATGAAGATGTTCGGCATTCCGTACCGCATCACCAGCACGATCACCTCGCTGAAGCCGAACGAGGAGTTCGAGTGGCGGCACCCGTTGGGCCACCGCTGGCGGTGGGAATTCGAGAAGGTCTCGCCGACGCGGACCCAGGTGACCGAGACGTTCGACTACCGCGACGCCGGTGCGCTCAAGAACAGGTTGAAGTACTACGAGCGGCTGGGTTTCCGTAAGGCCAACGCGAAGGGGATCGAAGCGACCCTGGCCAAATTGCAGGAGCGCTACGCGGGTTGATCAGCCCGTCACCGGATCGGTTGCGTCCCAAGGCATGACGCCGGAGACCCAGTGGCTGAGTTCGTCGGCCTGGTCGTTGCGGTGCAGATGCCGCGGTGGGGTGGCAAAGGTGGAGTAGGGCCGGCAGCGGATGACTACGCGGTTCTCGCGTTCGCACATCGCCTGGATGTGCGGGCGGGCGTCGTCACCGAGCGGTTGGCCGGACATCCGACCGCCGACCGCCATCATCACGTCGACGGCCAGTTCCGTGTCGCGGTCGATGGTGGCGTCGGCATAGACCTGCAGATACGCGAACGGCCACCGCTCGTCGAGCACGCACAGACTGACCTTGCCGTCACGTTCGACGATGCGGGCCTTGCCGCGGCCTTCCATGGTGGAGACGAGTAATTCGTCGGTGTCGGTGGGGATGTAGTACACGATCGACATCGCCGGCCCGTCGTGACGGCGGCGGTAGCCGAATACGCAGGTGCGATGGGTGCGCACGAACTCGCGCCGCTCCGACGGCAGCATGTCGCGGTCGGTAGGCGCGGTGACGGGCTCTGCCGCCAGGGGGAGAAGCATCGCGAATGTTCCTTGCTGTCAGGGGGGTTGATCCAGGTCATATTTATGGATACAGTGTCTCCGTAATGAGCCAGCATGTCAAACCGCAGCAGCGACGACCTCGCGGCCGCCCGGCGCTGCCGGTGGACCGCATCATGGCCGCGGCCGTCGAACTCGTCGATGAGCACGGGCCCGAGGCGTTGTCGATGCGCTCGCTGGCACAGCGCCTGGAGTCGGGCACCGCCACGCTGTACCGGCACTTCGCCAACAGATCCGAATTGGTCTCCCTGGTGATCGACCACATCCTCGGCGAGGTCGACCCCGACGCGGAACAGTTCGCCGGCCTGCCGTGGCAGGAGGCGTGTATCTCATTGGCGCAGCACATGTTTGACGCGCTGAGCCGACACGGCAATGTCGCGCCGCTGTTGATCGAGTACACCCCGACGGGGCCCAACGCGCTGGCGCATCGCGAGCGCTGCCTGGCCGTGCTGCTCGACAACGGTTTCGCGCCGGCGGTCGCGGCCCACGCGTACGCGACGGTGGCCCGTTACGTGCTGGGCTTTGCGCTACAACTCGCCGGAACCGCGGCGGAGGGCGGGGAACGCGACGCCGCAATGTCGGCGGCGTTTCACCGCCTCGACCCGTCGCGCTTTCCCGCCACGCTGACGGTCGCCGACGACCTGCCTGTCCCGCTGGCCGACGAGTTCGCCTTTGGGTTGCGGCTCATCGTCGCCGGCCTCGAGCGGTTGCGGAAGTGAACGCGGTCGCGGCCTGAAACGTGGGTCAGGTGGATACCCGCGCTTCAGCTCCCGAAAGGACGTCGTCCGATGATCGATCGCACCCAGGCGCTACCCGCGGCGCCGGCGCTGGCCCGGTGGGGCCAACTCTTCGCCCGCTATGGCCTGGTGGTGGTCCTGGCATGGATCGGAGTGGGCAAGTACGTGAAAATGGAAGCACGCGTACTCATCGAGCACAGCCCGTTGATGAGCTGGGTCTACAACGTCTTCAGCGTCACCTTCGTCGCGCGGGGCCTCGGAACGATGGAAATCGTAGCCGCCCTTCTCATCGCGCTACGGCCACTCTGGCCGCTGGTCTCTGCTGCTGGCAGCGCACTGGCGGTGGTGCTGTTTTTGGGCACGCTCAGTTTTCTGTTCACCACTCCCGGAGTGGTCGTGACGTTCGCCCACGCTTTTCCGGTGCTCTCGTCGTTGCCCGGTCAGTTTCTGCTCAAGGATCTGGTACTGCTCGGGGTCGCGTTGTGGACGCTGGGCGACTCACTGACTGCGGCGCATTCACGCGTAAGGCAGCACCCGCTCGGCGAATAGTTGCAGGTTGGCCCGGCCGGCATCGAGGGGAAGCCCGCCGGATCGGCGATGTTGGTCATGTTCAGCCAGAGCGCGGTGAGTAAGCTCATTGCAACTCAGCGCTTTTCGCGGGAGGTGTGCTCATTCGGCGTGAACAGCGTTCCTCTGATGAGCTGTTTGGCCGCATCCACCGTGGTTTTATGGATCTGGGGCCGCAGGCGATCCGCCTGCTCCGACAGTCCGCGGGTCAGCGCGCAGATTGCTTCCACCGTGGATCGCGCATCGGTCTCCGGCGACAGCCTCCCTTGCTTTTTGGCGTCCGCCACGATTTCGGAGACGACATCGCGCAGCGCCTTGGAACCGGGGTATTGCGGGGCGCCGCGTCGTAGGCGTGCGGTGCTCCCGGCGCGAAGCGCCCGCAGGAACGCGGTGAGATACGGGTAGTCGCGGACCAGCCGACTCGACTCGTCCAGCACAGCGTCGAGTCGGTCGACGACGTCGTCAACCTGAGCGGCGGCAGCCCGCAGTCGGGGCAGGACGATCTCCTCGATTTCCGCACCGGTGGCGTTGAGTAGTTCGGATTTGTTGGGAAAGTAGTGATACAGGCTGCCGCTGGTCATATCGGCGGCCCGGGCGATCTCGCGGATCGTCGCCTGCGAATAGCCGACCTCGGCCACGCAGCGCATTGCCGCGGTGATGATTCGCCGGCGGGTCTGGTCCCCGTTTGCGCCCACCGGGCGGCCGAGTTGCGTGGCGGTCATGCCGGGCGGCGCCCGCCGCGGGTTTGTCGGTCGCGCACCGTACACCTCCGCCACCCAGGCACCGAATTGATCACCCGATCATATTCGACTGGACCGCGTCCGCTTCCCGAGCCGGACCATCGGGCCGGTCAAATATATTCGACGATGTGCGCGCGAGGACACAGCTGGGCCGCCCCGTCGGCGCCAGCGGCGAAGAGACCCGCCAGCGGATCATCGTCGCCACCATGCGCTGCGTGGCTGAGGTCGGCTACGCCAAGGCGACCATTCGTGCGATCGCCCGCATGGCGAACGTGACCAGCGCCAGCCTCTACAACTACTTCCCGAACAAGTCGGAACTGATCAAGGCCACCATCGCGACCCGCGCCGACGCGGCCATGCCCCGGGTGCGTCTGGCCGCGCAAAGACCCGGAGATGTCATCGACCGGATCGGCGCGGTGCTGGATGAATGCGGGAAATTGATGCGCGAATATCCGGACCTGGCCGCGTTCGAGTTCGCGATCCGGGCCGAGAATGTCGCGGACGCCGACAAGCGAAAGCCACGCCGGCAACAGAAGAACACCGGGTTCGAGGCGTTCCGCGAGATCATCGAGGCTGTTATCAAGGACGCGCATCAGCGCGGCGAGCTCGGCGACCACCCGGACGCGCGGGGCGCCGTCGAGGCGATCTATGCGCTCGTCTACGGCCTCACCGAGCTGGCCGCCACACTGCCGCCCGACGAGTACCACGCCGCGCTGCGTTCGGCCAAGGTGCTGGTCAAGGGCACATTATTCGGAAGTTCCTAGACACCTTCGGGGTCGGGCACCCGCCCATCCCTTGATACGATCAAGCGATTGATTATAGAGTCGGGCGCACGGAGAGCGGAGTCGAGACCTTGACCGAGACCGTTGGGTGCGCGTTCGACGTCGATGCGCTGCGGGAGAAGTACGCCCGGGAACGAGCGCGCAGGATTCGGCCCGACGGGATCGACCAGTACGTCGAGATCGCGGGTGAGTTCGCCCGGTTCGCCGAAGACCCTTGGGTGGACGGGACGTTGGTGCGCGAGCCACTCACCGACGAGGTCGACGTCGCGATCGTGGGCGCCGGCTTCGGCGGGCTGCTGACTGGCGCGCGGCTGCGCGAGCTCGGTGTGCAAAGCGTGCGGCTGATCGACAAGGCCGCCGACGTGGGCGGCACCTGGTACTGGAATCGGTATCCGGGAATCGCCTGTGACGTCGAGTCCTACGTCTACATCCCGCTGCTGGAGGAGCTCGGCTACATGCCTGCGGCGAAGTACGCCAAAGGCGCCGAGATCTTCGCGCACTGCCGGCGTATCGCCGAGCACTACGACCTGTACCGGGACGCGTGCCTGCACACTGATGTGCATGAGATCCGTTGGGACGCAGCAAAGTCCCGATGGATCATCCGCACCGACCGGGGTGACGAGATGCGGGCGAAGTTCGTCTCCATGGCGAACGGCTATCAAGCCAGGCCGAAGCTGCCCGGCATCCCCGGATTGGGAACCTTCCGCGGCCACACTTTCCACACCAGCCGGTGGGACTACGGCTACACCGGCGAGAAGCTGGAGAACCTGGCCGGTCTACGCGTCGGCATCATCGGAACCGGAGCCACGGCGATCCAGTGCGTGCCGCATCTCGGCGCGGCGGCGCAGCGCCTGTTCGTCTTTCAGCGCACGCCGTCGTCGGTGGACGTACGCGCCAACCGGGCCACGGATCTGCAGTGGGCCAATGGATTACAACCGGGCTGGCAACGCGAGCGCATCCAGAACTTTCAGATCCTCACGGCGGGCGGGCAGGCGCCCGAAGATCTCGTCGCCGACGCCTGGACGAGCATCACCCGCAAGCTTCCGGTCATGCGGCATGACGACGGGTCGGTCGATCCCGCGCAGCGGTCCCGCGACATCGAACGTGCGGACTTCGCCAAGATGGAGGAGATCCGGGCCCGGGTCGCCGAGATCGTGGCCGACCGTGCCACCGCCGAAGCGCTCAAACCCTGGTATGGCTACTTCTGCAAGCGGCCCTGCTTCCACGACGAATACTTGCAGACGTTCAACCGCGACAATGTCACCCTGGTCGACACCCGCGGGCGCGGCGTCGAGCGCATCACCGAGTCGGGCGTCGTCGTCGACGGGGTGACCTACGAGCTCGACTGCCTCATCTTCGCAACGGGTTTCGAGGTGGGCACCGATTACTGCCGGCGCACCGGATTCGAGTTGATCGGCCGCGACGGCCTGACGTTGACCGAGCGCTGGCGGGACGGGGTGCGGACGTTCCAGGGCTTGTGCGCCAACGGCTTTCCGAATTGCTTCATCGAGAGCATCTCCCAGGCCGGCCTGACCGTGAACTTTCCGTATTTGCTCGACGTGCAGGCCACCCATGCCGCGTGGATCATTGCGTGGGCTCTCGAACATGGCGTCACCGAAGTCGAGGCGTCCTGCGCCGCCGAGGCCGCCTGGGTCGACACGGTGGTGGCCCGCTCATCCGCGACGGCGGAGCGCGCCAAAACCTGCACCCCCGGCTACTACAACCGGGAAGGCAAGGCGGACGCCAAGACTCGGCAGGGCAGCTTCTTCTTCGGAGCGCCGACCGAATACGCCGACATCCTGGCGCAGTGGCGGGCCGACGGCGAGTTAGCGGGGCTCGACATCCGCGAGGCCGGGCCGTGAAGTACGTCCTCGGTCGGGTGCGGGCCGCAACCCGGCGTCGACGCTCGCCCAAGGTCGCGATCATCGGTGCGGGCTTCGGCGGGCTGGGCGCGGCGGTGGCCCTGCGCCGGGCCGGCATCGACGACCTGGTGATCATCGAGGCCGCCGACGGCGTCGGGGGCACCTGGCGCCGCAACACCTACCCCGGTGCCGCCTGTGACATCCAGAGTCACCTGTATTCGTTTTCCTTCGCGCCCAACAAATCCTGGAGTCGTACCTACGCCCGGCAGCCCGAGATTCTGGCCTACCTGGAATCGGTGGCCGACGACTTCGACCTGCGTCGACACCTCAAGCTGGGCGCCACGGTGAATACGGTCTCCTGGAACGTGGACACCTGTGGTTGGGACTGCCAGCTGCAACGCGCCGGTGCGCCAGAGACGCTGAGCGTGGACGTGGTGGTCTGCGCCGCGGGTCTGTTCGGCTCGATCAAGCATCCCGATATCGCAGGCCTGGGCGACTTCGGCGGCCCGGTCATGCACACCGCGCGGTGGGATCACGACATCGACCTGGCGGGTAAGAACGTGGCGGTAATCGGCACCGGCGCCAGTGGTGTCCAAGTCGTTCCCGAACTTGCGAAAGTCACCGGGCACCTGACGGTGTTCCAGCGCACGCCGCCATGGATGGTCCCCAAGGAAGATCGGCCTTACAGCACAAGCGAATTGGCGCAATTCAGGCGCAACCCCCTGGCGGCACGCCGGACCCGCTGGCGGATCTGGAAATTCCAGCACGACAACACCGCGACGTTCGCCGACGATCCGATCGTCGCCGCCCGCAGTCAGTTCGCGACGTCGTTCCTGGAGCGCACCGTGGCCGATGACCGGCTACGTAACGCGCTGTCGCCGGACTATCCGTTCCGCTGCAAGCGGGTGCTGCTCGGTGACGACTACTACCGGGCGCTGCAGCGGCAGCGCGTCGAGCTCGTCACCGACCCCATCGACCGGATCACCGAGACATCGGTGATCACCACCGCGGGTGCGGCCTTCGACGTCGATGTCATCGTGCTGGCCACCGGGTTTGAGACCTCGCGCTACCTGTCCGGCATCGAGGTGGTCGGGCACGGCGGACAGCGGCTGCACGAGCACTGGGGCGATGACCCCAGCGCGTATCTGGGCGTGGCGGTCGGCGGCTTTCCCAACTTCTTCATGCTCTACGGTCCCAATACCAATCAGGGCGGCAATTCGATCGTCTACATCCTGGAGGCCGGGGCGCGACTGGTTGCCAGCGCGGTCAGCAAAGTAGCGCGCCGCGGCGGGTATCTCGACGTGCGGCCGGAAGCCGAAAAGCGTTATAACGACCAGCTTTCCGCGGACCTGGGCCGCACCATCTGGACGCAATGCGATAGCTACTTCCGTTCGCCCTCCGGGCGCATCGTCACCCAATGGCCCTACACGGAGCTGGAATACGCGCGCCGGACCTGGCGGCTGCGGGCCCGGGACTGGCAGCACCGCACATCCGCGGGCTTCGCAACGCCCTCGCCCTAGAAGCCGGACGAGGGCCTAGGTACCGAAACCGCCCCGAATTCGTGCGTAGACCCAGACTCAATGGGCCGGGTCGTTGGCGACCTCGATATCGCCGGCAGCTGCCGCCGCGCGCAGCTGATGAAAGTCGTCGAGCGATTTGTCCGCGTATGCGTACGACCATTCGGCCACCGCGTCGTGCACGCTGTCGTTGGTGCCGACATATCCACGCAGGATGGAGGCGTTCGCGCTCTGTGAATGCGCCCGCGCCAGCAGCACCGCACAGGCGACGACGTACTCGGTGAACGTGGCCGCCGACATGCCCTCGATGTCGATGGTGCCCTTCATGTCGTGGAACTGACGAACGTAGTAGTCGCGGCCGTCCTTGCGTGTCGCACCGAGAAACACGTCGGACATGGCTTGCAGGATCTGCTGGCCATCGACGACGCGCACCCCGTGGCCCTTGGCATCAACGGCTGCGGTCAGTGTGTTCGGCTGCGGCCAGCCGCCGTATTCCTCGAGCACCGATCGAGTGGCCTCTTTTATCTGCAGGATCAGGGGTGTCTCGTTGGGGCCGACCAAGATGGCCAGGTAACAACGGGTGCCGACACTGCCGACGCCGACTACCCGCAGCGCTATGTCGGTCACGCGGAAATGAGACAGCAGCAGTGCGACATCGGCGGGGACGGTGGCCAGGTATGCTTCGATCGATTCCAGCAGTGGAGCTTCGACCTCTTCGTCAACGTGCTGGAGAATGGGCGGTGCCTCGCGGAGCCGGGGTGTCCCGTCGGGGCCAATCTCGGTGATCTGCTTGAAGACTCGTGCGGACGTCCGGGTGCGCGCCCGGGATATCGTCTTCTGGATCACCGCCTGTAGGCCCTTGGATACCTGCCCGGTGTAGCGCTCGGGCTCCACCCGCAGGTAATAGCGGTCCAGGACGTCCATCTCCTCGAGCATCGCCTCCAGGCTCCGCTGGTAGCCCTGCAACGCCTGCTCGACACAGCGGCGGATGGCCTTGGCGCGGTAGCCGGCGTAGCGGCCACCGATGATCGCGCTGGTGACCAGGCGTTTGACGTCCCATTCCGCGGGCGCGACGGCGGCCTCGTCAAAGTCGTTCAGGTCGAAGACGATCGAGCGGTGCGGTGCGGCGTACAAGCCGAAATTCGATACATGAGCGTCGCCGCAGCACATGATTTCGATTCCGCTCGTCGGGCTGGCGGCGAGGTCGGCGGCCATCACCGCCGCCGATCCCCGGTAGAACGAGAACGGGTCGGCGAGCATACGCGCGAAGCGCAGCGGGACGAGGTCGCCAAGCCGGTCGGCGTTTTGGGCGACAAGGATTTCGGTGGCCGATCGCGCTGACGGGCTCAGCCGCGCCAGTGAGCGTCGCGGGACGGTCTTTCGCAGCGCGCGTCCGCGGGCCACATCCTCGCTCGGGACTTCGAGCGCGATCAGGCGGTCACGCAACACCAGTTGCGGCATTGGACCAGAATATGCGGTCGTTCCACAGGATCGAAGGGCTCTCGACCGCCCCCGTGGCAGACGTGCGCAGTTATCTTCAGGGTGATTCTCAGGGCTGCCGCCAACTGGACCGATCGTTAACATACTTAAAAATGTTGGAACCCGACGAGTTGGTCTGGGGTGTGGCCCTGAGAGGACGCTCCGATGGTTGAAGTGCGTCCGCTGTTCAAGCGTCTTCAACCGCGGTTGCGGATCAACTGGCTCAACATCATCGGTGTCGTCGCCGTCCTCGTTGCGGCGACGGCCATCGTGGTCAAGAACGCCCCCGATGACAAGACGAACGACCTCTTCAACGTCTCCTACGACCCGACGCGCGAATTGTATGCGGCGCTGGATAAGGACTTCGTCGCCGAATACCACGCACACAACGGAACCACGCTGCACATCAAGGAGTCTCACGGCGGCTCGGGACGCCAGCTTTCCAGCGTGCTCGACGGCGGTCAAAGGGCTTCGGTCGTGTCGCTGGCCCTGATCAGTGACATCGACACGCTCAGCAAACGGGGCCTGATCGCACGCAACTGGCAGCAGCGGCTGCCCAACGCCTCGGTGCCGTACACGTCGACCATCGTCTTCGTCGTCCGCAAGGGCAATCCCAAGGGAATTCATGACTGGCCCGACCTGATCAATTCCAACGTGGCCGTGGTGTCGCCCGACCCGCGGAGTTCCGGCAACGGTCAGCTGAGCGTGCTGGCGGCCTGGGGCGCGGTCACCACACGCGGCGGCAGCCCGGCACAGGCCACCGCCTACGTGCGGTCGCTACTGCAGCACGTCGCGGCTTCCGATGCGGGGGCCCGCAGCGCCGGAGACACCTTCGCCCTGGCCAAGATCGGTGATGTCCAGCTGACGTGGGAGAACGAGGCCCTGCGTGAGGTCGCTGCCAACAACGACGAGCTGGAGCTCGTCTACCCGCCGGTCAGCATCCTCGCGCAGCCCGCCGTGGCCTGGGTCGACGCGAACGTGACCGATCCCCGGGCAGCGGCCCACGCGAAGGCCTATCTCGATTACCTCTTCACCGACGCCGCACAGGAGTTGGTGGCGCAGTACGGCTATCGCCCAATCAAACCGACGATCCTGGCCAAGCACGCCGACCGGCTGCGCCCGCTCACGCTGTTCCCGATCGGCGCCATCGCCAAGGACTGGAGTGACGCCCGGGAACAGTTCTTCGGCAGCAACGGAATTCTGGACACGATCTCGGCGCCGAACGCGGCGTCGGGCGCCTAGCGGAAGACGGCGAAAACGTGGGTGTGCGAGTCAATTACGGCTTGGTGAAGGGCCGGCATGATGTGATCGCCGGCCTGACCGTCGCCGCCATTTCGTTTCCCCAGGCGATGGCCTATGCCCTGATCGCCGGGGTCGACCCGAGATTCGGCGTCTACTCGGCGATCGTCGTGACCGTCGTCGCCTCGATCTTCGGATCGTCGTCGCATCTGATCAACGGCCCGACGAGCGCCATCTCGCTGCTGGTGTTCACCGCGCTGGCCTTCATCGACTCGGAAAACTCCAAGGAACTCTTCGAGGCGCTGTTCCTGCTGGCCGTGCTGGTCGGCGCATTTCAGATCGTGATCAGCCTGCTCAGGCTCGGCAACCTCACCCGCTACATATCCGAATCGGTCATCATCGGCTTCATGGCGGCCGCAGCCTTTCTGCTCGCCATCGGACAGCTGGGCAACGTGCTGGGCGTCCGCGACAAGGGCAACGGCCACATGCAGGTGCTGCGCCGCGTCTGGCTCACCCTGACCCACGGCGATCACATCAATTACCGCGCAATGGCATTGAGCGTGGCCGCCGTGGTCCTTTCGGTCGTGTTACGCAAGCTGGTGCGGCGGTACGGATGGCCGCAGGTCGACATGCTCGCGGTGCTCGTCATCACCGCTCTCATCGCGTACCTCGCCGGGTGGTCGACGCCGGGCTCGAACGGGCACGCCGCGGTGTCGGTGGCCGCCAAGATCCCGCGCAGCCTACCCGGTCCGCATGTACCCGAGGTCCACACGGAGTGGCTGCCGCACCTGTCGACGGGCGCGCTGGCGATCGCCTTCGTCGGCATCATCGAGGCGCTGTCGATCGCCAAAGCCATTGCCTACCAGACACAACAGAAGATCGACTACAACCGGCAGATCATGGCCGAAGGTCTGGCCAACCTGACCGGCGGCTTCTTCCAGAGCCTGCCCGGTTCGGGATCGCTGTCCAGATCGGCGATCAACTTCCAGTCCGGTGCCGCGACACGGTTCTCCGGAATCGTCTCGGCCGCAACGGTTGCCGCAGCCCTGCTGCTGTTCGCCCCGCTGCTGCGCTACGTTCCACAGGCGGCACTGGCCGGGCTGTTACTCGTGACGGCCGCGCGGCTGGTGGACTTCAAGCGCCTGGCATACACCCTCAGGGCTTCCCGCTATGACGCCGGGTTGGTGATCGTCACCGCTTTCACGGGCATCGCCGTCGACCTCGACAAATCGGTGCTTCTCGGGGTGGTGCTGTCGATCCTGCTGTTCGTGCCGCGGGCGGCCAAGCTGAAATCGAAGGAACTCGTCGTCACGCCCGAACGTGTGGTGCGCGAGCGCATTCCGGGCGATGCGGGAGACTCCTCGATCGTCATCTATGATCTGGAAGGCGAGCTGTTCTTCGGGGCCGCACCCGAATTGGACCGATACCTGGCGAGGATCGGCGGGCGAGTCCGGGAGAAGGACATCGCCTTCGTGGTGTTGCGGCTCAAGCGGGTGCGCCATCCGGATGTGGTCTGCATCGAGCGCATCGAGCATTTCCTGCGCGAGGTGACCGCCCGCGGCGTCACCGTGCTGCTCGCCGGGGTGCGCCCCGACACGCTCGGCGTTTTGACCAACGTCGGCTTCCAGCGTTGGTTCCCGGCCGAGCAGGTCTTCCCCGAAGAGGAAGAGGAATTTTCGGCGACCCTCAAGGCGGTGCGCTACGCCCACAACAGGCTGGCCGGGCGCAAGGCCACGGAAACCTTCGCCGGCGCCCCTGAACTCACCCCGCACTCCGAGCTGTACTACCTAGTCTAGCTTTCGCCGGCGGCGGCCACCCGGGCGCGTTCAGCCATCGAGGCGACCACTCCGCCGTCGTTGAGAATGTCTGTGCCGGTGAGGTATCCGGCCCGCTCGCTAGCGCAGAAGGCGAGCAACTCGGCCATCTCTTCCGGCTTGCCCCACCGCGGCACGGCGGCGTCGGCGACCATCGCGCCCGCGCCGGCATGCTCTTCGAGCCGACCCATCTCGGTGTCGACGGATCCCGGAGACACCGAGACGATGCGCACTCCGCGGGCATTGAATCGCTCGGCCTGCGACTGGCTGTACCACTTCACGAAGCTCTTGCTCAGGGCGTAGGCGTAGCCGGAGCGCGCGTCCTCGGGAATCGGGTCGCACGCCGCCATCATGGCGCCCCAGAATGCCTGGCCGTCGTCGCTGAGTGCCAATGGAAACTGTTGTGTGGGAACGAATTCCGCGGGCAGCAGGTGCGCCGCCATGGATGCCACGTTGACGATCACCGCGCCCTCGCCCGCGACAGCGAAGAACTGTTCGTTGACGTTGACCGTGCCGACGGCGTTGGTCCGCATCACATAGTCGGCAGGACCCATGCTCGGGCTCACCCCCGCGGTGTGGATCACCGAGGCGACCGTCCCGAGCGCACCCGCCGTGTCGAGCAGGGCCGCAACGGCGCGCCGGTCCGTGACGTCGCAGTCGACGACCGTCGCGGCGATCCCGAGATCCCGCAGGGCCTCGGCCGCGGATGTCAAGCGGTCCTGCCTGACGTCGCACAGCACCACGGTGTGGTCGCGGCCGATGATTTTCGCCGTGGCCAGGCCCATGCCACCCGCGCCGCCTGTGATTACCGACACTCGATTCATACCCGGACCGTATACGCAGCGTGAATCGGGGCGCAGGCGGGTCACACCATTGACTGCGCCCGGGCGATGTGCCCTTCGAAGCCAAGAGAATTCGCTATCGCGCGATAGCGGTCGCGATAGTCGCGATAAGCCGGCTCGTCACCGCGCGCCCGCGCCTCGAGCGCGCGCATCGGCAGAAGCCACAGGTCGTGCATGACGAAGCCCGGCTCCTTGGGAGTGGCCGCCAGCCGGTCGATCGTTCGCCGCGCCTCAGCGAGGTCTAAGGGCCCGCCCCGGCGCAGCTGCGCCCGCACCAGCGCGGCGGAGGTCGCCCCGACGAAGATCAGGTCGGTCCTGGCGTACTCCTCCTCGAGCGCGGGGCGCAACAGCTCGATCGCGTCGTCGACATCGCCGGTGCGCCGTCGCCGGTGAATTTGTCCACTCGGCCGCCGAATCGTTGCAGTGCCGCCGCGCGCTCGACGAGTTCGCCCATGATCTCGCGTAGCCGTTCGGCGCCTACCGCGGAGGCGAGGTCCATCGAACGCACGACGTCGGCGAACAGCACCGTCACGTGCTTGTACTCCGCCGGCTTGGCGGAGACCGCCGTCGGTGACCCGCACTCGTGGCAGAACTTTGCGTCGGCGCGCAACGCGGTGCCGCAGGTCGCGCATGCCGGTTCCGACATCGCCACCCGAGCACCGCCGTTTCGGTCGCGCCCCCAGTGGCCAAGGATGGGCGGCAAACCGGTGCGAAGCGCGACTATCGACCGTTTGCTGGCCCGGCGGGCTAGCCGGGGTAGGTGGAACCTTCCGATTCGTGATGAGGGTGGCCGGTGTGCCGAACGGCCCTGCCCAAAAACGGTGCGCAGAGCGTGCCGACGAGGTGGCGGCGGTTGACGATGAGCCCGGCGACGGCCACCGCCGTGTAGACACCGCAGAGCAACAGCCGCCCCTGTGTGGAGAAGATGGGGAACTGCACGACGAACAGCGCCAGCAGGGTGCACGCGGCGGCGCGGTGGAATCGCAGCGCCAGGATCAGGGCCACCCCCATCATGGTTTGGGTCGCGGTGAGCAGCACCTCCTCCACCTGGCGGGAGTCGAGTTGTAGGGAGAACCCGCCGCCGCCCAGCAGGTGGGCGATCGGCAGCGACCCGATCAGCAGCGTCCACTGGTTGACCTTGGAGGAGATCAGCGTGGCGATGGCCGCCGTGCCCTTGCCCCGGGTGGCGAAGATGGTCGCGATGATGAACTCCGGCGCCTCGGAGGCGAGCGGGGCCAGCCACTGCACCAGCAAGAAGCGGTTGATGCCGAGCTCGGTGCCCGCGGCCACGAGATTATCGGCAAAGGGCTTGGCGCACAGCAGAATCACCGCGCCCGACACCAGGAACAGGCCGACCACGACGACGCGCCGCCGGCCGTCGGGCAGGTCGCCCAGCGCGGCCGCGGTGCCGATCAGCTCGGGTTCTTCGACGTCGCCGTGGCTGATCTTGTAGAGGTAGAACCCGAACCAGGCCAGCAACGCCAGCCCCAGCCCGAAGTGGATCTGGCCGCTCGCCGGGATCACGAACGCGAGGACGCCGGCGATCAACAGGAATCCGAGTTCGACCCGGTTCGCCGGTTCCAGCGTCAGACCGGTGGATTTCCGCGAACCGGACCTGCGCGCGACCATGATGCTCACCAGCACCACGACGGGCCAGCCCAGACCCATCAACAACCGGTTGGACCCGGTCATGTTGGCGGCGGCGTACTGCGTGTAGTCCGCGTTGTGGCCGGACACATAGGCGTAGTAGAGGTCGACGGCGTATTCGGGCAGCACCGCGATGAGGGCGAGCAGCGCTGTCGCCAGCCCACCGGAGACGTCGATCTGCGCGGCCTCGGCCGCCCACGCCAGCAGGAAGCTGGCCGCCACCACCGCCGCGCCGAAGATCAGCAGCGCGGGCACCGCGCCGGTATGAAGGCCGGCGATGCGGACGACCACCGCCGGAACGACGAATGCACCTGTGATCAGTCCCGAGCGGGTCAGGGTGCGGCGTTGCCAGCGTGCCGTCGAGACGGTGGCCGTGGGCCTGTCCATGGCGAGCATCGTCATCCTTCGGGTGGGGTGGCGATCGATCGGCTACGGCTCGGTTGCCGTCGCGCACCGGTTACCCAAGGTACCCGCGACGTTCCGTGTCAGCAACGTGGCGTGTGGGCCACGGGAGCGGTGCTGACGGACCCATATTTGCTGAACAGGGCGCTGTGGATGGCAAAGTTAGGACGCCCTGATTTCGAACTTTGGCAAACCTCGTCGCTAGCCGGGGCCCATGGCTGCCGCGGCTGCCTGGGTGAAGAGCTGCACAGCCTGGTTGCGGCTCAGCGACGCCAGCAGCTGTGCGGCGGCGCGCATGGTGTCGCCCACCATCAGGGTCGGGCCGTTGCCGAGGTTCTCGAACGCCTCGGCGATGACCTCGGACACTGCCCCCGCGTCCTGCGGCGCCTCATCGCGTGAGCCGATCTGGCCGCGGCTGTATTCGACTTCGCGTAGCGCAGGCGTGTCCGTCTTGCCCAGGATGAGGCCCAGCACGTCGACACCCTTGCCGTGCAGTTCCGCCCAGAGCGCCTCGGCTAAGACCATGTCGAACGCTTTGGAGGCGCCGTACGCGACCATGTTCGGCCCGCCGGCCAGCCCGGCGCCGGAACCGAAGATGACGATGCCGCCGCGGCCCCGCTCGGCCATCGCGGGCGCGAAATGGTGACACAGCTGCATGGGAACCATGCAGTTTCGCTGCACCATCGCCTCGGCCGCTTCGAGCGAGTTGTCAAGGAACGGCGCGAAATTCGGGTCGGCTCCCGCGCAGTACACCAGCATTCCGATCTCCAGGTCACCAGTGGCCGCGGCGACCGCCGCGGCCGCACCGGGCTGCGCGAGATCGATTGCGACGGCGCGGGTTTGCGCGGAAGTCTTGGCCGCGATGTCGGCGGCAACGCGGTCGAGAACGGCCTGCCGGCGGGCCAGCAGCACCACGTCGACGCCGCGCTGGGCGAGCCCTTCGGCGAACGCCGCGCCTACGCCGTCGGAGGCGCCGGCCACCAGCGCCCACGGCCCGTATTTCGTCGCGAACGTCATCTACCCGCCCCCGACCGTCGTGATGCGGACCTGTGTGTAACGCCGCCGGGCGAGGCGCCAGCCCCCTTCGGTGCGTACCAGTTCGTCGTCGTAGAAGCCGATCGCGTTCACGCCGGAGTTGTTGTCGCCAGCCATGATCAGGCCGTCGATGTAGGTGCGCGCGGTGGCGTGGTCGCCGTCGAGCGTGATGGCCTGATTGGTCAGGCGGTGCAACGTGTGGCCCGCCAGGGCGTGCACCTGCTCCATGAAGTCGGTGACGGCGTCGACGCCGTTCCAGGTGCCGATCTCGCCGTAGTCGAGTTGGCAGTCGTCGGTGAAGACGGTGCGAAACAGCGGCCAGTCGCGTCGGTCGATTCCCGTGGCGTAGCGCACCAGAAGGTCTGAAATATCTTGGTGGTCTTCGCGTTCGGTCATGAGACAGCTCCGTTGGGGTGAACGACGATCCGGGGCGGACCGTCTGACCTGCGGGCGTGCTCGAGTGCTTCGGGCACCTCGTCGAGGCCGATGACCATGCCGACGCTGGGCAGCGGATCCAACCTGCCCGCCACGATGGCGTCGAGCGTGCCGTACCAGTCCTGCGGGTGCGGGCCGCCACCGAACTGAATCGTCACCCCCTGGCGGGTGGCGGTGGTGATGTCGAGAGTGTCGCCGGTGTACCAGCCGCCCGCGCAGTAGATGTGGGTGCCCATTTCGGCGGACTCGACCAAAGTCTGGATGAGCCCGGACGCGCCCACGCATTCGAATATGACCGCCGGGCCGGGCAATCCGCGTTGCGCACGTACCTCGTTGAAAGCCTCGAAGGGGGATCGCTCGCTCGCGTCGACGCCGACATGCGCGCCGAAGCGGTCACGGGCCAGCCGGAGCCGGTCGGCCTGGAAGTCCGCGACGACGATCGGTTCGATGCCGCGCCCGGCCAGGGCCGCGACGGCCGAAAGCCCGATCGCTCCCGCGCCGATGACGATGGGGACCTCGCCGTGTTGCAGCCGTGCCGAACGCACGTAGAACTCGCCGACCGCGAACGCGTCGGTCAACGCCACCGCGTCGCTGGACACCCCGCCCGGCACGGGTTTGGCCGCCACTTCCGAAACCACCAGCAGTTCACCGAAACTGCCTTGGGCTTCCGGATGTTGGCCGATGATGCGCATCCCGCCTGCGCCACCGTCGACCAGCCGCACGGGCATGGCGGTCACGCGCGTCCCGACGGCGAACTGGTCGGTGCAGCCGGAGCCGTGCCCGACGACCTCACCGACGAATTCGTGGCCGAGCACGATGTCGCGCCCGGTGTCGTAGAGGGAGCGGCCGGTCGGGTCGTCGACGGCGAGCTCGGGATGGTCCATGAAGTGCACGTCGGAGGCGCAGATCGCGGTGCTCAACGTGCGCAGCAACAACTCGCCCGGCCCGGGCTCGGGGTCCGGAGTCTCGCGGACCCGCAGCCGGCCGTCGCGTAACACCACAGCGCGCAATACTGCCCTTTCTCGAATAATCGATATAGAATCTCGAATGTTCGTTCAACTGTAGGAACGCTCGCGCAGAGGAGTCAAGCGATTCGCGGTTCGACGTCAGCGCCGACCGCCCGGGTGCTCGATGTCGTCGAGCTGCTGGCGCGGTCGCCGCATGGGCGGCTTCGCTTCTCCGACGTGGTGCGCGAGCTCGATCTGACCCAGGCGACCGCGCACGCGATCCTGAAGACGTTGTGCGACCGCGGATGGGCCAGTCGCGATCCGGTTGTGAAAACCTTCGCGCTCGGTCCCGCGCTCGCCGTCGTGGCCGCCCGCACGGACACCGCCCGGCCGCTGGCGCACGCGGCACGCTCCGCGGCGCTGCGGCTCTCCCGAGAGGTCGGCTACGCCTGTTCGGTGGTCGAGAAATTCGGTGATTCCCTGGTGGTCACCGCCTTTGAGGGGGAGCCCGCCACGCAGCCGTCGGGCATCCCGGGTGACCGCATCCCGTACGCGCCGCCGTTCGGGGTCGCGATGGCGGCCTGGGACACCGAGGAGGAGCAACGCGCGTGGATCCGGCGCGGCGCCGGCGACAATCCCGACCGCACCCAGCGCCTGCGGCAGGTGCTGGCGCACACGCGGAAGCGGGGATTCGACGTCGACTGGACGACCCCGGCGCTGGCGCAGGCGGTTCAGGTGGTCGGCACGCTGGACAGCAGCGACATGCCGACTCCGGTGCGCCACATCATGGACCAGTTGCTGGTCGAGTTCACCACCATCGGGTTCCTCTCCGACGACAATCCGGGCCGGCGCAAACAACCCGTGGTGACGATCGCCGCCCCGGCGTTCGACGACCGGGGACGCGTTGCCCTGATGGTGGCCGTGCACCCGCTCTGCGCGCTGAGCGCCCGCCAGATCCGCGACATCGGACAGCGCCTGACCGGCGAGACGGCCCAGCTCGGCGCTACGCCGCCGTGATGGGCGAGGAATCATCAGGGCCACTACCCCGGGCAACCCACTTAAAATTGTCCCCATGGAACTGCGGCAGCTGCGCTACTTCGTCGCGGTTGCCGAGGAGCTGCATTTCGGGCGGGCGGCCAAGCGGATACACATCTCGGGGCCGGCGCTGTCGCAACAGATCATCGCCCTGGAACGCGAACTGGGGGCGGACCTGTTCGTGCGAGACAGGCGCAGCGTCCGGCTCAGCGCGGCCGGGCGCGCTTTGCTGCCGGATGCGCGCAGGATGCTGGCACTGGCCGACGAGGCCACGGGCCGGTTGCGGCGGGCGGCCGCCGACAGCGCTCCCGTGCGGCTGGGTTACGTCAGCTGGTTGCCCGAAGACATTACCGCCGCACTGGCGCCGGCGGTTTCGTTGCGCATCGACGAGTGGGTGCTGCCCTCACACGTGCAGGCCGATCGCGTGGCGGAGGGCACCCTGGATGCCGCGCTGACCTGGGTCACCGCACAACAGGCGCGGGAGCGCGGACTGACGACGCACCTGGTGCGCGCCGAACCGTTGCATGCGGTCGCCCCGGGTGTGGGCTCGGCTGAACCCGTTGCGGCACGCGAGCTTACCGTCCTACTAGATGCGGACGAGTCGGCCTGGACTTCCTGGAACCGCTTCGCCGGTGAGTTCGCAGTCACGACCGGCGCACGCGTGGTCGGGATTGACGACGGCGGCGTCACCGGCGACGCGTTTTACGCCCACGTGCGCCGAATCGGCGCCCCGGTTCTCGCTTCGCCCAAGCGGCACAACGCCGTCTGTCCACCGAGTTTGGGCCGACGGGCCATCGCCGAGCCGGTGCCGCTGTGGACGTGGTCATTGGTGCACCGCGACGACGACGACCGGCCCGGGGTAAAGCATCTGGGGGAGGCACTGCTGGAACTGGCGCAGAGCCGAAACTGGCGGCGACCTCCCGCCGGGCACTGGTGGATCCCGCCCGACGATCCCCATCGGACTGCGCTCGACCGCACTGAACAGCGGTAGGAAGTTCTGCCGAGCACTTATAGGCAACTTGTCCTGGACGGTGGCCGGTTGCCGCGGTTTCGTGGGATGCGGCAGGAAGGGCGAAACTCATGGGACAGAGCTACATCGTGGAGGATCTCGCCGCGTTCGTCGTCAATGCGGCGCCGTCGGACCTCACCGCGCACGCGCGCGCGTTGATGAAACGCAACGTGCTCGACAGCATCGCCTGCGCCGTCGGTTCCCTGGACGGCAAGATCGTCGCGACGATTCGTGACCACGCCACCCAGTTCGGTGGCGTCCCGACGACCACCCTGGTCGGCGGCGGGCGAGCGTCGGTGGACCAGGCCGCATTCTTCAACGCGGTGCTGGTGCGCTATCCCGATCTCCTCGACACCTATCTGACCGAGGGCGGACTCTGCCATCCCGCCGACAATGCCGGCGCGGTCCTGGCCGTGGCCGAGCACACCGGCGCCGGCGGCGGTGACTTTCTGCTGGCGCTGGCGGTAGCCTACGAAGTCCAATGCCGTTTCAGCGCAGCGGTTCCCGTCATGGCACGCGGCCTCAACCACGCGCTGCAACTGTCGATGTCGGTCGCGGCCGGCAGCGCAAAGCTGCTGGGGCTCAACGCCGAACAGACCGCGAACGCCATCGCCGCCGCGGCGGCCGACAACGTGTCCTTGGCGACGGTGCACACCGAACCGGTGTCGAACTGGAAAGGCATCTCGCCGGCGATCACCGGCATGCGGGCCGTGTATACGACACTGCTGGCCGCACGCGGCATCACCGGGCCCAGAACGCTGTTCGAGGGTCCACACGGGTTGGTGCAGCTGTTCGATCAGCCCATCGACCTGCGCACCGGCGACCGCGGTCTGCGCTGTGTCGAGCAGACCTATTTGAAGAAATACTGCTCACTTATCCACGGCCAGGTCGTGATCGACGCGGTGCTGGCCATCCGCGACGAGAACGATTTACGCGGTCCGGATGTCACCCGCGTGATCATCCAGGTCTTTCAGGGTGCATACGACTTCGCCGGCGGCGGTGCGTATGGCGACAAACGGCATCCGATCACCAAAGAGCAGGCCGACTACAACCTCAAGTACCTGGCGGCGGTCGCACTGCTCGACGGTGCCGTCGGCCCCGAACAGCTTGAACGGGAACGTGTTTCGCAACGCGATGTTCAGGACTTGTTGGCACGCGTGGAAGTCAGGCCCGCGGACGATCTGACCGCCGAATACCCGCAACGCACGGCGGCGCGGGTGCACGTGATCGCGGATGACGGGCGAGAGTTCAACCGCGAACAGTCGGATTACGAGGGATCGCCCACCCGGCCGATGTCCTGGGAGCGCGTCGTGGATAAGTTCGGCTGGCTCGCTGAACCCTTCTGTGACGAGCGGCTGCGCGACGATATCGTCGGCGCGGTGGCCCGGCTCGACGAGATCGCAGTCGCCGACCTGACCGGACTGCTCGGGTCGGTGCTTCCCACCGCCCGATGTGCGCGCAGCAGGTCGCGCTTCTGACGACGGTTGTGCGTGCCCCCTTGCGTGGCCGACCGCTCGCCATGAATGATCCGGCCATGGGCACACAACGCCGGCACAACCGGTGGGAGCTGGTCACCTGCGCCGTCGCCGGGCACGCTACCTATGCACCCGACGACAAGTCGCTCGCAGACCGGCTGAGCGGCAGCACCGGGCTGGGCGAGGTGTGGCGCTGCTTGCGGTGCGGCGAATTCACCGTCGGTGGGCCGCACGGACGTGGCCGCGCCGAAGACGCGCCGATGATCCTGCGCGGCAAGGCGTTACGCCAGGCCATCATCATCCGCGTGCTGGCGGTGGAGCGCTTGTTCCGGGCGGTGGTGATCGCGCTGGCGGCCTACGCGGTGTGGAAGTTCCGCGGTGCGCGCGGAGCCATCCAGGCCACGCTCGATCGCGACCTGCCGATCTTCCGCGCCGCGGGATTCAAGGTCGATCAGATGACCATCGTGCACGAGCTGGAGAAGGCGCTGGCCGCCAAGCCGTCCACCCTGGTGCTGCTGACCTTGATGCTGGCCGGCTACGCGCTGCTCGAGGTCGTCGAGGGGGTCGGCCTGTGGCTGCTGAAGCGCTGGGGCGAATACTTCGCGGTGATAGCCACCTCGGTCTTCCTGCCGCTCGAGATCCACGACCTGGCCAAAGGCATCACGATGACCCGGGCGGTCACCTTCACCATCAACGTCGCCGCGGTGATCTACCTACTGATCTCGAAGCGGCTGTTCGGCCTGCGGGGCGGGCGCAAGGCCTACGACGAGGAACGGCGTGGCGAGCAACTGCTCGACGTCGAGAAGGCCGCGGCGGCGAACTGACCCGCCCCGGCGCCGCCCCGCGAAACGGAGGAGTCAATGGGGACCTACGCCATTACCGGGGCGGCTTCCGGGATGGGCCGTGAGACCGCCCGGCGTCTTCGCGACAACGGGCACACCGTCATCGGTGTCGACATCAAGAACGCCGACGTCGTGGCCGACCTGTCGACCCCCCACGGGCGCACAGGGGCGGCCGACGCCGTCCTGGCGGCCTCGGGCGGCACACTCGACGGTGCGGTGCTGGCGGCCGGCCTCGGTCCCGGCCCCGGACGCGACCGCATTCGCCAGATCGCCGCGGTCAACTACTTCGGCGTCGTCGAACTGCTCGTCGCCTGGCGCGCCGCGCTGGCCGGCGCTGGTAGCGCGAAAGTTGTTGTGGTGGGCAGTAATTCAACAACAACGATACCCGCGGTGCCGCGCCGTGTGGTCAAGGCGCTGCTTGCCCATGATGGCGACAAGGCGGTGCGAGCGGTGCGGCTGTTGGGTCCGGCGGCACCGACGATGATGTACGGGGCGTCCAAGATCGCCGTCAGCCGCTGGGTGCGCAGACACGCGGTACTGCCCGAGTGGGCCGGGTCGGGCGTGCGCCTGAACGCGCTCTCGCCCGGCGCGATCATGACCCCGCTGCTGCAGGAACAGTTGTCGGATCCCAGGCAGGCCAAAGCCGTCCGGTCGTTCCCCGTTCCGGTAGGCGGCTTCGGTGACGCGGGACACATGGCTGACTGGATGTGCTTTATGCTGTCGGATGCCGCCGACTTTCTCTGCGGCAGTGTAGTATTCGTGGACGGCGGTACTGACGCCTATTTCCGCCCCGATGACTGGCCGAAAACGTTGCCGGCACATCGATTGCCGGGCTATTTACGCCGGTTCAAGGGTTTTCACTAGACGCACTGTTGCGTCCCGAACGTTATCTCGCAAGTGTGGCGTACGCCACATGGGGCGTTTCGTGACGTTTACCGCGGCGCGGCACCGCCGTCAAACGGTTGCGGTGCAATTGAATGAATCGGCGAATATGCCGAAGAACAAAGGAACACACTGTGGCTACACTTCCGGCCTGGGTCGGCCAGGCTCCCGCCACTTTCGACGTGGTCGCGCCGCTGAGGGCGCGCGCTTTCGAGGCGGTGCATGCGGTGCTCAAGATCAAGGGGCGGCGCGCGGCCGCCGGTCCGCGCCTGATGACCAGGGGCGTCGAGCGCTGCTGACGGTCCGGGAAGCGTGAAGGTCTGTCCGAAGGCAGAACCCCATGCTGTGACGATGGGTCAAGCGGGCCCTTGCGGTGGCTCGACTTGGTAGGAGCCCAAGACTGGGCTCTCTGCGCTTCGGACAGACCACCGGGTTGTCCCGGCGCTGACTACCGTCGCACCCGGCCCGTCGGCGCCACAACGGCCGAAGGTCCTCAATGGTCCGGGCCCAAGCCACGAGCGCACCGGGCCGCCCGACGTGCTTGGATAGCGACATGTCCGATATGGAACTGGATCGCGTTGTCAGCGCAACCCGCGTGATGTCAGCGAACGCCGCCCGGATTTTCGAACTGATCGCTGACCCGAGCCGCCAGCCGAGCTGGGACGGCAACAACAACCTGGCCTCGGCCGCTGCCGGCCAGCGTGTTCATCGGGTGGGCGACGTCTTCAAGACGACGCTGACCACGGGTGCGGTCCGGGAGAACCACGTCACCGAGTTCGTGGAGGGCAGCAAGATTGCCTGGCGCCCAGCCGAACCCAACAAGCAGCCGCCGGGGCACCTGTGGCGCTGGGAGCTCAGCCCGGTCAACGCCGAGCTCACCACGGTGACCCACACCTACGACTGGACCGAGCTTACCGACCCCACCCGCCTCGAGCGCGCTCGCGCGACGACGCCCGACATGTTGCGCGAGTCCATGGACCGGCTCGCCGTGTTGGCGCAGTCGCCGGACTAGCTCCGGCCGCCGGAAAGCCCCGGGGGTCAGCCCTTCTTGCCGCGCACCCACTGGAACGTGCCCAGGTTCTTCACCCGCACGCTGGCAAAACCGTTGCGTTCCAAGGTATCGCCGATTTCGTCGTCGTCGAACGCGTGCGCACCCACGCTGGGCAGCATCTGCCAATACCGGGCGATACGCCCGGCGGTCGGGACCATGACGGCCAGCCTGCCGCCGGGCCGCAGCACGCGCGCGATCTCGGCGAGGGCGGTGGCCGGGTTCGGCACCAGTTGCAGCACGGCGGTCGACACCGCCACGTCAATCACGCTGTCGCGCAGCGGAAGTCGTTGCGCATCAGCCTTGATGAAGCCGACCTGCGGCCCGGCCTCGTTGCGTACGGCGCGGGCGAGCATGGGTTCGGAGATATCGACACCGAGGGCCAGCCCCTCCGGACCGGCGGCGCGCGCCAGCGACGCGGTGACGTTGCCGGGGCCTGAGCCGACGTCCAGGGCGATGCCGCCCTGCGGGACGTCCAACCACTCCAGCGGCAGTTGCCACGCGCTGATCCAGCGCCGGGAGAGCGCCTGGGCGTTGTCGTAGAGCATCGATCCGATCGGCGAGGCCCACGCCGCCTGGATCGGGCCGGTGTTCTTCTCGACTGCGCCGTCCCCGCTCACGCCGGCGCCGAGCAGGTCCAGGTAACCGCGGCTGACGTCGGGTTCGGCCGGCGGGTCGATGAGCAGATCCAGCGCTCGCCGGAGCGCGGGGGGCAGCGAGATGTGCACGTCGGTCATGCCTACTCCTTCGATCAAATGCCAAGCCGGAAGCCAGAAATCGCATGGCAAGCCGCGAAGCCGCGGCTCGGGTCAGTCCCCGTTCGCAGCCTACGCCGAGGGCCACGGTTCGGCCCGGGGCCGGGCCCGTCAGCGAACCTGGGCCCGGCTGATGATCGGAACCAGGTAGCGGGTGGCGTACTCGCGGACCGCCGCCGCGTTGGAGGTGTCGAGGCGGTCGGTGGGAAAGACGATGATGCCGAGCGCGACGCGCAGCAAAATGTCGGCGATGTTGTCCAGGTCCTGCCCGGGCAGGTCGGCGCCGCACCGCCGCAGGGTGTGGGCGATGCCGTCGGCGAACTGGCGAATCGGGAAGGCGCGCGATCGGGAGAACATGCCGAAAAGTTCGGGTTCGCTTTCGGCGATCCGCGAATACAGCGGTGAGTCCTGGACCAGGCGCACCCCGAGCGCGAAGGCCTCGACCACGGCCTGTTGCGGGTCACAGCCCGCTGTCGCTTGGTCCAGGGTGATGAAGAAGAGCGCCGCCTCGCGCCGTACCACCTGGGCGAACAGGTTCTCCTTGGTCGGAAAGCGGCGGTAGATGGTGCTGCGGCTGACCCCGGCGCGGGCGGCGACGTCGTCGATGTTGGCGCGACGCACGCCGTAGGTTTCGAACACGGTTCGCGCGGTGTCCAGAATGGTGCGATCGAGATCGGTGAGCGCCTCGGCAGACGCCGAGGTAGCGGCAGCGCCCGGCGCGGACTGCATGATTGGCGGCATCGTATCAACTCCCCGGGCTGTGCAAGGGCGGCGAGCGCTTGCTAGGCTGCTGGAACAAAGATACGGCTTTGTTTCATTGGTTCGCAATGGCCGGCGGTCAGTGCGCCGGCGAGGAGGTGGGCATGACCGCCCAGCACGACGGGTGGGCCACGGCGACCGCCGGATCGCATTTCGACGCCGGCGTTCGCGAGGCGATGCCCATGCCCGTCGACGACGAGGTCGCCGACGCCGCCCCGCAGCTCGGCCCGGATTCGTTGATCTGGAAGTTCTACGGGGACAACCGGACTCAGCTTTTCGGGTTCCAGCGCACCGCCGGGGTGGAGAACTGCATCGAACAACTGGCCCAGGGGGTGCTCGACCACTCCGTCATCTTCAGCGACACGCTGGGCAGGGCCAAGCGGACCGCCCCGCCCCTGATGAACACCGTCTACTCCGACCGGCCCCACGAGTGGGGCCGCAAGGTGCGCGACTTCCACAGGACGATCAAGGGCAGTATCAGCGACGGTTCGAGATATCACGCGCTGAACCCGGAGCTGTTCTACTGGGCCCACGCCAGCTTCGTCGATCAGGTCATCTACAACACCGACACGTTCATCCGCCGCCTGTCGCACGCCGAGAAGGAGCAGATCTTCAACGAGGGCAAGCTCTGGTACAGCCTGTACGGCGTCAGCGACCGCGGACAACCGCAGACCTACGACGACTTCGTGGCCTACTGGGACGAGATGCTCGATCGGTTCGTCCCGCACAAGACCGTGCTATACGGCACCGGCTACATCCGCAAGGGCGTGCCGGGACCGCGCCGCATCCCCGGGCCGGCCTGGAAGATCCTGTCGGCGCCGCTGAACGCCTACATCCGGCTGGTCGTGGTCGGAACCCTGCCGCCGCAGATGCGCCAGGTATGCCAGCTGCAGTGGGATGCCAAGAGGGAGAAGCGTTTTCAGCGGTTCGCCGCCGCGGTTCGAGCGCTCAACCCGCTATTGAACCGGCTGCCCGTGCGAGCGCTTTACACTAGCTGGGCCGCCGCGGCGTGGCATCGCACGGGCGTCGACCCGCGGCGGCTACACAACCGCCCGGCCGCCTGACCGAAATCTTTGACGCCGACATTTTCGTGACACCGCGTGGGCGCATAGGGCATCGTGGTTAGCTGACTTCCCATCGGGGCATTCCGCAACGTCGGCCGAGCCGGCCGAGCGCCCACCAGCCCGGGCGAAACCCGAAGGAGAACCGCGATGCAGATGACGGGAAACACCGTTCTGGTCACCGGCGGCGGCAGCGGCATCGGCCGTGGCCTGGCTGAATCGTTCCACCGGTTGGGCAACCAGGTGATCATCGCCTCCCGGCGCGGCAACCACCTGCGCGCGGTGGCGGACGCCAACCCGGGCATGCAGACCCTCTCGCTCGATCAGGGTGACGCGGGCGACATCCGCCGCTTCGCCACCGAGCTGACCGACCGCTACCCGGACCTCAATGTGGTGGTCAACAACGCCGGGATTCAGCGGGTGGAGGACCTGACCGGCAGCAACGTCGGCCTGGCCGAGCAGAGCATCCTCGTCAACCTGCTGGGCCCCGTCCGGCTGACCTCGGCCCTGCTTCCGGCGCTGCTGCGCAAGCCGCGCGCCACGATCCTCAACGTGACGTCCGGGCTGGCCTTCATGCCCAGCGCGCTCACGCCGACCTATTGCGCCGCCAAGGCGGCCCTGCACTCCTATACCGAGTCGCTGCGGTTCCAGCTGCGCGACACCTCGGTGCAGGTGATCGAGATCATTCCGCCACACGTGCAGACCGCGCTGCAGGGCGAGCGGGGATTCGACCCCCGCGCGATGCCGCTCGACGAGTACATCACCGAGACGATGACGCTGCTGCAGACGCAGCCGCAGGCCAAGGAGATCGTGGTGGAGCGCGTCAAGATGTTCCGGTTCGCCGAGCGCGACGGCACCTACGACGACATCTATCCCCGCTTCAACGAGGCGATCACGGCAATGCTCGGCAGCGCCGCACCGCGCTGAACATCGCGTGCACAGCGATGAAACTTCTTGTGAAATAAGGCGATAAAGCGACACGAGGGCGTGCGCGTCCGCCCGGCGTCCCTTGGCGCAGGCGCCCACCATGAGACAGTATCGGGGACATGGCCGATGTGGACTTCTCGCTGTTGGACGTCCCGCGCGCGGGACCCGTCGAGGATGCCGAGGCCTATCTGCGCGCGGCGATCGCCTGGCACTTCGGCGACGACACCGGTTCGCCGTTCTGGCTGCGGGCCGCCCGTGTGCTGGACTTCAACCCGCTCACCGACATCAGCACCTTCGCCGATCTCGCGCTATTTCCCAACCTGATCAACGAATTGCGCAGTGTCCCAGTGGAGCACCTCGTCCCTCGCGGTTACGCGGCACAGGGATCCCCACCACCGTTGCCCTTGATCTTCGAATCCGGCGGCACCACCGGCGCGCCGAAACGCACTGTGCAGATGCCGGATTGGGTCGCGCAGGTGATCGCGTGGCAAACCGAGGACTTCGCCGCGGGCGGGTTTCGGCGCGGCGGGGGCTTTCTCTGCCTGATGCCCAGCGGACCGCACGGTGTCGGCTATTTTTCCCGGCACGTGTCGCAGCGGCTCGGCGCGGTCTTCCACGCGATCGACATCGATCCCCGCTGGGTCAAGAAGCTGGCCGCCCGCGGCGCCGCCGCCGAGGTGGCGGCCTATGTGGACCACGTCGTCGAGCAGGCCGTCTTCGTGTTGCGGACCCAGCACGTCGCTAACCTGCACACCACCCCGCCGTTGCTGGAGGCGATCGCCCGCGACGATCAGGTGGTCGCCCTGGTCAACGACAAAATCCGCTACCTGCTGCTCAGCGGGGCGCACGTCGATGCCGACACGCTCGACCTGCTGCGCGGCATCTTTCCGGCGACGACGATCACCATGTCGTTCGGCAGCACCATGGTGCTGTCCCAAGCGGTCACCCGCGTCGACGGCGACGCCTTCGTCTTCGACCCGCGCACCCCGTACGTCGGATTCTGGGTGGTCGATCCCGGCACCGGGCGACGGGTGCAGTACGGGCAGCGCGGCCAGGTGCTGATGAACCACGTCAGCAAGGGCATGTTCCTGCCGAACAACCTGGAGCGCGACCTGGCGATCAGGATGCCCGGGCCGGCGGGCGAACTCAGCGACTCGATCAGCGAGGTGCGACCGGTGACCACGTTCGAGGGCGAGGCCGTCATCGAAGGCGTGTACTGAGCGTGGTTAGTGAAAGCCTTGATGCGGCACCGGGTTTGGTAGCCCTAGACGCGCTCGGGCCGGACGGCGCATACCGGACCCGTAACCGCGAGGTCATCACCACCACCGCAGGCACCCCGGTGGCGGAGTTGAGCATGGTTCCGCCGCTCTACGTTTCGCGGACGCTGGTCGCGCAGCGCAAGGCCACACCGCTGCCGGCCACTCAGCGCGCGGACGCGCTGTCCCGGGCCGCCGACATCTTCGCCCGCGGCGTGATCGCCGGCCTGGGCTTCGAGGCCTACGTCGGGCTGGCCGCGCGGATTTCGGGCCTGCCGATCGCGATCACGCGCGCGGGGGCGCTCGGTGTGGCCGGCGCGGTCGCCGGCGCGCTCGACGCCGTGCGGCCGGCGCGGCCGGTGGGGGCGACGATGGACTGGCGGGAGGAGCGCAGCCGCGCGGGGGGCGCGGTGTGGGTGCGCCGGGGCGAGGTGTTCGCCGTGCACGCGGCCGGAAACGGCCCGGGCGTGCACGGGCTCTGGCCCCAGGCGCTGGCGCTGGGCTACCGGGTCGCGGTGCGTCCGTCGCGGCGCGAGCCGCTGACGGCGCATCGGCTGGTCGGCGCGCTGCGTCAGGCCGGGTTTCGCGCCGAGGATGCCGCGTATCTTCCCACCGGCCATGGCGGTGCGGACGAGATCATCCGGTCCGCCGACCTCGCGATGGTGTACGGCGGCCAGCAGGTGGTCGACAAGTACGCGGGCGACCCGAGGGTGCTGGTGAACGGGCCGGGACGCACCAAGATCGTGATCACCGCCGACCGGGATTGGCGCGACCACCTCGACGTCGTCGTCGACTCGATCGCCGCCCACGGCGGCATGGCCTGCGTGAACACCACGGCGGTGCTCTACGAGGGCGATCCCACCGACCTGGCCCGGGCGATCGCGGAACGCCTGGCGGCCATCGAGCCCCTACCCACCGACGACGAACGTGCGAGCCTGCCCACCCAGCCCGTCGCGAAGGCGCGCGCCCTGGCAGAGTTCCTGGCGGGCAGGGCCGCCGGGTCGACCCCGCTGCTCGGCGCCGACCAGGTGGTCGCCGACCTCGGCGACGGCTATGCCGCGCTGCGCCCGGCCGTGCATCTGCTGGCCGACCCCGACGTGGATACCCTCAACCTCGAGCTGCCCTTCCCCTGCGTGTGGGTGTCGCCATGGTCGCGGGGGGCCGGGATGGAGCCGTTGCGTCGGTCATTGGTCGTCACGGCGATCACCGGCGACGAGACGCTGATCGACGATCTGCTCGCCGAGCCGACCGTCGGCAATGTCTACTGCGGGCACCATCCGACGTGGTGGCATGCCGCGCATATCCCGCACGACGGGTTCCTGGCCGACGCCCTGATGCGCAACAAAGGCTTCATCAGGGACTAATCGGTGGGCCGGTTATTCTCCGAACCCGCCGTGCGGCGACGAGACCGACGTCGCGCCGGGGCTGCCCGCGTCCAGGTGGCTGGAGGCGAAGGCGACGCCCTTGTCGATCATGGCGCCGTCGTCGGCGTAGGTGTCGTGGGCGGCGAAG